>CBEUCC010000068.1:0-13708 GCA_965541515.1 uncultured Thermoplasmata archaeon
GGACGCCGCTGACGGCGTCCTCCGCGGTCTTGTTTACGATCACGACGCAAAGGAGCGGAGTGCCGCCGGCCTCCTTGATGGTCGCAATCGCATTGCTCATCGTCAGTCCGGTGCCGACGACGTCGTCAACGACGACCACCTTCTTGTTTTCGACGCTCGCGTAGTTGGCCGAGAATAGCCCCACCTTCGCGTCGCCCCCGACATGGGGCCGGTGGATCACGAAGTCACACTCGAGCGCCTCGGACATGTACGCCGCGATCGGAATCCCGTTGATGGCGATGCCGACGACCGCGTCGCACTCCTCCTCCATCGCGTCGAGCTCCTCGAGCGCGACGTCGGTCAGGAGGTCCGCTAGGACCTTGATGCGCGCACCGGTGACCCCCACGGAGCGCCATCCGATCTTCACGTCCGCCGGAGCCGCCTCCCGCGTATGCGGCGACTGGGTGAGCAGCCACTCGATCGTGTTCGACGAGAGATTTAGCTCCTGCGCAATCTCAGGTTGCGTGAGGCCCTTCTTCTTGAGCTCCAGGGCCTTCTCGACAAGGGCTTCAATCCCGGTCGTCATGGATGTCGCCAAAACATCGGAGCGGGCGTATAAAAACGCTCCCGCAGCACCGCCTTGGCGCGTTGGGTTCACACGACAGGCAGTCCGGGCGCGAGAAAATTTCGTGGCCGGTGCGTAAGCACGCCGTCCACTCCGACCTCCTCGAGCGCGCGGGCCGCGCGAAGTGCCCCATCGCTGTCGAGGGTGCGTGGGAGGGTCGCGATCTGCTTCGCCCCGAGGTCGCTGGCGGCCGCCACCGCCGCCGCGTCCGCGTGCGGTGCGCGCGTAAGCAGCAGGTGCGACGTGAGCGGGACGCCAGACGCACGCGCTTGAACGGCCAGGGCCAGAGGCGGCGCGAGGCGGACTTGGCCGTACCGCTTTGCAAATTCCCGCAGCACTACCAAGAAGGGGCTCGTGACAAGTGCGCGGTCCAGGACGGCATCCGCCTCCAGCGATAGCGCCAACTCGTCGACGAGCTCGGGGCTCGCTTCCTTGAAGTCTACGATGAAGGGGCCGGTCCCCTGGATTAGGGCGAGCGCCTCATTCAGTGTCGGGATCTTCCGGCCGGCGTGTGCCTCGCCCTTCCAACTGCCTGCGTCGAGGGGGCGCAACTCGTGGAGCGTTCGGTCGGCGACCCGCCCCTGCCCGTTGGTTGTCCGGTCGAGCCGCTCGTCGTGCATGACGACCAGGCGCTGGTCGCGCGTGGCGCGCACATCGAACTCGAGGTAGTCGCACCCGAGCTCGACGGCCCCAGCAAGCGCAACGATTGTGTTCTCGGGGAGATCATCGGACGCCCCGCGGTGCGCGCAGATGAGCATCCGACCACCCGCCCCGCGCCCTACTCGGGCGGGCCTTGCGCGCTCGGCTCGATGACGACGAGCACGTCGCCCGCACGCGCCACGTCACCGACGCCAACGTGGACTTCGTGAATGCGCCCCGCCGTCGGGGCCAGGAATTCGTTCTGCATCTTCATGGCCTCGAGGGTGACGAGCAGGTCGCCGCGCCTCACGGCCTGCCCCGGCTTTACATGCACGGCTTGCACGCGTCCTGGCATCGGTGTCGCGATGGGTTGGGGTCCGGCGGTGGCGCCGGCGGCCCCCACGCCCTTGGACCCTTGGACCCGGAGCACCTGGAACCGGAAGGTTTCGGGACCCATTGCGACCTCAACGGCGCCAGCCGGGCCCCCGTCGCGCATCGGGCCGACGAAAACACGGTGTCGCGAGCCCCCCGACTCGAACACGATCTCGTCGCCTTCCCGCCGGGCTCGCCCCGGCCGCCTTTCGCCGCCGTCGACCGCCCACTCGAACTGTCTCCATCCGTCGACGCTCTCCCGCATCGCAAAGAACGAGACCAAGTTCTCGCCCGAGGCGTCGCGTACCCTATAGTTCATGGAACCACCCCGCGCCGGCCGGCGCGAACCCCCCGCGCGTCGCGGGGTGGCGCGGGCGGCGCGTGCCCGGCCTGCGCTGGGAGCCTGCCCGGTCCCGGGAGACGCCTCCGCCCATCGCCCGCGCGAGTACCGCCGCGGCGGCCGCCACGTGCCGGTCCTCTTGGGGCGGGCCGGGCGGCACCCCCAGTTCGCTCACAGTCGCCGTGGTGTAGCGCCCCGCACCGAACGGCTCGGACGCGACCGCGAACCGGTGGAACGGTAGCGTCGTTTGTACCCCGCCGACGGAGAACTCCCCGATGGCACGCAGCATGCGCGCGCGGGCCTGGGGTCGCGACGCAGCGTGGACGATGAGTTTGGCAAGCAGCGAGTCGAAGTGCGGCGAGACCGACCCTCCCGCGGAGGCGGCGCTGTCCACGCGCACGCCGGGGCCGTGCGGTACCACCCACCGCGTGATCTTCCCCGGCGTCGGGACAAACCCCTGGCGCGCGTCCTCGGCGTTGACGCGGCACTCTATCGCATGGCCGTGGGTCCGGATCTCCTCTTGGGCCGGCAACTCGCGCTGCCCGCCGGCGAGTTCAACTGTGAGGCGCACGAGGTCCCACCCCGTCACACACTCCGAGACCGGGTGCTCCACTTGGAGGCGGGCATTCACCTCGAGGAAATAGTGGGTGTCGCCCTCGATGAGGAACTCGACCGTCCCGGCGGAGCGGTATTTGCCGGCCGACGCCAGACGCACGGCGTCGTCGACGAGCCGCTGGCGCAGCGCGGTGTCGAGGTTCGGGGCGGGCGACTCCTCGATGAGCTTCTGGTTGCGCCGCTGCATCGAGCAGTCCCGCTCGAAGAAGTGGACGGCTCCCCCCTTGCCGTCGCCAACGACCTGCACCTCGACGTGGCGCGGATCTTGCAGGAGCTTCTCAAGGTAGACCTCGCTTCGGCCAAACGCCTGGGTGGCCTCACGCCTGGCGCTTTCGAATGCCGCCGCAACCGACTCCCCGTCGCGCACGGTCCGGATGCCGCGGCCACCCCCCCCGTACGACGCCTTGAGCGCCACGGGGAAGCCGAGCTCCTTGGCGACCTCGAGCGCGGCCTCCGGGCTGGCGACGGGCTCCTCGGTTCCAGGGACCGTCGGGACCCCGGCCTCGCGGGCGAACCGGCGTGCGACGGTCTTGACCCCGAAGGTCTCCATCGTGTCCGGCCGCGGACCGATGAAGGTGATGCCCGCGGCCTCCACGAGCGTCGCAAACTGGGGGCTCTCCGAAAGGAAACCGTACCCCGGGTGCAGCGCGTCCGCGCCGGACTGTACTGCGGCGTCCACCAGGCCCCGGGCGTCGAGGAATGCGGCGCGCGGGTCGTCCCCCTCGAGCGCCTGCACAAAGGTCGCGAAGTGCAGGTGGCCGGCGTCCTCGTCGCCGCGCGCCATGGCGCCGACACTCTCGATCCCGATCTCTCGGGCGGCGCGCATGACCCGCACGGCGATCTCGCCCCGGTTGGCGACGAATACCCGCGCGACCATCGGCTCCGGCAGCCGGCTTCCGGGGGAAAAAGCCAGCGGCGCCCACGCGTCCGAAAATGGTCGCGGCCCCCTACGTTCAAATGGGTGCGTGCGCGTGGAATGGAGCGGAGTGTGCCCTGGTGGAGCCAAAGGCGTTTGCAGCCTCGCTCACCAAATACGTCCACCCGCACAACTTCCCCCTGGCCGTGCGCATGGTGCGCAAGGGGGAGAAGCCGCCCGAGCGTGCCAAGCGCCCTGTGCGTGACTTCCGCAACCCCATCACGCTGTGCCAAGCGGTGGCGGTGGCGCGCGAGGTCGGGTGGACCGTCTACATGGGTCGCGAGGACAACGCCTGTGTAATCGGGGCCGCCGCGATGGGGTTCGAGCGCCTCCACCCGTACTACATGGAGGGCAACCTGTGCGAGAAATTCTACACGGAGACCAAAGAAGCGGGGGCCAAGATGGAGGAGGCTGTCCCGCGCTTCGAGCTGGGCACCTACGAGGGGTTCCTCGTGGGGGCCATCGAGCGGGCCGACTTCGAGCCGGACGTCTTCGCGTTCTACGGGAACTCGGCCCAGGTCATGCGGCTCGTCTCGGCGAGCCTCTGGTCGAAGGGCGGCCGCATGGAGTCGTCGGCCGAAGGGCGGCTCGACTGCGCGGACCTCGTGCAGCGCGCGATGCTCACGGGGGAGCCCGCGTATGTCCTGCCGTGCAACGGGGACCGTGTGTTCGGGATGGTCCCGGACACGGAGATGGCGTTCTCCGCGCCGTGGTCGTGGACCGACGAGATCGCGCGAGGTCTCGAAGCGACACACAAAGGGGGCCTGCGGTACCCCGTCCCCAAGCAACTCACGTTCCTCCCCAAGTTCCCGGCCTCCTACGACAAGCTATGGCAGTTGCTGGGCTCCCAAGACGCGCCCGCTGTCGAGCAGCCGCCCGGTGAAGGGGCCTGAGGCCGCCGGTCGCCCTACGGGGACGACCCGACCGTCTCAAGTGCCTTGGCGATGGCGGTCCGGACGCCCTCCTGCCCCACCGCCTCGAGCGCCTGCTCGACCGGCATCCACCGCGACCCCACGTGCTCGTGGCTCAACTGGACGTGCGCGCCCATCCGGACGACCGCGACATACACATGCTCCTCGTAGTCCCGCGGTCCGTCGCGGCCGTTCTTCTCGAATCGGTGGATGTAGCCCGTCGGCCGCAGGGCCGCTTGTCGCCCGAGCCCGGTCTCCTCGTCGAACTCACGCACGGCGGCGTTCCCGAGATCCTCCCCGGGCTCCACGTTCCCCGTCACAGGCTGCCAGACCCCGCCCTTGTCGGGTCCCCGCTGCAGCAGGAGCACCTCCCAGGAACTTGTGATCCGAACGGGGACGACCATGACTTTCGTACGGACGGGCGCCATGGGTAATCCTCCGGCGGCCACGCCTCACTTGCTCGGCTCGCCGCCCTCGGCCTCCGCGTCGTCCGTCACGACGAACGCCCCGCGGAAGCCGCAGTCTGCGCAGTGGTATTTCGCGCCGCCGATGAACGCCATCTCCGCCGATAGACGGTGCGATCGGCACTGCGGGCACCGGATGATGCCGCGCCTCCGGTGCGGTCGCTCCGGGTGCGTCCGGTTCGCTCCGTCCGGGAGCCGTACTTTCATGGGCGTCGCTCCCCGGCCGCACGGGGGGGCGGCTGTTCGATGAGCACCAGGCGGCGCCGGGCCAGCAACTCGACGAACCGGAGCGTGCGTGGCATCGCAGGCTCAAACTGCTCGTGGAACCGCGCCTCCATTAGCCGCGCGATCTGCTCGATCGTGTGCTTGCCGTCGCAAAGCTGCCAAATGGCTGAGCCGTACACATCGAGCGGGTGGGCGACGTCCTGGGGGGCGTTCACCACGCGTGCAAGGCGCGTCTCGACCCGGCTTAGCGCCTTGGGCTGGCGGATCGTCACTAGCCCCGTGTCCTTGGCAACGCTCCACGACTCGGTCGACCGCAAGGGCTGCAGCACCATGAGGTTGCGTCCGCGGTCCGGTGCGCGGTCCCCCATTTCTCCGTGGGGGCGGGTTACCTTCTTGCTCACGCGGTGCCCGAGGGCCTCGACTCACGAGAACCTTTCCCCGCTAGTCGCTCTCCCAGGCGCTGGTCCGCCTCGTCGACGAGCGCCCACGCGGCCTCCCATCGTCCCTCGCTGGCGGCCTCGCGCGCCGCAAGAGATAGCGCCTCGATGTCCTTGCGCCCCGGGAATTCGTCCTCACGTGCCAGGGCCCGCCGTAGGTCGCCAAGCGCCTGCTCCACGTCCTCGGGCTTGACGCCCGCGTCAAGCCCGGGCGCCTCGGCCGGGGTGAGCGAGAGTTTCACATCCCCAAGCAACCGGATCGCTCCCACGTAGTCGCCTGCGTCGGCCGCCCGGCGCGCCCTCGACACGGCGAGTGCGACCTCGGCGACCTGTGGGTCGTCGTCGGTGATGACGATCCCCGACGCCAGCCGGCCGAACTCCATGTCGAATGCGCGCTTGCCGACTTTGTCCGGGCGTGTGCGTGCCTGTTCTTCCCTCACAGGGGGACTCCCCACGACCCACCAGCTCCGCCGCCGTGAGCGGAGGCGCCCTACCTAAAGGTTCGCGCCCGGCCCCAGGGGGGTAGCCCCCTTACGTGCCGTTCGTCGGCCCCGCCGCGGGCTCGTCGGGAGTCCCTTCGTCGGGGCCGGCGGCGTCGCGTTCGCGCTCGAACCGCTCGCGCAGCGTCCGGAGGAGCTCCAGCGCCTGCGACCACGCGGCGTCCTGCTCAAAGGCCTCCGCCTCCTTGAGCAGTGACCATGCCTCCTCGTCGGGGGCGGCCTTGCCGGCGCTCAAGAGGTCTCGGACGGCGCCAAGCTCGCTGCGAACTTCCGCCTCAAGGGCCTGGGGGCTCTCCCCCTCGCTCTCCTCAGGCCGCTGCGGGCGCAACGCCACGTCGCAGTGTGGGCACTGCTGCGCGCCAGCCGCGCGCGCGGCGGCGATCGCGCCCCCGCAAGCGTGGCAGCGGTCCGGCATCTCTCGGCCGCCGCCGACCCCTTCGGAGAGGATCTCAACGCTGCGCTGTGCGTGGCGTTGTACCTTCCCGTGCTGGTGGGCCTTCGAGAGCGACTCGGCGAGCTTCAGGTACGAGTGGGCACGGTCCAGCCGCTCGGGGTCGATCTTGGGCGAGGCCGCTTCGGCGGCCTTGCGCGCCTTTTCCAGCCACACCTGGGCCGACGCGCGTTCTTCGAGGAGCTCGTCGGCCCGCTCGCGGGCTTGCTTGACGAGCGCGCTGTGCTGGTCGGTCCGGCCGAGGTGCCGTTCCCGGCGTGCCCGTTGGAGGAGCGCGCGCACCTCCGAGAGGTCGATGGCCTCGAACGCCGGGCCCGATAGCGTCGACTCGAGGGCCTCGGCCTCTGCGTTGGCAAGGCAGTAGGGGCAGTCGGCCGAGTCGAGGTCCGCGTCGATAGCGCTGTGGCAGACCGGGCACTCTTTCGTCCGCGCAAGGGCTGCCGGAGCGCCACCGTGCACGACGCGGGCGCCGCCGCTTCCCTGCACGCTGGTTTCCGCCGCGGCCTGGAACGGCACCTTCTCCGGCTTTCCCCGCACGCCGACAGCTTCCTCGGAGGCGAGCGCGACCGCCTCGTCCTCCCGCAGCGCGCTTGCCCGGCGCTCCCGTTGGGCCGCCCGCATCAGCGCAAGGCCCACGCCAAACGCGAATGCAGCCAGGAGCAGCCCGAGGTTGATGACCCCCTGCCGCCCATCGAACAGCCCCGGGGAGCCGAAGGACACCGTCACCGTTGCCTGCGCCCGCACCCCTTCCTCGTCCGTGACCTGCAGGGTCACCACATGCGTGCCAGGCTGGTCGACAAGCACATCGGCCGAGGCTCCCGCGGAGGGCACGGCCACGCCGTCGACCGCCCATTCGAACGTGAAGGCCTCACCGCCAGGCGACGGGTCCTTGTCGCTCGCGAGGGCGAGGAACTCTTGCGGCACCCCCGCCACCGCGCGTTCCGGGACAACGATCGAGACCGTGGGCGTGCCGTTGTGGACTTGGACCTCGAAAACCTTGGTTTCCGACTCCAAGGCGTCACCGACCCGTCGCGTGACGGTCACGACCCCCTCATAGTCGCCCGGTACGCCGTAGGTGAATCCAGCCTCCAGCCCATCGGTTCGGTTGACGTCCGACTGGCCGTCGCCGTCGAAGTCCCACTCGACGAGGACCACCGCATCGGGGTCGGAGGGGTCGACGATCACGAAGAACGACGCGCCCGTGTACGTCTCGCCCTGGGCACCGATGGTCATGCTTGCCTGGGCGCCGGGCGCGGCCACCGCTAGGAGGAGCAGGCCGACGCCAACGGCGCGCCGGGCGCGCCGCTGCGCCGCCTGGTTACGCCCGTCCGTTCCGCTCACCAGGCTTCATCAGCCCTCTTCCGGCGATAAGTTTTCGCCGTGTGGGGGCGATCCTCTTCGTTCTGGGCTCCGCCTCCAAACGCTCAAATAACCATGCAGGGGGTGGGAAGTTGATGGCCGCTCCGCGCAAGCAGCTACCCGGGTTGGAGGAGAAGGCTCGGTTCCCCTTGGAGCTTGCCCGGGGGCGGCTTGCGCTCACCATGGACCACGGGGAGAAGGCGTCCGAGCTTTCGCGCGGGGCCGCAGAGCTTGCCGCCTCCCACGGCTCCCCGCTCGTGGTCATCGCGTCGCACGGCCACTTGGCCTCCTCGCTTCGCACGGCCCGGCTCATCGGCATGGAACCGCGGGTGCTCGCCCCCGCGGGCCAGCCGGGCCTTCCCACGCGCCTGACGCTGAGTCTGCCCATGCGCGGAACGTTGGGGCCTTCGGCCCGAGCGTCTTGCGTCGCGTACCTCGCGGCGTTTGTCGGCGGCGCAGGCGGCGCAGGCGGCGCGGTGGGCGGCTCGCGGCCGGCCGGCGGGAAAGTCGCCGAGGCGATCGCGCGGACGACATCGCAGCTCGGTGTGAAGTTCACCTTCGAGCTGCTCGCGCAGGAGCTTTCAGGCACACCGGTGGCAAGGGAGGCGCCCGCCCTGGAAGACGCGCTCACCCGGCTCCACGAGGCCGAGCTCCAAGCGTCCATTTTCACCACGCCCGTACCGTGGTCACGGGTCCTTGCGCCCTCTCCACGGGGTCGGCCGGCGGCCGTATGGCTCGACCTCTCGTCGCTCACGGCCGACACCGCAGCGGGCGTAGGCGGGCTCGCGCTTGCGTCGCTGGCCGCGACCGTGCCGGAGTGGAGCCCCACGCTAGAGGGTCACCCGCCGGTCCTAGTCGCCCAGGGCGTGACGGGCCCCGTGGGCACGTTCGCACTCAGCCGGTTGCTTGGCCCCACCCCCCCCACGCCCCTCTGTGGCATCCTGGTTGAGCGGGCGGGCGAGGCAGGGGAAGGGGTCGCGCTCCCGGGCGTCGCCTCCGCACTGCTCTCGCCCGCCGGGCTCTCATTCGAGGGCGTTGACACGCCCCTGCCCCTGCCGGACGTGAGTGGAGAGGCCACGCCGCTCAGCGCGGACGAGCGCGACGCGCTGATCCCTCTCACCTTGCGCGAGCGGATGCTCGGCCCCTCCGGCGACGATGAAGGGGACGTTGAGGCCGGCGCGGCCAAGAACGCCGTGGCTCAGTCCCCGCGGGGGCGCGCGTCGAGCCAAGCCCTCCTGCAGGCGAGCAAGGACCTGGACGAGATAGCCCGCACGGGGGTCCGGCCGGGGAAGCGTCGCGCAGGCAGCCGCCGCGGAGACTACGAGGCCGGCGACTTCGACCTGGGCTGATGGGCTCCTAAACGTTCATGACCGGCCCCGCAGGTCACGGGGACGATGCCCGCCCACCGCAAGGCCCCCGCCGGGAGGGGGAACGACCCCAAACGGGTGGCCGGGGAGCACGCCGCGACGCTCGTGCGCGGCGGGATGGTCGTCGGCCTCGGCACCGGCAGTACGGCCGTACACGCGGTGCGCGCGCTCGGCCGGCGCGTCCGCGAGGAAGGCCTCGATATCAAGGGGGTCCCGACTTCCCAGGCGACCGCGCGCGAGGCCAAACGGCAGGGAATCGCTCTCACGACCCTTGAGGACAACCCGCGGGTCGACCTGACGATCGACGGCGCCGACGAGGTAGACTCCGGCCTCACACTTATCAAGGGCCGTGGCGGCGCGCTCCTGCGCGAGAAGATCGTCGCGCAGGCATCGAAGCGCGTGGTCGTCATCTGCGACCCGTCCAAGATCGTGACCCGGCTCGGGAAGGCCCCGCTGCCGGTCGAGGTGTTGCCGTTCGGGTGGATGGCCACACGCGCCCACCTCAAGCGCTTGCCGTCGCGGGCGCGCTTGCGCGAGAAGGACGGGTCGCCGTTTGTCTCGGACAACCGCAACTACATCATCGACTGCCAGTTTCGCCAGATCGCGGACCCCGCGCAACTCGAGGAGGATATCAACACGATCGCGGGCGTCGTCGAAAACGGGCTCTTCGTTGGGCTTGCCCACACCGTCATCGTCGGGAGTGCGGACGGGACGGTCCAAGTGCTCAAGCGTCGCTGACCCTACTCTCGCGGCCGGAGCCGGGCCACCACGTGGCGGAGGTCCTCGCGGTCCTTCTCTAGTTCCCGGGACTTGCGGTCGAATTCCTTCTGGGCCCAGTCGGCGATCTCCGCGATCGGCCTGCGGAGTCGGTACACGTTGATGGGGCGGCCTTTTCCCTCGCGCTGCACGGTATGCATCGTGACCCACCGCCGGTCCGAGAGGTCCCGTAGGGCGATGGAGACTTCGGGCTGCCGCAGGCCGGTAGCCAGTTGGATCTGTGCCGAGTACGTCTTGCCGGCCGCCGCGACATACACGATGACGCGGGCGGGGTTCCTTCCAAGGCCCGCCCTCGTAAGGACATCCGCAAGCCGGAGGTGTTCCTTGCGCAGTTCAAAGGGTTTTCCAATCATTGCCGGGGCGATTATTATAAGTCAGTCTCCATATAACAGTTTGCGCCGCCCTGGTCTCGGGCAGATGGACCCCGCTGGCCCGCCCGAGGGGCGGTCAGTTCGCCGCGTCCATGACCTTTGCGATCCGGTTCTTCAGGTCGCTCACGGAGAACGGCTTGGTGATGTAGTCGGCCGCGCCAGCGGCCATGGCCTCCTTGATGAGCTCGGGGTCCGAGAGGGCCGAGATCACGAGGATGCGTGCTTCGGGGCCGAGCCTGCGGATCTCCTTGATGGACTTGATTCCATTCATCCGCGGCATGAGGATGTCCATCGTGACGAGGTCCGGCGACAAGTCCTTGAACTTGCGGACAGCCTCCTCGCCATCGGCCGCGTATCCAACGACCTCGTAGTGGCTCTTGTCGATCAGGTTCTCGAGCATCTCGTACATGAAGTCGGCATCATCGGCAACTAGGATGCGCACACGGGACACGGCAAGGGCCTCGTACGGGGTCGATCAAACCTGGTCAGCAAATAGCTTTTTGTGTGACTTGCGCCCGGCACAGGGCGCTAGTCGGGGCTGTGGTCCTCGATCTCGGCGCCGGGCCGGCCGATCATCGCCTCGAATCGCTCGAGGTCAGCCAGCGTGCCGACGACCAGGAGCATGTCGCCCACGTGGAGCCGTGCGGAGGGCGGCGGGGCGGTCTGCATATCCTGTTCGTGCTGGATCGCCACGACGCGTGCACCCGTGCGCCCGCGGATCTTCAGCTCGCCCAGCGAGGCGCCGGCCAGAGGGCACGGGTCGGGGATCACATACTCTGCTAGCGTCTCGCTGTCGGCTACGGCCCAAAGGTATCGTGGCAGGTTCGAGAACTGTGGCGTCGACTTCTGCGCTTCGAGCGGCTCGACGTCGGTCCCGGGGGGGGCGGTAAACACGTTCTCGAACCGCGCGTGGAGTGACTTGGCGGAGTGGAGCACCCGGTACCCCGCCAAGCTGAAGACGACTGTGAGCCCCACCAACAAGACCGGCAAGTTGGCCCCTTCGGTGGCCACGACCACGAGTGGCGAGAGGCCGACGAAGAGTAGTCCGAGGATCCCCGCGACGATGGCGGTCCTCAGGGCCGTGCGCGCGGCCGTGCGGGGGATGGCCCGCCCAACGCGGGTCTCTGCTCCCGCCACCTGGAGGGTCAGGTCGATGAGGTCCTTGCCCAGCCGCCCCATGACCCAAACGGGGTAGACCACGACGCCGATCGCGACGCCGATGAGCGCGGTGACTCCGAGTTCAGACGCTAAACCCGCGGAAATCGCTAGGTCGCCCGCGTACGGTTGGAACGCCACCGTCGCGGCCGACACGATGAGGAGTAGGACCGTCGTAAGGAAGAGGCGGATGCCGGTCTCGCGGTAGATCTTGCGTACCTCCGGGTCCCGCCGGGACGAGTTGCGCGCACGCGAGATCCACGCTGTGTAGGCTGAGCCCGCGCGGTCGATGCCAAAGGGCAGCCACCCGGCGGCCGCACGGTAGATGCGGTGCGTGTTCTTGACCAGGAAGGGGCTCACGAACGTTGTGATGAGTGTGACCCCCGCAATCATCGGGTAGAGTTGGGGGGCCATCCCCCCGGTCGAGAGCCCATTCTTGCCGATGATGAACGAGAACTCCCCCGTCCTTGCAAGCCGGGCGCCGACGGCAAGCCCGTCCCGCCCGCCGTACCCAAGCAGGTACGTGGCGCCGCCGGCCGCGACGATCTTGCCGATCATGAACACGCCGCAGATGAGGGCGATCGGTAAAATGAGGTCGATGAACTGACTCGGGACGATGAGCATCCCCACGGAGACGAAGAAGATGGCTGCGAAGAGGTCTCGGATGGGCTCGAAGCGGGGCCGGATGGCGTCCAGCACGCCCGATTCGCCGATCAGCACGCCAGCCAGGAAAGCACCCATGGCGGGGCTGAACCCGAGCACCGTCGCGATGAGGGCCACGCCGAAGCAGAGGCCGAGCGCTGCGATGGTCAGCACCTCATCGGAACCGAGGCGCTCTAAGCGACGGAACGCGCGTGGGATGAGTTGGACGCCGATGAAGATCGTCGCGAAGAAGAAGATCACGACGGAGATCACGACGGCCAACACGCCTTCGGGGCCCTGGGTCGCTAGGTTCGACGTCCCCGACAGGGCCGATAGCAGGATGACCGCGGCAAAATCCTCGACGACCAGGACACCGAACACGAGCCGCGTCGCCCGGTCCTGGAGCATGTCGAGGTCGGTGAGGATCTTGATGGTGACGGCGGTGCTCGAGATCGAGACCAGGGCGCCGAGGTAGACCGCGCTCAAGGGGTCGAGCCCAATCGCGAGCCCCAGCGCGTAGCCCACGCCAAGCATCACCGTAACCTCGAGCGTGCCGATGACAATGGCGGGGGCACCGATGGACCGCAGTTGCCGCAGGTCGAATTCCATGCCGATGAAGAGCAGGACAAAAATCACGCCGAGGTCGGCAAAGGCCTCGATGTCAAGTTGGTCAATCCCCAGGTTGAGGAATGGCGAACCGGGGCCGACGAACATCCCGGCCAGCAGGTAGCCAAGGACGACCGGTTGGTGGAGCCTGCGGAAGATCACGATCGCGGCGGCCGACGCAATCATGATTACGGCAAGATCGCCGACGAGACCCGCACCAAAAGCTCCGACCATGGTCGATTGCGCACGATGGTCGCACTCTCACATGAAGTTTGGTGGGGTCGTGGTTTGTGTGCATCTCAGGGGGTTGGCGTCGCGGGGCGGGCACCCCTTATCTTTGACCGCGCACGTTGGGCGCCCGTGGACAGCGTGGCGCGGGCCGGTCATTCCCAAGCCGGGGCTTTCGCGCGCGCCCTGGTCGGGGACTTCGACTGGAGGACCCATGAATTCGCGCAGACTCCCGGGGTGCCCCAGCCGGTGGCCCTGCAGTTCCTCCTGGCGGCCGGGCTGCGCGAGGGCACGCCCCACGCGGCCAAGGCCTCCGTCCGTGGGCTCGACACGCTTGGCAAGTCGGAGTTGTACGACAGTGTGGAGGGGGGTTTCTTCATTGCCTGTGAAGGCCGGGGGTGGAAGGAGCCCCTGACAGCAAAGCCGCTTGCGCTCAACGCCGAGATGGTCGAGGCGCTCACGGTCGCGGCGCTCGCGACGGGCCGCGAGGACTTCCATCGCATCGCGGGCGAGACGGCCGCATGGATCGACGCGACGCTCTCGCGCAAGAAGGACGACCTGTGGGCGCCGGGCGTCCCGCCCGACGACGAGTTCTACGAGCTCATGGGCCATGCGCGCGCCCGACGGGGCGCACCCCGGGTCGCGCCCGGCATCGCGACCCGCGCATGCGCACGTACGGTCTCGGCCCTTTCTGTTGCTGGTGTGGGGCAGCAGGCCCGGGCGCTCATC
>CBEUCC010000069.1:0-13487 GCA_965541515.1 uncultured Thermoplasmata archaeon
GACCCGGCGGTGTACCGGTTCGACCAGATGTTGTAGCGGGTTCCATCATCCTGAACCCATACCGCGACCGCGTTGCCACTCGCGTCGGACGCCACCTGGTGTTCAAAGGCGTGCCCCGCGTTGTCCGTCTCGATGAGCTCGGCCGTGCCCCAGCCCGAGCCCGCTATGTACCGGTTGGCCCAGATGTTGTAGCGGGTTCCGTCGTACTGATACCATACCGCGAGCGCGTTGCCAATCACGTCCGACGCCACCTGCGGCACGTAGGCGTCCCCCGTGCTGTCTGTCTCGATGAGTTCGGCCGTGCCCCAGCCCGAGCCCGCGATGTACCGGTTGGCCCATATGTTGTGGCGGGCTCCGTCGTGCTGATACCAAACCGCGATCGCGTTCCCGCTCGCGTCGAGCGCCACCTGTGGCCTGGCAGCCCCGCCCGTGTTGTCCGACTCGATCACCTGCGCCGTCCCCCAGCCCGAGCCGGCGACGTACCGGTTGGCCCAGATGCTAGGTCGGGTTCCGTCGTACTGCTGCCAAACCGCAATCGCATTCCCGCTCGCGTCGAGTGCTACCTGCGCAGAATCGGCGTCCCCGGCGTTGTCCGTCTCGATCAGCCAGGCGTCGCCCCAGGTGCCCGGCCCCGCGGCCGAAGCGGGCGGGGCGGCAAGCAGGAGCGGGACGGTCAACAGCAGGGCACAGACAAGTACGCTCGACGTTCGGGTCCTCAGAATATTTCCCCCGGCGGGCCGGGCGCAAGCGCCCGGACGCATTCGCGCTGGATGGGCCGTCGCGGGTAATGACGCTTGGGGGGAGCGCCGTCGGGGCCGCCGCCGGCCTGCTGCAGTCAGGGGGGTGGGGGCGCGTCCGGCTATCTATCGCCCGACCCGCGTTCGTCTGGCGTGTTCCCCAACGCGGGGACCGCCACGAACTCCCGGGCCGAGCGCACCAGCAGCCCGACGACCGCGAGACCGGCAGCCACTACGCCGCCAAGTCATGAACAGGGTGCGCGCGCCAACCAACCCGTAGGCCGAGCCCACGACGGTCGTCCCCAGAGGCATGATCGACAGGCTCCCCATCACGTCGATGCTGATTACGCGTCCACGGAGGCGGTCGTCCACGAGCGTCAGGACCGTCTGGGACCAGAGCGTCCCCGACCCCGCGGGGGGTTCCGGCCCCCGTGGCGACCACCGCGGGTATCCCCCATGGCCAAAGTTTATGACGCCTTGGGGTCAGGCTTGGCGGGGGTCTCAACCCAGATGTCCGCTTCCCAAACCGTGAACCCGTGGCTTCGCCTGATGACCGTTCTTGCCACCGCAGTGGCGTTGGTTGCCACTGCCATGGTCGGGCCCCCCGTGGCTGCCGCAGGCGGCGGCGCCCCGACCCCCGGGGAGTCCGTCGTCGCCTACGACGATTTCGAGGGCTCATTCCCCGCGAGCGTGTGGACCGTCGGCGACGACAACGCCTCAGAGGGCGCAGACTTCTGGGCGAATTCCAGCGCCCGCGCCGGAGCCGGCTCGATGAGCGTCTGGGCCGCAGGGACCGGGTGGCGGCCAGAGGTGGACACCCTCTTCACCGAGGGCTTCGAGGGCGGCGTGCTTCCCTCCGGCTGGTCCGCCATCGACGACGACGCCGGCTACGGTCACGACTACTGGGGCATCTCGACATTCCGGGTGAACTCGGGGAACTACAGCATCTGGTGCGCACAGTTCGGCGACAACCAGGCGTCGGAGGACGAGAAGCCGGATGACGGCAATGGCGTCCAGGTGCTTCCCAACAACACCGACATCCGGCGCTATGACAGCAACATGAACGCGACTGTCTCGCGCGATGTGGACCTTACCGGCTATGCCTACGCAACGCTCGACTTCTCCTACTGGCTAGGCTCCCAAGTGGGCAATGACTTCTTTTTCGTCATCTACTACACCCAATTCCAGTGGCACTTCGTGAACGCCCTCAGCGGGTCGAGCGCCGGGTGGGCGCAAGGCTCCGTGACGATCCCCGGGGATGCGTCCAAGGTGGGTTTCGCGTTCTACGCGAATGACCGTGGCACGCAGGAGGGAGCCTATGTGGACGACGTCACCATGAGAGCCACTCGCCACGTCAACAACTCGGTCTCCGGCCTCTACGACGACGGCATGGATGCTAAGATGACCCGTCAGGTCAGCCTGGCCGGCTTCGAGACCGGCCGCCTCGAGGCGCAGTACTGGCTGGAGAGTGAGGCTGGCCACGACTACCTCCAAGTGCTCTACTTTGCGGGCGGGTGGCAGGTCGGCCAGACACTCGATGGCAGCTCCAGCGGGTGGACGACGTTCACCATGGCGATCCCCGTTGACACGACTGCGGTCGGCTTCCGGTTCGTCTCGGACGAGAGCGGGCGGATGGAGGGCGCGTACTTGGACGAAGTGCGGGTGGTTGGCGTGGTTTCGCCCCTCACGTGTTCTGCGACTGCCTCGGTCCTCACGGGCTTGGAGGCGGCGACCGAGTTCACGTATCGGGTGGATGTTTCGGGCGGGCTGATGCCGCTAACCTGGGAATGGAACCGCGGGGACGGGTCCACCTCCGACCAGTCGGTAGTCACCGTCACGTACGGCGAGGCCGGGTCGTACACCGCCTCGGTCACGGTCCGCGACTCGCTCAACCAGGCCTGCACGGTGCCGGCCCCAACCGTCGTCGTGAGCCACGACCTCTCCGCCTTGACCGTGAGCCCATCGTACGCCACGGTCACGGAGGGCTCCTCGATGCCGCTGTCGGCAGATGATTCGCTCGGCCACCAACTAGCGCTCGGCTGGTCCGTCGCCCCCGAGGACTGCGGCTATGTGGACGCCGAGGGGTCGAGCGCCGTGTTCTACGCATTGTCGGGAGGAGGCGGGATGTCATGCCAAGTGGCGGCCACCTTCGAGGGCCACACGGCAAGCGCGACGGTGGATGTGGTGCATGACCTCTCGGCCCTGACTATCACGCCGGCCAGTGCGCAGGTCGTGGAGGGCGAGGCCCGTTCGTTCTCCATCTTGGACACGAACGGGCACGCCGCCTCGGGCCAGTGGAGCACCACGTGCGGCCGGCTGAGCACCGACGTCGGCCAGACGGTCATGTTCACTGCGCTTACCACGGGGGGCAACACATGCACGCTCACCGCCGAGGCCGGGACCTCGAGCGTCACCGCGGTTGCCGCCGTCGTCCACGACCCGAGCGAGCTGATCCTGTCTCCGCTTGAAGGGACGGTCTACGAAGGGGCCAGCATCGTGTTCGAGATCGAGGACAAGTTCAACCACCCCGTTTCCGCCCACTGGTCGGTGGACCCCGTCGCCTGCGGGGTATTCAACCCGACGACGGGTAGCCTCTCGACATTCTCGGTCGCCACCGACGCTGGGGGGCTATCGTGCGCCGTCGTGGCGCAGGTCGGGACGGGCTCGGTGGAGGCGGTCGTAACCGTCCGCCACGACGCCACGTCCGGGACCATATCCCCGACTACGGGCGTCGTAGTCGAGGGGGAGGGCCTCGAGTTCCAGGCGCTCGACCACCACGGGCACGCGATGGCGGCCTCCTGGTCGGTATCGCCCACGGCCTGCGGCGCGATGGTCCCGGCCCAGGGGACAACCTCGATGCTCGAGACCGCCCACGACGCAGGCGGCACGGTCTGCACGGTCAGCCAATCCAGCGGCAGCTTGCTGCTGCACGCGACGGTCGCGGTGGATCATGGGTCTGCGGCGGAAGTTGGCGTCCAGGTCGGGTCGGTTGTCGCGGGCGGCACCGTCCAGGCGACGGCGTCGCTGAGCGACACGGCGGGTCACGCGCTGGACGCGGCGGCGGTGGCGTGGGCAACCACGTGTGGGGCCGTGGCGCCTGCCCAAGGCGAGCGCGTGACCGTCTCGGCCGCCTCCGGGAGCGGCGGGTCCACCTGCGCGGTGACCGCAACGCTCGGCGACCTGTCGCGCGTCGTGGAAATCGCGGTGGGTTATGCGGGCCCATTCTCCGTTAGGGTTGAACCGAACGCCATCACGTTGGGACCGGGAGAGAGCGTGACATTCACGGCCACGGTGCTCGACGTGGAGGGCAACGAAGTCCCGGGCCAGGAGATCGATTGGGTCGCCCCATGCGGCACAATCGTAGGCACGGGCGCTACAGTCACGTACACACCAGGGCCTGATATGGGCGCTGGCGAATGCACCGTTCAGGCGACCGCTACGGTCGGCGGGACGACGGCCAGCGGGTCGGCCGCACTCGGGGTCGCGTCGGGTTCGGACATGATCATGGTCGGCGCGGGAGCGGCCGGAGCAGCGGCCGCGGGAGCGGCGGCGTTCCTGCTGCTGCGCAGGCGCAAGCAGACGTAAGGGGAGCGGCTAGCTCCCTGGCTCGGTGGGCCCGACCGCCGAAGGCAGTGATGCCAGGATCGCGCCTTTCGCACGCTGCAACGGAGCGGCGTCCCCCGCCTCCATCGCGGTGATCATGAAGACTGTCCCTTCGGCCCCCTTCAGGGGCTCGTGACTGACTACCACGTAATCGGTCAGGTTCCAAAAACCAAGCTCGAAATCCAACTCGGGCACCGCTCGCCGCAACGACCGCTTCACCTTGATACCCGTCTGGGTAAGCAGGGCCTCCAGTTGCCCGTCGAGCGACCTGCACTGCTCCATGGAGGCGCCTTCCGTAGGCAGGTAGAGCCAGGACGACCGTTGACGCAAGGTGCGGGCAAAGCCACCCGCGCTCCCCAGTGCAACGACCACGATGCTGGCCGAGGCGCCAGCGACCGCCAACAGCACGAGTTCCGGGCCGGTCACCCCCAACGCGAGGCCAAGCGCGGTCAGGACAGCCGCAGGAGCCGCAAACCGGACCACCCACCCCTTCCACGCGCCTACGCGGCGCGGACGCGGCGGCTCGCAAGTCCATACCCCCCGGGGCGGGGATTCCCGGACCGGCTCAACCCCCGCGTGGAGCCAGACCTGGTCCTTGACCGTCGAGCCGTCCGGGAGCACAGCGATATGCCAGTCGGACGGCGACGCGATGAGGCCTCCTGCACCGGACCTAGCTGCGCTGGAACGAGCCGCTCCCCTGCCGACCCTCTGTGGACGAGTCCCCTTGCCCTTCCACGTACCGGCGTACTGCAAGCGCCACCGGACGGGGGACGCCCGCCCGTTGCGCGATTAGCTCCGGGTCCGAATTCCGCAGGTGGTCGAGGTTCTCGAAGGCCTTCCAGATCCGGCGGGCCCGCGCCGGCCCCACCCCGGGCACCGCCTCCAACCCCGACCGCTGGAGCGCCCGCCCCCTTCGGCGACGGTGGTACGTCACGGCGAACCGGTGCGCCTCATCGCGCACCCGCATCAGGAGCTTGAGCGCCTCGTCGCCCTCGTCGAGGTCCAGGACGCGCCCCGACCTGAGGTAGAGCTCCTCCTCCCGCTTGGCCAGACCCACGGCGGGCATGTCGAACCCGACATCGTTCGCGGCCTTGACCGCCCAGTTGAGCTGGCCGCGGCCCCCGTCGATGAGGACGAGGTCCGGGAGCGGCAACTCCCGACGCTGGCTGCCCCCGAAGCGGCGGCCTACGACCTCCGCCATGGCCGCAAAGTCGTCGTTGGTGTCTACCTTCATCTTGAACCGCCGGTAGTGTGCCTTCTTCGGCAAGCCGTTCTCGAAGCAGACGAGCGAAGCCACGACTTCCTCACCGGCGGTGTGCGATATATCGAACGCCTCGATTCGGAAGACCGGCCGCTTGACGCCGCAGAGGTCCTTGAGGCGAAGCGAGAGGTCGCTGGTGCGCAACCGCTCCTTCTTGAATAGCTCGCGCTTGGCCGTCAGCTTCGCGTTCTCCTGGGCAAGCGCGACCAGGCGGCGCGCGTGGCCGCGTTCCGGGCGGTGGAGGCGCACGGGCCCGTCTCGGAGTTCCCCCAGGTACGTCTCCACCGCCGCCTGGTCCTCCAGAACGACCGGAATGAAGACCTGGCGCGGCACGTCGGCCGTCTCGTAGTAGGCGAGCAGCACATCGCGCAGTGCGCTTTCCATCGGCACGGCCTCCGCGTTGTTGAGAAGGAAATGGCGGCGGTCTACGACGCCACGCCCGCGCTCACGGACGAGGAACGCCGCCGGCAGCCCTTCTAGACTCGCGCCGAAATAGTCCGCGTCCGAGCTGCGGGGGCCGCGCGCGTCCACGTCCTGCGCGACCGTGCGCTCGATGGCCCGCGCCGTGTCCCGCAGGCGCGCCGCCCGCTCGAAGTCCATCTGGTCGGACGAGGCGCGCATCTCCCGCTTGACGTCCGCGAGCAGGTCGCGGCGGTCGCCCCGAAGGAACGCCCGCGCGCGAGAGACCTGCTCGTGGTACTCGTCCCTCTCGACCGCGCTGATGCAGGGGCCGCTGCAGAGGTTGATGTGGTATGACAAACAGCCTCCCGGCAGCAACTCGGGGCAGTCCCGCACCTGGAACGCCTTACGGACGAAGGTGATCGTCTTGCGGGCGCTGGCCGCGGAAGCGAAGGGGCCGTAGGTGTGCCCGTCGGGCCGCTTCTCGCGCGACAGTTGGATCCGCGGGAAGTCGTCCCGCGTGATCGCGATGTAGGGGTAGTCCTTGTCGTCCTTGTAGTTGACATTGAACCGGGGTTGGAAACGGCGGATCAGGTTGCGCTCCAGCAGCAGCGCCGCCGATTCGTTGGGGGTCACCGTAAAGTCGATGTCGCGGGCCACCTCGAGCATCCGGTCCTTGCGCTCCGGGCGGTCAGAGAGGTGCTGGACCACACGCTTGCGAATGTCCTTCGCCTTGCCGATGTAAACGGGCCGGCCGCGCTGGTCTAGGAACCGGTACACGCCCGGTCTTCCGGGGAGCGAACGGGCAAGTGTTGCCAGCGGGAGCCAGACCCCGACGGGCGGCGAGAAGGGGGTGTCCGCCGCGGCCCGGCCCGCCATCACCGTGATCCCCTTCGCTTCCGGGGCCGGGCTGCCGGGGCCGGCGCGGCAACGGGCGCGGAACGGCTTGTACGACCACGCGTCCGCACCGCCGTCCGGCTGCGACCAAGGACCGGACGAAGGAACTGGCCCGTGTACGAATCGCCGGCCGCCACCTTCTCAGGCGTCCCCTTCGCGACCACGCGACCGCCCCGCTCGCCGCCGTCGGGCCCCAGGTCGATGATGTAGTCGGCCGTCTTGATGACGTCGAGGTTGTGTTCGATGACGACGACCGTATTTCCCGATCGAGTGAGCCGCCGCAACACTTTGATGAGCCGTTGGATGTCGTGCGCGTGAAGGCCGGTCGTCGGCTCGTCGAGGATGTAGAACGTCCTCCCCGTGGCGCGCTTGCGAAGTTCCGAGGCGATCTTGATCCGCTGGGCCTCACCCCCCGACCGCGTCGTCGAGGACTGGCCCAGCCGCATATACCCCAGCCCCACCTCCTGGAGGGTCTGTAGGACATTGCAGACCCGGGGAATGTGCTCGAAGAACACGAGCGCCTCGTCAACGGTCATGTTGAGGACGTCGTAGATGTTCTTGCCACGGTAGGTCACTGAAAGCGTATCGCGGTTGTACCGCTTGGCACCGCACGATTCGCAGGGGATCGACACGTCGGGCAAGAAGTGCATCTCAATCAGAATCACCCCGTCGCCACTGCACGTCTCGCACCGCCCGCCCTTGACGTTGAAAGAGAAACGGCCCGGCGCGTAGCCGCGCTGGCGCGAGAGCGGCGTCCCGGCAAAGAGCTCGCGGATCGGGGTGAAGGCGCCCGTGTACGTGACCGGGTTGGAACGGGGCGTGCGGCCAATCGGGCTCTGGTCGATCTCGATCACCTTGTCGATTTGCTCGATGCCCATCACCGCGTCGACGGCACCCGGCTTCACGGTCGAACGGTTCAGGCGGCGCGCGAGGTACCGGTACAGCACCTCGTCGATGAGCGTCGACTTCCCCGACCCGGAGACTCCCGTGACGACCGTGAGCACACCGAGCGGGACCGCCACGTTGATGCGCTTCAGGTTGTGCTCACGCGCCTTCTTGATCTTCAGCCACCCCCGCGCGGATCGTCGCTCGGCCGGAACCTCGATCGCCATCGCCCCCGAGAGGTACCGGCCGGTGAGCGATTCCGCGTTCTTCCGGATCTCGGACGGGGGCCCCACGGCCACCACGCGGCCGCCGTGCTCCCCGGCCCCCGGCCCGAGGTCGATCAGCCAGTCGGCCGCCTCCATCGTCTCAAAGTCGTGCTCCACGATCAGCACCGTGTTGCCAAGGTCGCGCAGGCGCCGGAGGGTACCCAGCAGGCGCAGGTTGTCCTTCTGGTGGAGCCCGATCGAAGGTTCGTCGAGGATGTAGAGGACGCCGACCAGCCCCGAGCCGATCTGGGTCGCCAGCCGGATCCGCTGGCTCTCCCCGCCCGAGAGCGACGAGGTGCGTCGTGATAGCGTCAGGTAGTCGAGCCCCACGTCGATCAGGAAGGTCAGCCGGGCGTCCAGCTCCTTGAGGATCTCCCGCGCGATCTGGGTTTCCTGGTCGTTGAGCTTCAGCGCGGCGATGGCTCCGCGCGCGCGCTCCACCGTCATGTCGGTAAGCGCCGCGATGTTGTGCGGGCCCACGCGCGTCGAGAGCGCGGCCGGTTTGAGGCGGCGCCCCCTGCACGCGGGGCACGGCGTCTCGGCCATGTACGACTCGATCCACTCGCGGATCCAGTCGGACTCCGTCTGCTTGTACCGCCGCTCCAGGTTCGGGATGATCCCCTCGAAGTCCGACCGGAAACGGTACGCGCTCGCACCGCTCTTGCCCTTGAGCCGAAAGTCGTGCTCCTGCCCGCCCGTCCCATGGAGCAGGAGCCGGCGGTGCTCCCGTGGCAGCTTGGACCACGGGGCGTCCAGGTCGATCCCATAGGCGGTGGCAAGCGTCTCAATCATCTGGCCGTACCAGAACGCGGACGCGCCGTCGAGCGTGGCGACCGCCCCCTCGTGGAAGGACTTCGAAGTGTCCGGGACGATGAGCCCGGGGTCGACCTTCCGACGCACACCGAGCCCCTGGCATTCTTGGCACGCACCCATCGGCGCGTTGAACGAGAAGTGCGCCGGCTTGAGTTCCTCATACGAAATCCCGCACCGCGCGCAGGCGTTGCGCTCCGACCAGGTGCGGGCGACCTGCCCCCGCTGCACCTTCACAGCCCCCTCGGCCAAAGCCGTCGCCTTCTCCACCCCGTCCAGCAGCCGGTTCATCCGCGCAGGGTCAACCTTCAGCCGGTCGACGACGACGTCGATCGTGTGGAACCTATTCTTGTCGAGCTCAATCGGCTCGTCGAGGCGCATCAGGTGGCCGTCCACGACGGCCCGCACGAAGCCGTCCTGCCGGAGTTTCTCAAACAGCGGCTTGTAGTGTCCCTTGCGCCGCTGGACCACCGGCGCCATCAGGGTGACCTCCTTTCCCTTGTACTCGGCCTCCAGCGCGTCCACGATCTGCTCGGCGCTCTGGCGCGTCACGCGGTCACCACACTTGTAGCAGAACTGCCTCCCGACATTGGCAAACAGCAGGCGCATGTAGTCGTAGATCTCGGTCACCGTGCCCACGATGGACCGCGGGTTTCGCGACGCCCCCTTCTGGTCGATGGAGATCGCCGGTGAGAGCCCCTCGATGGAATCCACGCTCGGCTTTTGCATCTGCTCGAGGAACTGGCGCGCGTAGGCCGACAGCGACTCGACATAGCGCCGCTGCCCCTCGGCATATATCGTGTCGAACGCGAGCGAGGACTTGCCCGACCCCGAGGGCCCGGTGATGACGGTGAGCGTATTTCGCGGGATCGTCACGTCGATACCCTTGAGGTTGTGCTCGCGGGCGCCGCGGATGACGATGTTATCGAGGCCCAAGACAAGCCCTCCCTTTCAGTGCGGCGCGACGGTCACGCCTCGCTTTGCCGCGTCCCTTTTCAGCGCCTGGATCTCGTTGCGCAGCGTGGCCGCACGCTCAAACTCCAACTCGGCCGCGGCCCTTTGCATCTCGCCCTCGAGCAGCTCGATCAGCGCACCCACGTCCTCGTCCTCAACAGCCCGCGCGGCAGCCTGCGCCTTTCCGGCCCCGCGGGCGATCTTCCGGTACGACTCCAAAAGGGGGCTCTGCATTCGCCGTGTCGCAGCGCTCACGGGACGGATCCCGTGCTCCTGGTTGTATGCGATCTGGCGCGCCCGGCGGTCGTTGGTCGTCTCGACCACCCGCCGTATCGCCTCCGTTTGCTTGTCCGCGTACAGGATGACCCGGCCCCGGATGTTGCGGGCCGCCCTGCCAATCGTCTGGAGAAGCGCCGTCTCGCCCCGGAGGAACCCCTCACGGTCGGCGTCCAGGATACCGATGAGCCCGACGACAGGCAGGTCGAGCCCCTCGCGCAACAGATTGATCCCTACGATGACGTCGTATTCGTCGTTCTTGAGCCCCTCGATCACATCGACCCGCTCGAGGGTCTCGATGTCGGAGTGCAGGTACTTGACGCGCACATCGAGGTCCTTCAGGTAGTCCGTAAGGTCCTCGGACATCTTCTTGGTGAGCGTCGTGACCAGCACCTTGTCTCCTGCGGCCACCGTCTTGCGAATCTGGCCGAGTAGGTCGTCCACCTGGTCCACGCGCGGCCGCACCTCCACGTCCGGGTCGACGACGCCGGTCGGGCGGATGATCTGCTGGACGAGTTCCGCGGAGTTCTCGAGCTCGAACGGGGCGGGCGTTGCCGACACATAGAGGACCTGGCTGATCTTCTTCTCGAACTCCTGCCACTTGAGCGGGCGGTTGTCGATCGCTGAGGGCAGGCGGAAGCCGTACTCGACGAGCGTCCGCTTCCGCGTCCGGTCGCCTTCGAACATCCCCCGGACCTGGGGAAGCGTCACGTGGGACTCGTCAATGATGACGAAGAGGTCGTCCGGGAAGAAGTCCATGAGCGTGTGCGGCGCCGAGCCCGCGGGGCGGCCCTCGAGCGGGCGCGAGTAGTTCTCGATGCCCTGGCAGTACCCCTGCACCTCGAGCATCTCGAGGTCGAACTCCGTCCGCTGGCGGAGGCGCTGGGCCTCCACCAACTTCCCCCCCCCCTCGCGGGCAGCCGCGGTCGCCTCCATGTCGTCGCGGAGCCGCGCGATCCCCCGGCGCCGCTGCTCCGCGGGGGGCACGGAGTGTTTGGCAGGGTACACGAGAACCGTCGGGACCTTCTGGATGAGGTCGAGCGTGACCAGGTGGTGCGTGCTGAGCCGGTCGATGCGGTCCCCTTCGAACTCGACGCGCAGGACCTCGCGCTGTCCAGGCAGCACGACATCCAAAACGTCGCCCCGAACGCGGAAGGTCCCGTCCGTCGGCTGGTAGTCGTTGCGCGTGTAGTACATGGAGACCAGCTTGGCTGTGAGCTCCTCCTGCTGCAGCGGGTCGCCTACGCTGACCTGGAGGCAGCCCTCCCGAAAATCGGCGGGGTCGCCCAGGCCGTAGATACACGACACGGAGGCCACGACAATCACGTCGCGCCGCGCAAGCAGCGAAGCCGTCGTCTTGAAACGGAGCCGCTCGATCTCCTCGTTCTTGCTCATCTCCTTGGCGATGTATGTGTCTGTCCGGGGCATGTATGCCTCCGGCTGGTAGTAGTCGTAGTAGGAGACGAAATACTCAACCGCATTCTCGGGAAAGAAATCCCTAAGCTCGTTGAACAGCTGGGCAGCTAGCGTCTTGTTGTGCGAGATGACAAGCGTCGGGCGCTTCAGTTGCTCGATCACGTTGGCCATCGTGAACGTCTTACCCGACCCCGTGACACCCAGGAGCGTTGCGGCCCGCTCGTCCTTCTTGCCGAATAGCTTGACGAGGCGCTCGATCGCCTGGGGCTGGTCGCCCGTCGGTTGAAAGTCAGAAGTCAGGCGGAACTCCATGGGGCGGGCGGAAGTGGGGCGTTCGCTATTTAAGTGCAAGGGGGGGTGAAGGAAAGGTAGAAGGGGGCAGTCCGCTGGCCGCCGCCACAAGTCCGACCGATGGGGAGAGCAAGGCGCGCGGTTTCGCGACTCTTGCGGCTCTGCTGCTGACGGTCGCGCTGCTGCTTGCGGCGGGCGTGTACAACGACGCGGCCGCGCCACCGGCGCCGACCTCATACACCGCGCAGGTCACGCCGCTTCCGGGCGGGTCGCAGGGGCCGCCGGAATCCTCGATTGCCCTTGCCGGCTCGCACGTTGCGGTCGGTTCTACCCTGTTGCTCGACGCGGCCTCGGCACGGTTTTATCCGCTGGACGGGCGGGCTTCGTTTGCGGCGAACACCTCCAAGATCCGGGACGCCGGGGCAAACGGGGACGTGTTCACATGGCTGGAGCCAGGCGAGCCGCCGTCCGTGCACGTTCGGGACTTCACCGAAGCCACCTCTGCAAGGGCGACGGTGCCGGCCGGGATGGAGCCCACGCGCGGGAGCCTCGTGGTTAGCAGTTTGCTCGTCGCGTGGAGCTACACCGACGGCTCAGGACGCAGCGCCGTCGCGGGATTCCTCCGTGCAGACCTTTCCCCCCGGGTCTTCGATGTGGACCTGCCCGGCAATATCACGGCGCGGGCGGCGGTGGGGACGGACCTGTTCATAGGGCAGGCCGACGCGACCCAACGCCTTTGGGTGTACAACGTGGCAACCCACCGGCTGGATTTGGTGGCCAAGGGCGAAGGAGTGCTTGACGTCCATGCCGGCCAGGCGTTCGCTGCGTGGGTCAACCGGTCGGTGCCCCAGACCGAGTACTTCGACATCAACGCGCGCCAGGTGGAGACCCTGCCCGGCCCCCTGGGCCACCGGCCCGTCTGGGTCCGTACCAGTCCAAACGCGGTCCTGACCGGCGGGTTCGAGGCGGGGCTATTCGGGGAGAGCGCCAGCGCCTGGCGCTACGACTTCGCGACCGGAGATGGCCAGGCCATCTCCGGTCTCCACACGGAGGAGGGTTCGACACTGGATTTCGCCATGGCGCATGACGCATTCGTCGTAGTCACGTCGACGCCGTTGCCGCGGGAACCCGCGCCGTACACGGCCCACCTGCTGGGCCTCGCGCTCGTCGCCATGATCGTCACTGTTTATTTCGGGACTCGGGACGCGTTCCAGGGCCAGGACTAGGACGAGCCTTATTTTGCCAGTCGCATGCGGGCCCGGGGATCGCTGCGGCGAAAGAGAGCAAGCGGCTTGCCGCACGGCGGCGCAAGCGCCAGGTCCGCACCGTGGCCGGCGCCGGCGGCGCCGTGGCGGTGGTTGCAATCGTGGTGGCCGTCGTCCTCCTAGCGCCCTCGCCGCCGGACAAGGGGCCCCTCCCGCCCGGGACCATCTGCCCCCAAGACGTATGGACCCACCGATGCGCCGTAATCTTGACCCAGAGTGGCACCATCGTATTCGAGATCGAGGAATCGTACGCCCCGCGAACAAGCTCCCACTTCATTGCGCTCATGGAGAGCGGATACTACACGGGTCTCCCCTGGCACCGTGTCGAGGACTGGGTGATCCAAACGGGTGACGGGACGCCGCCCGGGGCGAGTGACCTTGAGACCCACGCTAGCCTGTTGAATGTCCGGGGCGCGGTGGCGGTGGC
>CBEUCC010000070.1:0-13229 GCA_965541515.1 uncultured Thermoplasmata archaeon
CCGTGAGTCGTCCAAGCCCGAATTCATCGTGGGCACGGAGCGGGAGATCACCTTTGGCCTCAAGCACGAATCGCCGGACAAGTCGTTTCTTGTCCCGTCGCGTGCCGTGTGCCCGACGCACAAGAAGATCACCATCCGCAAGGTGCTCACCACCATGGAGGACTTCGGCCCCGAGGTCCTGCTGGACGACGAGACCGTGCGGCGCGCGCGGGGAGCGGTTGACCGGATGGTCCAGTTCTCGCGCCGCGAGTGACCGTCCGCGCTGGAGGGGCATTCCGGAAGGGTTATCAGGCGAGGGCGACCCCTCCCGGCCTGACCGCATATGGCCCCTCGTAAATCTCCGGCACCTGCCGCCTCGGCCGAAGCGCGCCGGTCCGTTGCGCAGTTGCGAGACAAGGCGCGGGCGGCCCGTGGCCGGTCGGGGATGGACGCGTGCGTCAGCCTCCTCCAGAAGGCCGCGCTCGTCGCGCAGTCGGCCGGCGAGGGCGTCCTCGTCGTCGAGTGTCTGGTCGAGTGCGGGGAGTGCTACCTGGCGCTTGGCGAGTTCGCGATGGCCGAGCGGTTCCTGATGCGCGCCCGCGAGTTGGCGAGCGAGACGGGCTCGCCCATGATGCGCGCGGAAGTGTACCGGGGGTTTGCCGCGCTCTACCGCGCCCGCGGCGACCTCAAGAGTGCCGCGGTCTGTGCCGACCGGGCCCTCGAGGTGCTCGACCGCCACGGCGGTGCCGACGCCCGCGCGCGTGCGCTCGTGGAGCTCGGCGAGGTCTACCTCCAGGAGCGGCGCATGGAGCACGCCCGCGCGGCCCTTAGCCAGGCACGCGCGCTCGGCGAGGCCGGCCAGACCGCACTGCGCGTGCGGATCCTCCTGGACCTCGGCGTGCTTGCGCGGTCGGCCGGCCAGCAGCCGGTGGCCCTCCAACACTACGCGGCCGCAGCCGCGCTTGCCCGGGGCGGGAGCCTGCCCTTCGAATGCGAGTTGGCCTGCATGGGCCTGGCCGCGCTCTTTGAGGAGGCCGGGCGCCTCGGCAAAGCGCTCGGGGCGCTGCGAGAGGGCCTCGCGCTCTCGACCGTCGCTTGCGCCGGCGAGGGGCTCGAGCCGATCGAGCTCGCACGCGTCACGGCGATGGGGCACCGCCTGCTCTCCATCGAGACGCGTGCCGCGAAACTCTACCCGGAAGGGCCGCCCCGCCGCACAGTCGACGAGACGGTACGCCTCTACAACATGCACCCGCTCGTCGTGTCTGGCCGGGTGCCCCGCTACGGTTTCGTGGACGCGCGACTTGCACCGCGGGCCGCGCCCGACATGTCACGTACGAGCCACCCACCACCTCGTGCGCCGCACACCCAAACCCTCATTAGCGGCTCACCCCATCGCGTGGCGGGCGGCTCCGCGGTTGGGCGCGAGTGAATCCCCTGGAAGGACGCTGCGGTCGCAGGCGCGCGGCAAGGTCAGCCGCGGGCAGTGGGACGAGGGGCTCAAGTTCTACATACGATCCGTGAACGCGTTTCGCGACGAAGAGGAACACAACGAACTCGCCTTCACGCTGGCAGAGGTCGCCGACGGACTCGCGGAGCGCGGGAAGGCCTCCCACGCGTCTGCCTTCTTCGAGCAGGCGGTGTCGTCCGCCGCCAAGACGAGCAACCCCGTCTTCCTTGCGCCGATCCTCCGGGACGCCGGTCTCTTCTTCCGGAAGCAGGGAAAGGACGAGCGCGCACACGAGATGTTGCGCGACGGCTTCGACCTCTTCGAGATCCTTAACGACGAGTGGGCCCAGGCCCAAATCGCCCACGAACTCGCCCGCCTGGCGGCCGACTCGGAGGCGTTCGACGACGCCCTTGAGTGGTACCGGCGCTCGCTCGCCCTGTGCCCCGAGGAGCGCGACGCCGACCTGCGCATGCGCTGCTTCTTCGACATGGGCCACACTTTCCAGCGCAAGGGCCTTGCCGAGCGCGCACACTCGTGCTTCAACAACGCGGCGCTCATCGCCAAGAAGATCTTTGACGCGGACTACCTCGTCGCCTCACTCGAGCAGTTGGGGCGCCTCGCGTTTGACAGCGGGGAGCTCGCGCAGGCCAAGCGCCTGCTGAAAGAGGCCTACGCGATGAACGAGGGGCTGCTCACCGGCCGGCGGCCCGGCAGCCCCCGGGACGAAGTCGACGCCGTCTACGAGAAACGCAAGGACGCGCTGGTGGACCTCATGATCTCGACCTACCTCGGCGACCCCAACGTGGCGGTTTCGGAGAAGGAGATCGCCGAGTTCCTGGCCCACCTGCACCGCCGCCGCGACACGAAGGGCCTCGCCTCGGCGCTCGCCAGGATCGGTGACTACTTCCGGGTGCGCGGCGAGCACGCGCGGGCCGCGCGGTTTTTCGAGAGCGCCGCGGGCGTCTTCGAGCGGGCGGGGATGGTGCTCGTGGCCGCCCATGTCGGGGAGATCCTTGGCGACCTCTACCGCGACCGGGGGCTGCCCCGCAAGGCGTTCAACCGGTACTGGCGGGGCGCGGTCCTGCTCGACGAGTCGACGGGCAAGGACCATTCGGCGCTGCGACGTGTGCTAAAGGACCGCATGGACGCGCTGAAGCCGGCGCTTACCAGCGGGGCACGCGAGGGCGACGACACCGTCCTTGCGGGCTCGTCGGCCAAGGCGTGAGCCCAGCCGCCGTCGGGCGCCTCACTTCTTGCGCCTCGACCCGGCACGCGCCGCGCCTGCTCCCATCGCCACCCCGCCAAGGGCGAGCACGCCCAGGAGCCCCTCGAAGCCCGGGGTGCTCAGCTCGTGCTCGGTTACCGTGAGTTGGAGTTCGCGGGTCACCGTCTCAATCCCGTCGGTAACCGAAACCGTCACGGTGTAGGTGCCCGGGTCGAGCATCCGTTCGACCTGCTGGGTCTCGCCGACGAGCACAACATTGCCGTCGGCGTCCCTGTAGGTCCAACTGATTTTCAACTCGCTCAGATCCTCCGGGTCGTCGTCGCCGATGAGCGCCTGGAATTGGATCGGTGTGCCCTCCTCAAACGTGTACTGCGTGGGGCGCAGCACCTGGACAGTCGGCTGCCGGTTCTTCTTGAGGACCGTGAACTCCCACTCGCGCTCCTGCTGCGCCTTCGAGCCCGCCGCGTCGAAGACCTGCACGCTTACCGTATACTCGCCCTCGGACCACTGTCCCGCCTGCGTCGCGTCAAGGACCGTCCGGAAGACAAAGGTCTGCGTCGTCTGCCCAACGATCTCGACACCGTTGACGAACCACTTGTAGAAGAACTGGGTGTCTGTGTCGGGGAAAAACGAGTTGTCCGGATCGACCACGCGCGTTACCGCGAAGGTGATCGAGTCGCCCTCGCTGTAGTCCGTGATTGCAACCTCGGAGGGCGCCGGCTGGACCTCGTCGACGATCGGCGCGTCGTTCACGTTCACGATCTCCAGGAACGTCGATTTTTCCACCACCGTTGCGATCCCGTTCGTCCCGTCCACGTTGTCCTGGGAGTCGAGCACCCAGAACTTGATCGGGACCGGCCCGTTGGTGAAGTAGTTGCTCCGGTACTGGTCGATCACGTAGACCCGCATGTTCGGGTCGCGCGGGTCGAGGTTGGTGTTGTTGACACGGATGAATTTCGAGACCGACGCGTCGACGGAGCCGTAGTAGCGCAGCTCGTCCCCGCTGTCGAAGTCGAAGAAGTGGCTCGTGAGGTTGATGAAGAAGTCCTGGCCTTCGTCAATGACGATCCGCGGCAGCCGCGTGTCCGTTGCCCGCGGCGGGTCGTTCACCGGCCGCACGATGACATGCGACACGAAGTCGCGTAGCAGCCCGGCCCCGTCCGTCGCGGTCCATATAACGTCTAGCTCGCCATTCCAGTTGAGGTCGGGCGTGATGATGGCCTTCTGGGAGGCGTTGTTGATGACCACGTCGACCTTCTGGCCCGAGAGGCCGCCGGCCGTAAAGACCAGGTCGACGTCGTCGACGTCGTAGAATATTGAGCGCATCGTCAAGTTGACTGAGCCATCCTCGTCAATGATCACGACGCTGTAGTTGGCCGCGCCGGGGTAGATGCGCGGAGCGTCGTTCACCGGCAAGACGGTCACGTTGAAGGTCACCTGGAGTTGGTTGGCCGGGACGTCGTCCTTCACGGTGACCGTGAACTGGTCGTTGCCGTTCCAGTCCGGGGCCGGCCGTACCGTGACGATCCCGCTGCCGATTGTCGCCGTCAGGTTGCTGGATGAGGTGACGGGGCCGTAGATCGGGTAGCCGATCTTCGCCTCCGGGTCAACGAAACTGCCGGCCATGCTAAACCGGTACTCCGAGTCCTCGCTGACCACGATTGTCTCGGGCAGCGTCACGTTCGGGTTGATGTAGGGGGCGCGGTTGGGTAGCGACGCGGTGAGCGTCCAGTCGGCCCAATTCCTGCCGACACCGCCCGTGTTGATCAGGTGCGGGTCGATGAAGTTGAGCGCGCCGTCGGCCGTGAAGATCCCGACATGGTAGATGCCGTCCTCACCTACCGTGAAGGACGGGATCGTGAGGTAGGGGTTGAAGTAGAGGTTCCCGCCGGAGACGCCCCAGTTTTGCCGGTCGGCCACGACCGTTCCGTTGGGCGCGAAGACCATCAGGCGGTAACGCAGCCCGAGGGTCGTGATCTCGCCGTTGGCGCGGTTAAAATTCACGCTAAGCGACGCGACGTCGTTGGCCACCAGTTGCAGCCGCACCCAGTCGGCGCTGTCGTCTCGCTGGTCGATGTGGCCGGTCACAGACTGGGTGATCGTGAGTAACTGTCCGTCGCCTAGCCGGTCGTTGCCGTCCTTGGTGTAGCCGCCGACGGTCGTCACGGAGACTGAGTAGCTGAAGCGGTCGGGGCTGTCCGCGGCGTACGAGCCGTTCTCGGCCGCGTGGACGCGCAGGAGGTACATGCCGTCGTAGAGGGATGGCGCGAACTCGAGCATGTTCAAGTTCGTGGTGAGCGCCGCGCGGTTCAGCCGCCGCTCCAACGCGAACGAGTGGTTCACGAGGTCGATGCTCTGGCTGTCGTAGTCGAGGAAGCGGAAGAGGAAGATGTCGTACATCGCGGTAGAGCAGTCCTGGTTGAGCGTGACGCGGTAGTTCAGATTGTTGCCACCAAACCCGTTCGACGCGTTGATCCAGTAGTAGTCGTTCGTGAAGCGGTAGCCGAAGATCCACGGGTACGACCAGCCGTTGATCGAGTCGTTGCCCGGCGTCGTCGTGACCCCGTCTCCGGCGCCGAGCACGGTCGCGTTGTACGCCCGGAAGTAGAGGTTGTAGTAGATGGAGCCCGCGCCGGCGCTGGCAGGCGGGCTGACCTTGATGTAGACCAGCTCCGTCTGGAAGATGAGGAGGCTGAGGTCGGCGAGCCCGATCGCCGTCCCCCCGACGTTTGCCGGCTCGCTGACATACGAGCGCGCGAACTCCTCGAGGGAGCCCTCGACAGAGCGGTGGACGGTCAGGATCGCGTCGGGGCTCGTCCAGAGCGCGGCCTGGAACATCTGGCCCTCCCACACGAAGCACCGGTAGTAGTCCTCGACGAGCGGGGGTCCGTTCTCGACATAGGACTGGCGGTCGCGGAGGCCCTCGTAGGGGCCGGCCATGCAGTCGGCGGCGGCGGAGGGTGAATCGCGCCCCGGCGTGGCCACCACGGGCGGCGCGAGCAGTACCACGAACATGGACGAGACAAACAGTCCACAAACAAGCGTAGTGGCTAGTCGGTTTCTTCGTTGCATATTTGCCCCTCTGGCCTGGCCGGTTTCGGTTCGGTTCGATCCGGATTGCCGTTTATAAGGATTTGGTAATCGGGGGGCGGGTACGACACGTCGCCATGGCAGGCGGCGCGCGGAGCCGGCCGATTCGCGCGCGCCTGCGCGCGTGCGGGTGCGCGCGCGCGCGTTGGGCGCCTGGCCATGTCGATGGCCTTAAATTGGAAACGCCCGATTGGCACATCCAGGCGTGGACGGCGCGCGCCGCCCGCCGCTGGATGGGGTGCCAGTGACGCTGGTCGCTGAGGAACTGGCCAAGAAGCAGAAAGAGATCTCGGTCGCCGAGTTCTTTGAACGCAACAAGCAGCTCCTGGGCTTCGACTCCCCGACAAAGTCCGTCATTACCGCCGTGAAGGAGGCGGTGGACAACGCGCTTGACGCCTGCGAGGAAGCTCGGGTCCTCCCGGACATCTCCGTCCACGTCGAGGACTTCGACAAGGCCAAGAACCGATACAAGATGACCGTCGAGGACAACGGGCCGGGGATCGTCCACAGGCAGATCCCGCCCATCTTCGCCAAGCTCCTCTACGGGTCCAGGTTCCACGCGATCCGCCAGTCGCGCGGCCAGCAGGGCATCGGCATCTCGGCCGTGGTCATGTTCGGCCAACTCACGACCGGGCGCCGAGCGCTCGTCCGCTCGAAGATCGGGAAGGACGAGCCCGCCTGGGAGGTCGAGCTGCGCATCGACCTGAAGAAGAACGCGCCCGAGGTCCTGCGTGAGGAGCCGGTCGCCTGGCCCGAGAAGGACCACGGCACGCGCCTCGAGGTCATATTCGACGGGCGCTACATCCGTGGGCGCCAGTCCGCGTATGAGTACCTCCGCCTCACCGCCGTCGTCAACCCGCACGCACGGCTCACCTTCATCGAGCCGGACGGCACGCGGACCGTCTTCGAGCGGGTGACCGACAAGCTGCCGGAGGCCACGAAGGAGGTCAAGCCCCACCCCAAGGGGCTGCAGCTCGGCGACTTGATGAAGCGCACCAAAGCCTCCAAGGAGGCCCGCCTCAAGGCGTTCCTGGAGAACGAATTCACCCGCGTTTCGGCCCGCGTGTCGCACGAGATCTGTGAGGTCGCCTCGCTCGACGAGATGACGCGCCCATCGGACCTCGACCGGGAGCAGTGCGAGCGGCTGCTCGAGGCCTTCGAGGCCGTCAAGATCATGGCCCCGCCGACCGACTGCCTCTCGCCCATCGGGCAGTTGCTCGTCAAGAAGGGCCTCAGGCACGCGGCCAACGCGGAGTTCGTCGTGACTTCGACGCGCGCTGCCACCGTGTATGGCGGCACGCCCTTCCAGGTCGAGGCCGGCCTCGTATACGGGGGCGACCTCAAGCCCGACGACCAGGTCAGCGTGCTGCGCTTTGCAAACCGGGTGCCGCTGCTCTACCAGCAGGGCTCGTGCGCCATCACCCAGGCCATCGAGCAGATCAACTGGCGCCACTACAAGCTGGATCAGCGGGGCGGCAAGGGGCTGCCGTACGGGCCGGTCGCGGTGATGGTCCACGTGGCGGCCACCATGGTCCCGTTCACCTCGGAGTCGAAGGAGGCGGTCGCACCCGTCCCCGAGATCGTCGAGGAAGCCCGGCTCGCGCTAAGGGACTGCGCGCGGCGGATGCTCACGCACATCCACAAGCAGGGCAAGTACGAGCGGATGCACGAGAAGGAGACCATCATCCGCAAGGTCATCCCACAGATCGCGGCCAAGTCCGCGCAGATCATCGGGAAGCCCGTGCCCGACATCGAGTCGATCATCTCGCGGATCATGAACACCGTCCTCATCGAGGACACGATCGATTTCACGGAGCGCCCTAGAGCGCACACGGTAACGCTCGCAGTCTCCAACTACACGCGCACGCGCAAGAAGTTCCGGCTCGTCGCGGTGCTGCCCGAGCCCATGGCGGTCCACGACGTCTCGCCCAAGCCGAGCCTGGTGGAGGGGACGATCCTCGCGTGGGACCTCAAGTCCATCCCGTCGGCCGGCCATGCGAAGGTCACCTTCAAGCTGAAGGGCCTGGCCAAGGACGACTACGACGAGAACGACCTCTATGTCCACGGGGTCGACGCGGACCTCGTCTCGGGGGCCGAGCAGTGGGACCAAGACGCGTGGCGCGCGGCGACCGGCAAGCTCACGGACGAGGAGAAGGAGATGGAGGTGCGGGTCTACGCAGCCGACGGCACCGAGGTGCAGGGTCCCCGGCCCGAGGGCGCGGACGCCGCGGGCGCAGGCGGCCAAGAAGACGAGGAGGTGGCGGGCACGGAGGCCGGGGGCAAGGCCAACGGAGGCCCGCCGCCGCGCGGGCGCGCTCGCGCACGCCAGTCGCGGATCGCCGCAGAGGAGTGGTGAGGGGGTTAAGGGATCATGGCGCGCAAGAAGGTGAAGGGGTTCCAGCCGCTCAAGAAGGGCGCGATCGCCAAGTCCCAACTCAAGGCCGAGAGGGAGCTTGAGCGGGTCGCCCGCGAAGTCTACGACACGCTCCTCCAGTCAAAGGTCCCGGCCATCCACATCCCGTCGCGGACAAAGCAAAACATCGTGTTCCACCCCCGGTACCACGTGTACAAGTACGGCAAGGCGCTCTCGACCAAGACCGCCAAGACGAAGGCCGGCGCCTACGGGATCCTGAAGTCGCTTTACATGATCGAGTTCATCCAGAAGATGATCAAGGAGGGCAAGTCGTCGACGTTGCGTGAGATGTACTACATCTCGGAAGGGTGGGACCTGGCCAAGTTCGAGAGCCAAGACGAATCCAACAACACCGCCGAGGACCTCGAGATCATCACGAAGGCAATGCGCGAGGACTTCAAGCTTCGGCCCGAGGAGAACGGCGCCTCCGTGCTCGGGAACGTCACGATCGTCGAGCGCAACCGGAAGGGCGACCTGAAGACCATCAACTGCCGGGACGACGTGGGCGACTCCGGCTACACGCTCCCCTTCAACGTCGAGAAGGAGAAGATCCAGATCAAGGACTTCGACGCCAAGTTCGTCTTGGCCCTCGAGACCGGCGGTATGTTCGACCGGCTTATCGAGAACCGCTTCGACGAGAAGTTCGATGCGGTCCTCGTGAACCTGAAGGGCCAGCCCGCGCGGTCCACCCGCCGCTTCATCAAGCGGCTGAACGAGGAGTGCAAGCTGCCCGTCGTGTGCTTCACGGACGGTGACCCATGGTCCTTCCGCATCTTCGCGTCGGTCGCCTACGGCGCGATCAAGACGGCCCACATCTCCGAGTACCTTGCGACCCCATCGGCGCAGTTCCTGGGCGTAACGCCCTCCGACATCGTCAACTACGAGCTGCCCGCGGACAAGCTCAACGACCAAGACGTGCGCGCGCTCAAGGCCGAGCTTACCGACCCGCGGTTCAAGGGGTCGTTCTGGCACGACGAGATCCAGCTCCAGCTCCAGCTGAATAAGAAGTCGGAGCAGCAGGCACTTGCCAAGTACGGGCTGGACTTCGTGACGGACACGTACCTGCCCGAAAAGCTCGCGGCGATGGGCGTCGTCTAAGTCGCGTTGCCCTTCGCGGGTCTCCTCGCACCGGACACGTGCACATGGCCCTCGACTGGCCGTCGACCGCGGGGCGGGAGAGAGAGCCCGGTCGCGCGGCGTGGGAACGGGGGCGGAGCGCTACGGGCTACCGCCCAGGCGCATCTGGGCGAGCCCGATCTCGGGGTTGTGCTGGCGCCGGACGACCCCCTCCGGAACTACGCGCAGCGCCAGCTCGGCCGTCACCGACACGCGGGCCGCGAAGAGGTGGCCGCCCCGCAAGGTGTGGTCGCGGCCCCCGAGCGCGACGTGGACGTGGGGCTGGAACCCAAGGTCCGGGTCCCACCCCACGCTCCCCGAGGTGGACACCAGTTCTTGCGACCCCTCCAGTTTCGTGCGCTCATAACTCTTCGAGCCGGGGTCGAAGCGGCCGACCTCCACGCCCTCGACCGCCCCGATCCCCGATACGATGAGGGTGCTCTTTACCCCCTGCTGCTCCATCGCCTGCAGCAGGCCCCCAAGGAGCTCCTCACCGGGGTCTAGCCGGACGAGGATGAGCCCGCCCTCGCGTGTGTGCTCCACCGGCGGCCCCCCCCCTCCTTATCGCAGCATCGCGCGCGAGATGACGATGCGCTGGATCTCGCTCGTCCCCTCGTAGATCTCCGTGACCTTGGCGTCCCGGTAGAACCGTTCCGCGGGGTAGTCCTTCGTGTAACCGACACCCCCGAGGACCTGCACCGCCTCGTTAGACGCGTGCATTGCCACCTGCGACGCGAAGAGCTTGGCGATCGACGCCTCCTTGTTGTGGTCGAGGCCTTGGTCCTTGAGCCACGCCGCGCGGTTCATCAGGTGCCGTGCGGCCTCGATGCCGGCGGCCATGTCTGCGATCTTCCATTGGATCGCCTGGAACGAGCCGATCGGCCGGCCGAACTGCTTGCGGGCCTTGGCGTACTCGACCGCGATGTCGAGCGACCCCTGGGCGATCCCAACGGACTGCGCCGCGATCCCGATCCGGCCGGCGTCCAGCGTCCTTAGGGCGACCTTGAAGCCCCCCCCCGACGGGCCGAGCAGGTTCTCCTTGGGCACCTGGCAGTCCTGGAAGACCATCTCACACGAGCCCGAGGCGCGGATGCCCAACTTGTCCTCCTGCGCGCCGACCTCGAACCCCTTGAACCCCTTCTCGAGGATGAACGCAGAGATCCCGCGGTGGCGCTTCGAGAGGTCCTCGTTGGCGTACACGACGACAAAGTCCGAGGCCGGCCCGTTCGTGATGAAGTGCTTCGTGCCGTTGAGGACATATGAGTCGCCCTCGAGCCGCGCAGTCGTCTTCAGCGAGCCCGCGTCCGACCCGGCGCCCGGCTCCGAGAGCGCGTACGACCCCAGCCTCTTGCCCTGGCCGATCGGGCGCAGGTACTTCTCCTTCTGTTCGTGCGTGCCGAACGTGTTCACGGGGTATGCGAAGAGCGAGTTGTTTACCGAGAGAATCACGCCTGTCGAAGCGCATACGCGCGAGAGCTCCTCGACGACGCCCACATAGGAGACATAGTCGGCCCCGGCCCCGCCGTACTGGGCAGGGACCATCATCCCGAGCAGGCCGAGGTTCGCGAGCGCCTTCACGGTCTCGTCGGGCCAGCGCCCGCTCTCGTCGGCCTCGGCCGCGACCGGCTTGACCTTCCCCTCGGCGAACTCGCGGGCCACCTGACGGATCATCTTCTGCTCTTCGGTGGCCTCGAAATCCACAGTCGCACGCACGCCCGCCCGCGGACGTGAAAGGGGCCACTTGAAGGTTTGGTGGCAGGCGCGCGGGCGCGCGCCTAGTTCGACGGGTTCTTGTCCGGCGGCGCGAGCATCCGCAAGAAGGTCGACGTCGACATCCCGCCCGAGAGCCGGAACGACCATAGGCGCGCGTCCGGCCGGATCACGAGGAACCACTCGGACTCCCCGGCGTCGCTCGCGTGGGGCAGAATCAATTCGGGCCGCTCCTTGGCGCCGTCCCTAGGGGGATGACGTACACACCGTACCTATGGGGCTGAGCCGTTATAAGAGTCCGGCGTGATGTGTGCCCAATGAGTGAACAGTCCGGGGAGCCGCCCCCGGGGGACGCATCGGTCGCGCCGGGCGATGTCGTCCTCGTGCGCTGGCCCCGGGGCGAGGCGTTGGCCGAAGTCGGGCCCGAGCGCACGCCCGTCGCCGGGCTCGGCGTCTTCAACACGTCGACACTTGTCGGCACGCCCTACGGCGGCACCGTGACGGTCGGCGCGCAGGCCGTTCGGCTCATCCGGCCGGCCGTCGCAGACTTCGTGCGCCTGCTCAAGCGCTCTGCGCAGGTGATCACGCTCAAGGACGCGGGGGCCATCCTCGCGAACTGCTCGATCGGCGCCGGCGCGACGGTCGTCGAGTTCGGGGTCGGGTCGGGGGCCCTCACCCTCGTGCTGCTACACGCGGTCGGGCCTTCCGGGCGGGTGCTCTCGCTCGACAACAACCCGAAGCACATCGCAAGCGCCCGGGCCAACGTCGGGCGGTCCCCGTGGGCGGGCTGGTGGGAGCTCCAGCAGGGGGACGCGCGCGAAGGCGTGGGCGTGGCCAGGGCAGACGCCGTGGTGATGGACCTCCCGGAGCCGTGGGACGCGCTTGGCGCCGCTCACGACGCGATGGCCCCGTGCGGGAGGCTCGCGTCGTTTAGCCCCACTGTCAATCAGACCGAACGGCTCGTCCTCGCGCTGCGGCCGGCCGGTTTTGCCGACGCCCGCACGATCGAGGTGCTCGAGCGCGGCCAAGCTGTGCGCCGGGGCGCCACGCGCCCCGAGTTCGAGATGCTCGGCCACACGGGCTACCTGACGTTCGCGCGCCGGCTCGACTAGCCCGACCCCTAAACGCTGGACTCTTCGACCTTGGCCCCGAGCCGGTCTTTGAACCGCCGGCTGACCACCGCCCCGCCGAGCAGCGTGATGACGCCAAGGACAATCAGGACAGCCGCGGCCGTAAGGCCCCACGTCTGGCCGAGGCCCACAAAGCGGGCGACAGCGTGCAGGGCCCCAAGGGCAATCAGGAAGAACGCGGTCGTCCCCACGAAGCGGATGGCGACACCACCCGAGTGCTTGTTCCGCCGGATCCAGAAGTCCAAGAGCCGGAAGGCGAGGCGGACCATCAGCGCAGCGTAAAGGATGGGGGCGTACACAAGCACGAAGAGCAGGACCATCCCCGCGATGTCGGTCGGGGGGACGGACGTCTCCTCGCTAAACGGGGAGGTTCCCGTCAGGATGTACTGCATGACGATCACGCCGCCGAGCAGCAGGATCACGCCCGCGAGCAAGCTGCCCCCCATCGACAGCCGCGAGGTCGCCACCCCAATGCGCACCGTGCGGGCGACCCCGTAGACCCACTCCCCCACATTGAACGAGACGAGGACGAGGTAGGAGCCGAGCACGAGCGCCACGCCCCCGACGTAGAGCGATTCCTGGCCCGCCCAGGCGAAGAGCGAATACATGATCAGCACGAGGGCCACAGGGAAGATGATCCCGATCTTGAATCGCTCCTCCTGCATGTACTTCCGGAGGATGGAGATGGTCTCCTTGCCCGTGGGCAGCGACTTGACCTCGACCCGCTCGACATAGGTGACCTTCAGGCGGCTCTGGATCAGCGGCAGGATCAACTCGTCCTCGGCGCCGTCGGTCACGATGACGGCAGCGTCGGCCTTGAGCACCTGGACGACGACGTCGACCTGGTGCGAGATGCGCTCGCCGGCCGGCAGGCCGAGCGCCTTGTCGCCGAGCACCGTAACGACCTCGACGTCGCGGCCCTCGTACTTCATCTGGTCGTAGAGCCGAACGGCCGCGAAGATCGTGTTGACGTCCGTGTCCTCGGGGTCGGCAAGCGCGAGCTTCATCGCTGCCGCAAGGTTGTCCTTGCGCCCGATGATCGGGCCTTTGATGCCGGCCTTCTCGCCGACATCGTTGTCGAGATCAATGCAAAGGACGACAGTTTTCAAGCAGCGCTTT
>CBEUCC010000071.1:0-13000 GCA_965541515.1 uncultured Thermoplasmata archaeon
AAGCACGAGCGACGCGTCCGCCTCCTCCAGCTTCGCTCCGAGGTGCTTCGTGAGGACCGTGTCCCACTGGAACGGTGTCATGCAGCGCTTGACAAGGACACGGGTCGCGCCCCACTCCGCCGGGAAGCCGCGCGCGAGGTTGAGCTCCGCAAAGTCGTACGGGTTGAACCCGTGCTCGCCGTCCAGCCACAGGACCTGGCCCTCCCGCGCGTGGACCGCGAAGTGCGCGAGCCCCTGTAGCGCACAGCGCAGGTCGGCGCGCGTCCCGTCGAGCAGGACGAGCGCCCCCGGGGCCGCGAGCGCGCCCCACCCGGCGGCCGCCGGCACCCCGGGGGTGTCCGCTCCGTGGGCGCCGGGGCCGTGCGGGAACGCCCGCTTCCGGGGGGTCTCCCGTTCCCTCGTCTGGAGCACGGACCGTGAACCCGCCCCGGGGGTCAAAAGGGGGCAAGCCAGGGGTCGCGAGACGCTGGCGCCATGGCGGCTCAAGGGCACCCGGGCGGCCGGCCTAGTCGCGCGTCCACTTGATCAGGCGGGCGGCTGCCACCGTGGCGACGAGCGCCATCACCGACACGAGCGCCAAGTTGACGAGCGCCGATGACTCGTTGCCGTAGATCATGGTGTCGCGCAGCCCGTTGTTCACGTAGGTAAGCGGGAAGATGGCCGCTATCGACTGCATGTAGGATGGCATCGCCTCGAGGTTGAAGAAGCTCCCCGAGAGGAACATCATGGGCAACCCGACCGCGTTGGCCATGGCCGCGCCCGACTCGGCGTCCTTGGCGTACGCCCCGATGATGACGCCGAGGCTCGTGAAGAGGAACGCCGAGGAGACCATGAAGAGGAGCGCGACCGGTGTGAACGCCACCCGCGTGTTCCAGATCAGGATGGCCACAACCATCATCAGGGCCAGGGAGCCCAGCGTGATGAGGAGGTAGAAAAGGATCTTCGAGGTCAGCCACTCCGCCTTGGTAATGGGCGTCGAGGCGAGGAGCTTGAAGTAGCGCCGGGTCTTGTATTCGGCGACCGAGGCGGTCATCGCGAACATCGCCGTGAACATCATGGTCATCCCAAGGATCCCCGGGAGGAAGAAGTCGATGAACTTGAACTCGGGCGAGGCGACCGTTCGCGACTCGAGAGCCACGATCCGCACCGCCTGGTTGAGCTGGAAATTCATGGCGTCCGAGACACCCGCCACCACGCCGATCGCCTGCCCGTAGCTCGAACGCGAGGGGTCGCCGTACATCACGAGTTCCGTCGGCGGGGCCGTGGCGTTTCCAAGCGCCACGCGGTCGCCAAAGCCTGTTGGGATCTGCAGCGCGGCGCCCAGCGACTCGTCCTTGATGAACTGCTCAAGGTCGACGTCGGCCGGGATTATCTCGACGACGGTGATGTTCGTCGCGTTGAGCGCCTCGATGTAGGCCTGGCTGGCTGCTGACCCGTCCAGGTCCTGGACGTGGAGCGTCATGGTGCCCGTTTCGGTTCCCGAGAAGATAGCCCCGAAAAGGAGGATGAGCAGGACGGGGAACGCGAACGCGAAGAACGGGCCGACCTTCGTGCGCATGTAATTTTTCCCGTAGGCGTTCAGGTCCGAGAGGATGCGGTTCATTCTGTGAGCACCCCCTCCTCCATCTTCTTGCCGACGAGTTCCATGAAGACGTCCTCGAGCGTCTGGCGACGCGTGAAGATGTCCTGGACAGGCGACTTCAGGTTGGAGATTAGGGGCAAGATCGCCTTGACCCCGCCGCTCTCCCCCGGGGCGATGACCACGTCCTCCCCGTCGAGGAGGGCGGTAAGCCCCAGGCCCCGGACCTCCTCGAGCGCCGCCGCGCCGGCCCCGGCGAGCACGACGGCCGACCCCTTGCCGTGCTTCGAGACGAGTTCTTCGGGCGACCCGCGCCGGATGATCTTGCCCTTGTGCATGATGGCCACGTCGTCGGCTAGGCGCTCGGCCTCGTCGAGGTAGTGCGTCGTGAGGAACACGGTGCGCCCCTCGCGCTTGATCCCGTTGATCAGCGCCCACAGGTCGCGGCGCGCATACGGGTCAAGCCCCGTCGTGGGCTCGTCGAGGAAGACGAGCTCGGGCTCCCCCACGAGCGCCATCGCAATCCCGATCTTGCGCTTCTCGCCGCCCGAGAGGTGGATCGCTTGCGTCTTCGCGCGCTCTGCGAGCCCCACCTCGTCGAGCAGCTTCCGGACATCCTCCTTCGTGACCTGCTTTGCGAACAGGTCCGCCCAGTACGTGACCGCCTCCGTGGCGGTCAGGCGGTCGAACGGGTCGAAGTCCTGCGGTAGGACGCCCACGCGCTTGCGGATCGCGAGGTAGTCCTTGGTCACGTCATGCCCAAGGACGCGCGCCGTGCCCGACGTGGGCTGGCGCAGCCCCTCGAGCATCTCGACCGTCACGGTCTTGCCGGCGCCGTTGGGGCCAAGGAGCGAGAACACCGACCCCGCGCCGATGGTGATCGAAAGGCCGTCGACCGCGGTGAGCTCGCCGTAGCGCTTGACAAGCGACTCGGTCTCGATTACGAGGTCCGCGCTCAATGCATCCCTCATTAGCAGGCCGGCGGGATGCTAGTCCTGGCATAAGACCGCGTTGTTCCACCAGGGGGCGCGCGGCTTGGCCGCTTACCGCCGCGCGCGGCGGCGGCGCTGCCCTCTAGCTGGAGGCTCCCCCTTCGAACCGTCTGACCGACCGCCTGAACGCCGCGCGCCGCGCCGGCTCCGCGCTTCCCGTTCCGCCTCCTCTTGCGCGCGCGCGCGCCGGCCGCGGACCATGAGGATTGCGCCCACCGCGACGAGCGCTAGCCCACCGACCAACAAACCCGACGTGGTCCCGTCCGGCCACCACTCCACGGGGGCCTGCTGGGGGAGGGCGCACAGGCTCGCGTCGAGGGGCGCGGCGTCGTCCCAAACAAAGCACCCGTCGCCGTCCGCGTCCAGGGCGTAGAGGCGCGCCGTCCCGTCGGCGTTTCCCGCCAGGACCGCGAGGTCCCCCGGGCGCCAGGCGACCGACGAACAGAACGAGAACCCGCCCCGGAAGATGTGCATCCCCTCGAGGGTGCCGGTCGAACTGCCCGAGTAGTTGTAGATCACGACCTCCCCTACGTCGACGACGCCGTCCTGGCCCGGCTGATCGCCGTCGAGCACGTCGGCCCCGGTGCACGAGGCGATGTACCCGCCTGTCGAGTCCCACGCGACCCACTGGGTCGGTTTCGTGTGGACATAGGCGTCCATCACGAGCCGCGCGAGCCCGTCGGGGTTGAGGTCCAGCGTGTCGAACACGACTACCGGGCCCCGGTCCGTGGACCCGTCCTCGTCGAAGTCACGGGAGAACCCGGCGACGATGTACCGGGAGTCGGGCGACCAGTCCACCGCCCACCCATGGGAGGCGTGGCCGAAGGCGTCGCGGAAGCTCACGCTGACCCGGATCTGCTCGTGCGTCGTGGCGTTGAGCAGCCAGATGTCCGACAAGTGCCCGATCGCTGCGATCTCCCGGCCGTCGGGCGACCACGCGAGCCTCGACGGGTAGGAGTCGAGGTCCGTGAACTTCCAGAGCGGGGGGCCCCCGCCCACCGCATCCCAGAGGAAGACCTCGCCGAAGGCGTTGTCGGGGTCCACGTGGTCGTCGATCCCCGAGGCCGAGGCGAGCAACCGGCCGTCGGGCGACCAGACGACGGTCGGGATCCAGTCATGGTGGCCCGAGAGGTTCAGCCGAAGCGTCGGCAAGCCGAGGGCCTGCAGCGTCCACACCTTGATGGTCGCCTCGGCCGTCGCATTCAGGTAGCCCCCGCTCGACGAGACGATCTCGCTCCCGTCGGGGGAGAACGCCACCTGGTTGATGGGGCCTGCGTGGGCCTGCCACTGGACGCGCAGTGTGTGGGTGACCCCGTCGTAGATCGAGATGTTCCCGGGCTGCGTGCCGGTGGCAAACTGCGTGCCCTGGGAGTTCCAGGCGACGGCGTAGACCGCCTCGTGGCCGAAGAAGGTGTCTTGGCCGCCGTGGGCGCCGGCCGGTGCTGGGATCCAGGCGGCGGTCAGAAGGACGGCTACCAACAGGGCCGGGGCGCACGATTCTCGAAGTGCTGGCATCAATTCCGTCATCCGTCGCAGCCGGAATTCGCTATAAGTCGGTGTTGGTGTGTCGCGACGATCCAACGGGGCGGCCGGTTGGGCGCGCGGGTAACGTGGCCGCGGAGCGGCTCGCGGCCCCCCCCCCGGGTCCCGTCGCTAGCCCCTCCCTCTTGTGGCCCAATTGCGACCCGTCACCTCGAACCTCCGCCCCTTCTTTCTCTCTTGCGCTACTTTCGAATGGGGGCTCCTGGCCCCATATGGACCTCCCACCGCGCTTAAAACGGCCTGGCCCCCCCTCATGAGCCCCGCATAACCCTTGTCGTTGTCGTGCCGCGGACTACAAAACGCTTATAGTCGAGCCCGGACTGAACTGTGCTCAAGGTGGGACGGGGAATGGCTCCGACAGAAGCGAAACTGCTCGGCTTTGACGTGAACCAGGCGCAGTACGACGTCGTCGACGCGCCCAACGCGCTGATCACGCGAAAGCTGACCGTCATCCAGCCGACCGGCATCAAGACGAAGCTGCCCCGCAAGATCGGGTCGCTTTGCCCCGAGTGCATCCGTACGATCATGGGGGTCATCTACGAAGACAAGGGGCGCGTCATGCTCAAGAAGAGCTGCCCCGACCACGGCGAGTTCACGGACGTCTACTACTCGGATGTCGACCTCTTCATCAAGTTCGAGGGGTACGCCGTCGACGGCGTCGGGATCGACAACCCCCACACGCAACTCACGACCGGCTGCCCCTACGACTGCGGCCTGTGCAACGCGCACACCTCGCACCCAGGCATTGTCAACGTGGACCTCACCAACCGCTGCAACCTGAAGTGCCCCATCTGCTTTGCAAACGCCAACTCGGCGGGCTTCGTGTTCGAGCCGCCCTTCGAGGACGTCGTGGCGATGATGCGCAACCTTCGCGACCTGAAGCCCGTGCCCGTACAGGCCATCCAGTTCGCCGGCGGCGAGCCCACGATGTACCCGCGTTTCTTCGACGCAGTCAAGGCCGCTTCGGACCTCGGGTTCGCGCAGATCCAGGTCGCCACGAACTCCATCCGGCTTGCCAAGGAGCCCGACTTCGCGCAGAAGTTCGTCGACAACGGCGGCCACATGATCTACCTGCAGTTCGACGGCTTCCGCGACGAGTCCTACATACGCGCGCGCAAGCGGCCCGGCTTCCTCAAGGAGAAATTCCAGGCGATCGAAAACTGCCGCCGCGTGCGGCCCAAGCCCCTGGCAGTTTGCCTCGTGCCCGTCATCATCAAGAACCTGAACAACGACGAGGTCGGCGATATCGTCCGTTTCGCGCTCAACAACCTCGATGTCGTGCGCAGTGTCAACTTCCAGCCGGTGTCGTTCTCCGGGCGCATTGAGACGGAGGACCGGATGCGCGGGCGCTACACCCAGTCGGACCTCGTGGCCGACGCCGTCCGCCAGACCGGCTTCCTAACGAAGAACGACTTCTTTCCCGTCCCCGTGGCGGCGGCGATCTCTGAGGTCATCTCCGTCATCCACGGCGAGGGGAAGTTGGCGTTCACCTGCCACCCCGCCTGCGGCATCGGCGCGTACGTGGTCAAGGGCGAGGACGGCCGCTACATGGGCGTCTCGCAGTTCATCGACGTCGACGGCCTCTACAAGGAGGCGCTCACCATCGCCGAGGAGACCCAGGGGCTCAAGGCCTCGAAGGTGCGGGCGCTTGTCAAAGCGCGGCGGCTGCTCAAGTACATCGACCTCGAGAGGGCCCCGAAGGGCGTCGACCGCGTGGCCGACCTCCTGCGCGGCGTCTTCTACGACGGCTCGAAGCAGGGCCTGGCGGATTTCCACTGGAACACGCTCTTCATCGGCGCGATGCACTTCATGGACCGCTACAACTACGACATCGACCGCGTCAAGCGCTGCGTCGTCCATTACGCGACGCCCGATGGGCGCATCATCCCGTTCTGCGCGTACAACACGGGCCCGACGTTCCGCACGGAGATCGAGTCGAAGTTCGCGATGACCTTCAAGGAGTACGCGGCGCTCAACGGCACCAACGAGGCAGACATCCACTCGTGAGCGCCGCCAAGGCGCGCGTTTGTCCGGGGGGCACAAACGGCCCCCCCCCGCCTGCTCCCCCTTACATATAGACGGAGCCCCCTGGCAAGGAGCGGTCGCCCTATGTCATCTGGCCCCGGTGTCTTCAAGGTCCGCGCCTCCTGGGCGGCGTGGGACGACGAACTCAAAGCCCAACTGATCATGCGCGAGAACCCCAAACTCGTGGACATCGCGCGTGACGCCTCCGCCAGCCCCGAGTTCATCGGGGTGCTCTGTGACCACCTGCACGAGAAGGACTTCCGGCTGCGGTGGGGCATCACCGAGATCCTCGACCACGTCACACGCATCAAGGCCGAGTCGCTCGGCCCCTTTGTCCCAAAGATCGGCGAGCTCCTGGAGGACCGGCACCACATGGTCCGCAACATGGCGGCCCTGACCCTGCTTCGCGTCGGCGAGCGCCACCCGGACTCCATCCTGCCCATCCTCGACAAGTTCATGGCGCGCCTGGACTCGGTGGAGGGCCACGAACGGTACGACGCGGTGCGCCTCCTGCAGACGCTGATCGTGACGCACCACGAGATCGCCATCAAGTACCTCGAGAAGATCCAGCAACTCGACGCCGTCGAGTCCAACCCCTCGGTAAAGCTGGCCTTGGAGACGTACCTGAAGGCGGTCCGCGACATCCAGGCGGGCCGCGAGCCGAACATCGTGAAGCCGGCGGCGCTCGAGGCGAAGGAGGCCGCGCGCAAGGCCGCGGCGGCCGCCAAGAAGAAGGCCGGTTGACCCAAGCCCTCAGGCGCGGTCCCGCTTCCGGGGCCCGGCCGACGGCATCTTGAGGCCGGCCCGCTTGGCCGTCCGCGCGGCTCTTCTGTACCCCGCGTCCGCGTGGCGCACGACACCGATCCCGGGATCCGCCGTGAGCACGCGGGCCAGCCGCCGGGCGGCCTCTTTGGTCCCGTCGGCGATCGTGTGCATCCCCGCGTGGGTGGCTAGTCCGATCCCGACGCCCCCGCCGTTGTGGATGTGGACCATGTCGGCGCCGGCGGCCGTGTTGAGGAGCGCGTTGAGCAGGGGCCAGTCGGCCACGGCGTCCGAGCCGTCCCGCATCCCCTCCGTCTCGCGGTAGGGCGAGGCCACCGACCCCGTGTCGAGGTGGTCGCGCGTGATCACGATCGGGGCGGAGATGTCGCCCTCGGCCACCAGTTCGTTGATCGCGTGGCCGAAGCGGGCGCGCTCCCCGAGGCCGAGCCAGCAGACGCGCGCAGGCAGGCCCTCCCACGGGAGGTGCCTTCGCGCGAGCTTGACCCAGTTGGCCAGCTGCTTGTTGCCCGGGAAGAGCTTGAGGACGACGTCTTCCGTCTCCCGGATGTCCTCCGGGTCCCCGGACACCGCCACCCACCGGAAGGGGCCGCGACCCTCGCAGAACAGGGGGCGGATGTACTCGACGACGAACCCGGGGTACGAAAACGCGCTGCGCACGCCCGCCTTCTTCGCCTGGCCGCGGAGGTTGTTCCCGTAATCGAACACGACCGCGCCGCGCCGCTTCAGCGAGAGCATGGCCCTGCAGTGGGCCGCCATCGATTCGTACGACCGCTTGACGTACCGCTTGGGGGCGCTTCTGCGAAGCCGCCGGGCCTCGGCGAGCGTGAGTCCGCGGGGTACGTAGCCGTTGAGTTCGTCGTGAGCGCTCGTCTGGTCCGTCACCACGTCCGGGGTGACCCGGCGGCGCACGATCTCCGGTAGGACGTCGGCGCAGTTGGCCACGAGCGCGACGGACGCGGCCGCCCGCTCGGACTTGGCGCCCTGGACGATCTCGAGCGCGTCGTCGAGGTCGTCCGTGACGACCTGGACGAAGCCGCGGGACTGCCGCTTGCGTGCCCGTTCGCGGTCCACATCAACAACCAGCGCCGCACCGCCGTTCATCGTGACCGCGAGCGGCTGGGCGCCGCCCATCCCACCCAGCCCGCCGCTAAGGACAAAGCGGCCCCGCAGCGTGCCCCGGAAGTGCCTCCTGGCCACGGCCGCGAACGTCTCGTAGGTCCCCTGGATGATCCCTTGCGTGCCGATGTAAGCCCACGACCCCGCGGTCATCTGCCCGTACATCGTGAGGCCCGCCGCCTCGATCTCCCGGAAGTAGTCCCAATTCGACCAGCGGGGAACCAGGTTCGCGTTGGCAATGAGGACCCGGGGGGCGTCCCCGTGCGTCCGGAAGACCCCCACGGGCTTGCCCGACTGGACGAGCAGCGTCTCGTCCTCCTCGAGCGCCCGCAGCGCCCGCACGATGTCATCGAACGCGCGCCAACTGCGCGCGGCCTTGCCCGTCCCCCCGTAGATGATGAGCTCCTCGGGGATCTCCGCGTTCTCCAAGTTGTTGTGGAGCATCCGCAGGATCGCTTCCTGGCGCCAGCCCTTGCAGGTGAGGTTCAGTCCCCGGGGCGCCCGGACGTCACGCACCGTTCGTGCGCGGGCCATAGGGACTTCGATTGGTGGCGCCTTATTTCACCCTTGGGCGCCCCCGAGCCCATGCGGGTGCGGGGCCCTGCGGGCCCCGCAGGCCCCCCTGCGCGCCCCCGGTTACCCCCAGGCCACTAGGGGCGAGACACCGAACAACCGACTAGTCCTAAGCGTTGAAATACGCGTGGCCTGGATGGCCCCAGGACGCACGGGTGACCCGTGCGCCATTGGGGGCTTAACACTGTCCATCCGTCGATTGATTCTGGGATCCGCTGTCGTACTGCTCGCTGTCGCGGCCTTGGCGCTTCTTGCCAGCCCCGCCTCCGCCGTGATCTACAAGGACGGCGACTGGGTCGTCAACGGCGTCGAGTCCTACACCGGCGAGACCATCATCGTCAACAATACGACGACAAGCGACGGCAACCTCATCATCACTTCGCTCGGCAACCTCACGCTCGAGAACTGCACCGTCTTCCTCCCGTTCAACCGGACGTTCGACAACCAAGGCGTCCTTCATGTCCGAGATTCCAGACTTGACGGGGCCAACTGGTTCTTCTACCTGCGCGGGCCCGCCTTCATCGAGAACACGGTCATCCATAACGCCACTCATCAATTGAGCGGCGGGTTCACGGGCACGTACATCGCTGACGCCGACGTCCACTTCGACGACGTCACCTGGACCCGCTCGGCCCCGCGCCCGTCCGCATACCGGTACTCGATCATCCACGTCAGAGTCGTGACCGACTTCCAGAACGTTGAACTCCGTTCTGGCAGCGGACTCTCCTACGAACTCTCGCCCATCTCGGGGACCGCGGTCATCGACATCTCCAACATCTCGATCATCGGCTCGACCTCGTCGAGCTACCGTACCAAGGCCATCAGAATCACGCCTGTGTCGCATCCGGGAAATGTCTTCTACAACATCCACGACATAAACATCACGTACCCCGACGACGGCATCGACCTGCGCGCCTCGTCCACCTCGACGGTCTACAACATCTACAACATAACCGTCCAGGGGATGTACAGCTCGGCCTTCGAGATCGGGGACGTGGGCCAGTCCCGCTTCAGCGGCCAGCTCAACTTCGACAACATCTCCGTAGTCACCACCGGCGGCTGGGGCGGCGGTACGCGCGCCATTCGCGCCTTCGGCACGACGTCGGCGGTGATCACCGTCAACGACCTGACGGTCAGCGGGGGCGGCCGCGGGGTGTGGACGGACGGCTGCACCGCGGTCGTCACCGACTCCACCATGGCCAACGGCGGCTACCAGTTCTTCGCCGACGACGACAGCCACATTTACGTCTACCGCACATCGGACAACCCGGCGCTTACGGCCACGGGGTCTAGAGCGTCCGTCGAGCACATGGCGTTCCTCAACATTGTCGGCGTGGCGTGGCAGGGCGGCGTTCCCTTCGATGGCGATGTCTTGCAGTTGCGCAACGCCACGGGTCGGGGGAACCTCGACATTGACCCAGCCACCTGGACGCCCCAGTTCTCCGTGTTGTGGGGCCGCTACTCGGGCCAAGGCGTCTTCGACAACCGCGACCTCTGGCCGAGGGTCGTTGACGGTACGCGGACCTTCCCCTGCTCGCCGGGCCAGTTCTACTTCACCGAGACGATGGGGCCGCTCTCCATCACCTGCAACGACAACTGGGGTCCAACGCTCTCCGTGAACTTCCCCGAGGACGGCGGGGTGGTCAACCAGTCCACATTCACGGCCGATGGAGTCGTAATCGACCTCGGGTCGGGGCTCTCGAGCGTCGCCTGGTCATTCGACAACGTGTCCTGGACCCCGATCACCATCCCCGTCTCTGGCCAGAACTGGAGCGCCGTACTTACGGACGTCGCGGACGACCGCTACTACCTCTATTTGCGCGCGATTGACCGCGTGGGCCACTCGTTCTACGTGACCGTCGGGCCGTTCCTCGTGGACACCTCGCCCCCTGTCTTCACGCTGCCCGTTCCGCCAGACTACGTCACCGGGGCCAACTACACGCTCGATAGCTACGCGGAGCCGCAGGCCACGGTCAGCTTCCGGTCGATCACGGGCCTGGTAGGCCAGACGACTGTCCCCTCTACCGGCGAGTGGACGCTCGTCCTGCCGCTTAGCGAAGGCCTGAACGTCTTCACCATCACCGCAGTGGACCAAGCCGGGAACACGGTGACGAAGACGTTTTCGCTCGTCGTTGACCACACCCCGCCGGCGCTGTCGGTGTTCCTCGAGAACGTGACATACACGGCCGAGCAGACGCTTCTGGTCACCGGGCTTGCCGAGTCCAACTCGACCGTGGTGGTCAACGGGATCATCGCCCCGCGGACCGACGAGGAGTTCACATACGGCGTGCTCCTGGCGTCCGGGTCCAACGACATCTTCGTGGTCGCGACCGACGGCGCAGGCAACCTGCGCGAGTGGATGGGACGTGCCATCTACGACAACGTGGAGCCGGACCTCACGGTCGTTGTTTCGACGTCGGGCGGGATCACGAGCCAGGGAGCGCATATCACCACGAATCTAAACGTTGCGGTCGGGGGCCAAGTCACCGACACGATCACGGGGGTCGCGTGGCTCTCGATCAACGGAATCAAACAGACCTTGACCCAGGAGGGGGCCATCACGAGCACGGTCGAAGTCACGGAGGGCATGAATGACTTCACGGTGGTGGCGGCGGACCTCGCGGGAAACACGGCGCAGTTCGAATTCTCCGTGCTTCGCGACGGAACGCTCCCCACCGCGACTGTCGCGATCCGCACGGACGACACGGTCATCGTGGTGCTGAACGACATGCCCCATACGAGCGAGGCGACCATCTCGCTGGTCGTTACCATGTCGGAGGCCGGGACAGTCACGATGAAATCCCAGCCGCACCACGCGGTGGCGGGCGAGAACGTCTACATCGTCACGCTGGCGGAGGGCCAGAACGTGTTCGATTTCCTCATCCAGGACCTCGCGGGCAACGCGGGCCTGCCCCAGACACTGGCCGTGGTCCGCGACTCCACGGGGCCGACCATCTCGGTCTCGAAGCCCCTGAACGGGGCGGTGATCGTGGGCACCTCATTCACCGTCGAAGGCACGGTCGAGAACGGATCGACGGTTTTCGTCAACGGGGAAGAAGTCCCGGTCTCGCCGTCGGGGGTCTTCACCACGACGCTGCCGCTCTCCAACGGCACGACGGGCGTCACGGTCGAGGCGTACGACCTCCTTGGCAACCCGCTTGACAACCCGGTCTCCCTTTCGGTGACCAAGGGCGAGGAATTCGTGCCTCCAGTGGTGGCCGAGGCTGACTACACGATGAGTATCATGTTCCTCGCGGTGGGGATCGGCGCCGGGGTGGGGATTGGCTTCCTGCTGCGCGCGCGCGGCGCATCGGCCATGCGCGCGAAGCTCGAGGAGGCGGAAGGGGGCGGGCCCCTGCCGCCGCCAACGGGACCGCGCGGTCCGCAGCCGCCCGGCTCGCCGTAGGTGTCTGGGCGCCTCGCAGGGCCGGCGCCGGGCCCGGCTACGCCCTCCACCCCACGAGTACGAGGTTCGCGCCCAGGCCCTTGCGATCGCGTAGCGCCCTGAACGCGCGCCGGTGGCGCACGAAGACCTCGCGCGGCAGCCGGGCCTGGTCGGCCTCTAGCTTGGCCACGAACTCCCCGAGGCCGTGGCGATCGAGGAACTGCGCCTGCCGCTCCAGCCGGCCGACCTCCATCCCCCCCTCCCGGAGGGCGCGGATGGCGCTCGTGAAGTCCACGTGCGCGGTGATGTCCTGGCGGCCAAGCCGCACGAGCGGGTCGTCGAAGAGGCGGTGCCGGAAGAAGCAGCGCATCGTCCCGCGCGGCCGGGTAGACGGGTCGAAGAGCTGGGCCGCCTCGTCTCCATAGTCGATGAGGATCACCGCGCCGCTCTCAATCGACGCCGCGACGGCGCGCGCCAGGCGCGTGGCCTCAAGGGAGACCTCCGCCCGCTGGCCCGGCACAAGCTCCACCCCGTCTCGTTCGAGCACGTCCGCGATCGCTGGGTCGCTGATCGGCCCCGCGGCCTCAACCAGGGCCCCGTCCGGCTGCCGGGCAACATAGACTTCGCACATCCCGTCCGGCCCCTGCTCAACGACATGGAAGGGCAAGGCGTCGAGCACCTCGTTGGCCACGAGCACGCCCCGGACGTTGCGCAGCGGGATCTGCGCCCCGCCCGAGCGGACCCACCGCACCTGGTCGGCGTGCTCCGGGAGCACGGGGTCGAGTTCGCGGCGGTCGGGTACGTACGTCCCCTGGCCGACGCGAATCTCGTTGATAGTCGCGTCGCCCGCAGCGTCGAAGAGCGCGTCCTGGAGGAATCGGTAGGCGGTGCCCCAACCGGCCCCATCGCCGGCCGGCGGCGCATCGTCATCGACGTACAGGACAGGGCCGGCCTGGGCTGCGGACGAGAGCAGGACCACGGCGGCACCCGCAAGCACTCGATTCA
>CBEUCC010000072.1:0-12804 GCA_965541515.1 uncultured Thermoplasmata archaeon
CCCACCCCCCCCGCGCGATGACCCCGCCCTGTACAGCAACCGCGAGCTCTCTTGGATCCGCTTCAACCGCCGCGTCCTCGAGGAGGCCATGGACGACTCGCACCCGCTGCTGGAGCGCGTGAAGTTCCTCTCCATCTGGGCCAACAACCTCGACGAGTTCTTCATGGTTCGCGTCTCCGGCCTCCTGCGCCAGGTGAAAGCGGGTGCGGCCTCGCTGCCCGCCGACGGCCTGTCGCCGACCCAACAGCTTGCCGCAATCCGGAAGGAGTTGCTGACCGACATCGCCACGCACGCCGCCTGCTGGATGGACCAGATCCGACCCGCCCTTGCCGACGCCGGCGTCGAGGTTCTCGAATACCGGGAGTTGCTCGCAGCCGAGAAGCGCCAGGCGCGCCGATTCTTCCGCGAGTCCATGTTCCCGATCCTCACGCCTCTGGCGTTCGACCCCTCCCACCCGTTCCCGCACATCTCCAACGTCTCGCTCAACCTCGCAGTCATCCTGGAGGACGAGCGGCACGGCGAGCGGTTCGCGCGGCTCAAGATCCCTCACGAGGTCTCGCGGCTCCTGAGGACGGCCGACTGGCAGGAACGCGAACCTGAGGGGCTCAACGGCCTTCCCGGCTCCCAAGAGCGGTTCGTTTGGAACGAGCAGGTTGTCATCGAGAACCTGCGTGCGCTCTTCCCCGGCCTCACGGTCGTGGCGGCCTACCCCTTCCGCGTCACACGCGACGCCGACCAGGAGATCCGCGAGGACGATGCTTCGGATCTGGCAGCGACGGTCGAGTCCATCGTTGACCGCCGCCATTTCGGCTCGGTCGTGCGCCTGCAGGCCGACGGGCGCATGCCTGCGCGCGTCCGCTCTATCCTCATGCGCAACCTCGGGGTGGAGGCGCAGCAGGTGTACGACGTCAGTGGGCCGATGGGTCTTGCCGACCTCATGCAGCTCCACTCCCTCGACAGGCCCGCGCTCAAGGACGCACCGCTTGCGCAGGTCACGCCGACAGCACTCGGCCCGGGCCACGACCTCTTCGCGGCCGCCACCCACCACGACATCCTGTTCTACCACCCCTACGATGCTTTCGGGCCCGTCATCGACCTCGTCCGCCAGGCGTCCGTCGACCCGAATTCCATGGCCATCAAACAGACCCTCTACCGGATCGGCCCGAATTCTCCCATCGTGGAGGCACTCATGGAGGCGCGCGAGGAAGGGAAACAAGTCGCCGCCCTCGTCGAACTCAAGGCGCGCTTCGACGAGGAGAACAATATCGCGTGGGCCCGGGCGCTTGAGGCCTCAGGTGTCCACGTCATCTACGGCGTGATGGGGCTAAAGACTCACGCGAAGCTCCTGCTCATCGTCCGCAAGGAGCGGGGGCACATCGCACGATATGTGCACATGGCTACCGGCAATTACAACGCCCAGACGGCCCAGATCTACGCGGACCTCGGGCTCATCACCGACGACCCCGACCTGGGGCAGGATGTGAGCGAACTCTTCAACGCGCTCACCGGGTACTCATCGAAGCAGGAGTTTCGCAAACTGCTCGTGGCGCCCGGCAACATGCGAAAAGAATTCCTCTCACGGATCGAGCGCGAGACGCGGCTCCACCGGCAAGAAGGCGGCGGTGGACGCCTCGCGTTCAAGATGAACGCTCTCGCGGACGAAGAAGTCATCCGCGCGCTCTTCCGGGCCTCGCAAGCAGGGGTCCAGGTCGACCTCCAGGTTCGCGGGATCTGCTGCCTGCGGCCGGGCGTGGCTGGGGTGAGCGAGAACATCCGCGTGACGAGCGTCGTCGGCCGTTTTCTCGAGCACGCGCGAGTCTACTACTTCCGGAACGGCGGCGACGAGGAGGTGTTTGTTGGGAGCGCCGACCTGATGCCACGCAACCTGAACCGGCGCGTGGAAGTGCTCTTCCCCATCGAAGACGCCGACCTGAAGCGGCAGGTGATCGAGCTCCTTGAGATCCACCTGCGGGACAACCTGAAGTCCCGCCGGCTGCTGGCGGATGGCACGTACGAGCGGGTCGAGCGCGCGGAGGGTGAAGCGCGCGTCAATTCTCAGTTGGCTGTCTGGCGCCTGCGCGAGCGCGCGGCCCGGGCGAGCGAGGCGTCGCTCGGGGGCGCCGCGCGGCCGCCCAAGGGGGCGGCGCCTTGAGCGCCACGGCGGGCCGGGGGCGCCGCCGCCGTCCCCAACCCGCGGTGCCCGGGCGCCCCGGTCACGTCGTGGCCTTCATGGACATCGGTACCAACTCGGTCCGGCTCCTCGTCGTCCGCGTCCGTCCCAACCATAGTTTCTCCGTGCTCAACCGGCAGAAAGAGGTGGTGCGGCTCGGCGAGCGGGAGTTCGGCGACCCGAAGCTGCGTCCCGAGGCGATGGACCGGGCGGTCCTCGTGATCCGCCGCTTCGCGGAGCTCGCCAACTCGCTTGGCGCGGACGAGATCCAGGCCGTCGCAACGTCTTCGGCTCGCGAGGCGCGCAACAAAGACGAGTTCCTGCGGCGCGTGCGCCGGGAGGCGGGGGTGACCGTCCGTACGATCTCGGGGCGCGAGGAGGCGCGCCTGATCTACCTCGGGGTCTCGAGCGGCATCCATATGGGCAAGTCGCGGGTCCTCTTCATCGACATCGGTGGCGGTAGCACCGAACTCATCCTGGCCGACCAGCACAAGGCTGCCGTGCTCGAGTCCATGCGCGTGGGGGCCGTCCGGCTCACCAGCCGTTTCCTGGAGGGCGACCCCGGGGCCGTCGACGAGGAGGAGTTCGCGAGCATCGTGCGCCATGTTGAGCAGGTCGGCGCGATCCCCCTCAAGCGGCTCGCACGACGCCGGGTGGACTTTGCGGTCGGGAGCTCCGGAACCATCGAGAACCTGGCGGATGTCGCTTCGCGCAAGTTTCGGGGGAGGCGGCGCGAGCGGGGCGACACCCTGTCGCGCGAGGACGTGGAGAGCGTCCGACGCTTGCTCAGCGACCTCCCGCTCGAGCAGCGGCGGAAGGTCAAGGGAATCAATCCCGACCGTGCGGACATCATCGTCGCTGGTGCGGCCGTCCTTGAGGTGATCATGGATGCGGTCGGGCTCGAGGAGTTGCGCGTGAGCGACCGCAGCCTGCGCGATGGGATGCTTGTTGACTACCTCGCGCGCCGAGGGAACGCGCCCCTGCTGGCCAAACTCTCCGCGCGCGAGCGCAGCGTCCTACAGCTCGGGCGTGCGTGCAACTTCGACGAGCGCCACGCCCGCATCGTGACCCGCTTGGCGCTCGACCTTTTTGACACGGGCAGGGGCCACGGGCTGCACTCCTACGGGGCTGGCGAGCGCGAGATGCTCCGGTACGCCGGGCTCCTACACGACATCGGCGTGTTCCTCTCCTACGAGAACCACCACGAGCACACGTGGTACCTCGTGCGCCATGCGGACCTTATTGGATTCACGCAAGAAGAGATCGACTTTGTCGCGGCGCTTGCGTATTTCCACCGCCGCTCGGGGGCGGCCAAGGACGATCCCCGCCTCGAGGCCTTGGACAGGAGCCAGCGGGAGGCCGTTGCGCGCTTGAGCGTTCTCCTGGGACTCGCCGAGTCGCTAGACCGGTCGCGCGGCGGCGTCGTCCGTTCTGCGCGGTTCCACCTGCGCGGCGGGAAACTCGTCATCGACATCCGGTCGACGAAGGACTGCCACCTCGAGCGGTGGAGCGTCGAGAACCACCTGAAGGCCTTCAGGAAGGCGTATGGCCGGAAGCTCCAGGTGCGCGTGACCGTCGACTCGAAGCGGACGGCGCCGCGCAAGGCGGCTAGCCCGCGCCCTCGTGGCCCAAAAGCTAGCGCACGACGAGTACGGGGCAGTGCGCGCGCTCCACGACGTCCTTCGCGACGGAACCTAGCAAGACGCGGCGCAAGCCCGTCGAGCCGCGCGAACCGATCACGATGAGGTCCACACCCTCGTCCTCCGCCCGGTGGATGATGGCTGCCGCCACCCCCTGCTGCTCTTTGAGGACCGCCCCGCGCGCTTCGATACCCTCGTCCTTGGCCTTCTCCAGCGCGGCCGACAGCATGGCCTGGAAGGCGTCGACGCCCTCCCCCATTCGACGAAGGACATCGGGCTCCCCATCCACCGCCTTCATCAGGGGCGAGTAGTCCGCGACCGTGACGACGAGCAGCGAGGCCCCCGACTCCTTTGCCATTGCGATGGCCTGGTCGACCGCCGCGTCGCTCTGGTCCGACCCATCGACGGCAGCCAGGATGTGGCGTGGGGTAGCCAATCAGCCTTGGAAACGCGCCCGGGTTCTTGGACGTTGGCCCCCATGGAAACCCTCTTTGGACGGCCGGTCGATGTGAGCCTGTGATCGGGCCCAAGCACAAGGGCACGCCCCCGACCGAGCCCTTCGAGGAGATCATGGAGAAGGCGGCCGCCGCGCTTGCGGGGGGCGACTTCGTGCAGGCCGAGAAGCTCTACGGCAACGCGACCGTCGTGAAACCTGCCTCCGCGGTGGCGTGGCACGGGAAGGGGCAAGCCTTCTTCGCGCAACACGCTTGGGACAAGGCGCTGCGCTGCCTCTCGATCGCGGTGAAGTTCGACCCCAAGAGCGCCGACACTTTTGCAGCGCGGGCCGAGACCTGGCACCACCTTGGCGACGACGCCAAGGCGCGCGCGGATATGGAGGCGCTGGCGGGTCTGATCGCCGACCACGCCGAGCTAGGCAGGCTCCGCGCTCTCATTGGCTAGTGCCACCTGTATGCACCGTCGTCGACCGTATTTGCTCCCGCCAAGGAGCCTAAGGCTCCCCACCCTCCTAGGCGCGACCATCAGTTGGTCTTGCTCGGCCCGTCGGATCGACACAAGCCTCAACCCCTCCAAGTCCTTGCCGCTGCTCGCTACCCGTCCGTTGCGCCTTCATGCCCGAGGGCGCTGGCCACGCCTAGCCCACCTCGAAACCTCGGTCGACGACAAGGCTGGACATGGCGGCCAGCGAAGATCGAGTACGGGCGGAGCAACAAGGCCCCCGTCCTCTACCGCGACCGTTCGCGTCTGGCGTCAGCGACGAGCCGCTCGATGGTTTTCCATCAGTATCGCCGCTCTCCTAAAATGAGTAATGACGAACCGGGCAGCAATGTCCATATCAAAGCAAGGTAATTACCGTCTTTGCCCCCTTACCAAACTCTTTGGACACCTCGGACGAGGACGGGTGGGTCAAACGCGATGGACGACGCAAGGCCAATCCGGATCCTCTACGCAGAGGACAACCCAGGGGACGCTCGCCTCACTGTGGAGGCGTTCAAGGAAGCCGATGTCCTCAACCATATCGACGTCGTCCCCGACGGCGAAGAGGCGATGGCCTACCTGCGCCAGGAAGGCAAGTACGCCGGCGTCGAGGCGCCTGACCTGATGCTCCTTGACCTCAACATGCCCAAGAAGAACGGTCTCGAAGTGCTTCGCGAGATCAAGGGCGACCCCGCGATGAGGCGTGTCCCCGTCGTCATCCTCACCGTCTCGAAGGCTGAGCGGGACATCGTGCGCGCCTACGACCTCCACGCCAACTGTTATGTTTCCAAACCCGTCGACTTCGAGCGTTTCTTGCAAGTGGTGAAGAGCATCGAGGGGTTCTGGCTCACAGTCGTCCGCCTACCCCCCAAGTGAAGGAGGAATCTCACTATGCCCCATGCAGGAGCACTGGGCCCGACTCGGCCCCGTGTTTTGGCAGGAAGCTCGTGTGGGAGGTGACTGCGTGGCGCCACCGGGTCAGGCCGTGAGCGGCGGGGGGGACTTACCCACCGACCCCGCAGCCCCCGGCCGGCCGCCAAGCGGGGCCGACGCGGCTTCGCCGCAGGACTGGGGAGTCGCCTTCTGGCGCACGGCCACGGACCGGTTCCCCCTCTATGCCGCCGCATCGCTGGTCGTCATCGGCTTCATCGTGCTCTTCGGCTGGGCGACCGACACCATCGAGCTCACGAGCGTGTTGCCAGGGCTTCCCACCATGCAACCGCTCACCGCAGTCGGCTTCATTGGGTGCGGGGCGTCGCTGCGTCTCCTGCGGGGGCCCCGGCAGAGCACGGGACTAGAGGGAAGGAGCCGCCTGGGACTTGCCGTTGCGGCGGGTACGGTCTCCTTCATCGGACTCCACGAGTTGGTCGAGCGCAGCGCCGGGATTGATCTTGGCCTCGACCGGCTCCTGTTTGCGGCTACCCTCTCCGGCGCCCCTGCGGATCCAGGGTCCCTGTCCGTCCTTACCGGCCTGAACTTCCTGCTCCTGGGGTCGGCTTTTCTCGTGCGGGGACTCTGGGGTCGCCACCACTTCGCGCCGTTCGTCGTCGTGGCCATCATCTCGTTCATTGCGTTCCTCGGTTTCTTTTACGGGTCGGTCGATCTGGGCACGCCCGCCATATTCCAGCACATGGCCCTGCACACGGCCGTCGGCTTTCTCATCGTGGTGGGGGGCGCCCTGGCAGGGCCCGGGGGACTCGCCCTCCTGTCTTCCAACACGCTTGGCGGCGCCGTTTCCCGAAGGCTCCTGCCCGCAGCGATCCTCGTGCCTCCGGTACTTGCTTGGATCCGGTGGCAGGGGGAGCTCGCCGGGCTCTACGGGACGGAGTTTGGGCTGGCCCTCTACGCCTCCTCGAACGTTTCCATCATGGCCGCGTTGGTCGTCTGGACGACCCTCCGTCTCACGAACTTGGACGAGCGCCGGCGGCACGTCGAGGAGGAGCGCTTCCGCGCGGTCGCCCTCTTCGAGACCCTACTCGAGCATGCACCGGACGGCGTCGTCGGTATCGACCCCAGGGGGAAGATCACCGTCGTGAACAGGCAAACAGAAAAAGTGTTTGGCTACGCCCGCGATGAATTGCTTGGCAAGCCGATCGAGGTTCTGGTGCCGGATCGCTTCCAGGAAGGCCCCGTCGAGCAACGCAAGAAGTACGACCGTTCCTCCAAGCGGCGCCTGATGGGCGCAGGGCTCGAGCTCTTTGGTAGGCGAAAGGACGGGAGCGAGTTTCCCATCGATATTAGTCTCAACGCGATTGAGACCGAAGGCGGCATGCTCGAACTGGCCTTCGTGCGCGACGTGACGGACCGGAGGCGGGCCGAGGAGGACCTTGCCAACCGCGCGCAGGAGCTCGCGCGCTCGAACGCCGAGCTCGAGCAATTCGCCTACGTGGCCTCGCACGACCTCCAGGAGCCGCTGCGCATGGTCTCGAGCTACACGCAGCTTTTGGCCCGCCGCTACAAAGGCTCGCTCGACAAGGACGCGGACGAGTTCATCTCGTACGCCGTGGAAGGCGCTCAGCGGATGCAGGCGCTCATCCAGGACCTGCTCACCTTCTCGCGAGTTGGCACCAAGGGGGAGCCTTTCGAGGAGTTTGGCGCCACCCAGGCCGTCGAGGCGGCCCTCTCGAACCTCCATGTGGCCGTCAAGGAAAGCCAGGCGAATGTCGTCGTCGGGGACTTGCCCGCCGTCAAGGCCGACCGCGGCCAGTTCGTCCAACTCTTCCAGAACCTCATCGGCAACGCGATCAAGTTCAAGGGCGAGGGGCCCCCGGAGGTACGTGTTGCGGCCGAGCGGCGAGGCCATGAGTGGGTCTTCTCGGTTCAGGACAACGGGATCGGTATCGACCCGGCGTATCTCGACCGGATCTTTATCGTCTTCCAACGCCTTCACACCCGCAAGGAGTACCCGGGCACCGGCATCGGGCTGGCGATCAGCAAGAAGATCGTCGCGCGCCACGGGGGCCGGATCTGGGTCGAGTCGGAGGAAGGCAAGGGGTCGACGTTCTTCTTCAGCCTGCCAGTGGAGCCGCGAGGAGGAGGGAAGACCGCATGACCGATGAGCATCTGGATAAACCCGCAAACATTCTCCTTGTGGAGGACAACCCGGCGGACGCGAGACTGACCGTTGAGGCCTTGAAGGAAGCGCGCGCGCTGAACGAATTGAGCACGGTCCAAGACGGGGCGGAGGCGATTGACTTCCTACGCCGTAGGGGCAGGCACGCGCACGCCCCGCGGCCCGATGTCATCTTCCTCGACCTAAACCTGCCCAAGAAGAACGGGATCGAGGTCCTCCGGGAGATCAAGACCGACCCTGAGTTTGGCCGTATCCCCGTGGTGGTGCTCACGAGCTCGCGCGCCGAACAGGACATCGTGAGGAGCTACAACCTGCAGGCGAACTGCTTCGTGACCAAGCCCGTCGAACTCGACGCCTTCCTCGAGATGGTGAAGTCGATCGAGGTGTTCTGGATGACGGTCGTCAGCCTTCCCGGGAGGTGACCCCTTGGCGGCCGAACGAGGGATCCGGGTACTCCTCGTGGAAGACAACCCGGCGGAGGCACGGCTTGTCCTTGAGACGCTGAGTGAGGCTGGCCGCCCCCTCTTTGACGTCGTGGTGGCCGACCGGCTCGCCAAGGGAATCGAGGAACTCGACCGCGGCGGTTTCGATGTCGCGATTGTCGACCTGGCGTTGCCCGACAGCCAGGGCCTCGAGACCTTCATCAAGATCCGTGACCGGGCGCGGAGCATCCCCGTACTCGTCCTTACCGGACTTTCCAGCGACGAGATCGGGAGGCAGGCGGTAAGACAAGGCGCCCAGGACTTCCTCCACAAGGGCGAAATGCGTTCGGGGGACCTTGTGCGCTCGATCCTCTACGCCCTCTCCCGCCAGCAGTTGATCAGCCAGCTCGAGGAGCACGTCAGCGCTCTGGCGGCGAGCGAGGAACGCTACCGGGTCGTCACGGCGGCCGCGCAGGACGCGATCATCACCATCGACGAGGCCGACCATATCATGTTTGCCAACGACGCTGCAGAGACCCTCTTCGGATACAAGCGGGAGGAACTGCGCGAATTCCAGGCTGCCGCACTCGTACCAGAACGCTCGCGTGAAGCGCTTCTCTCCTCACTTTCACCCATTCTCGCCGCCGGGCCAGAAGTCCTGCGGCGCGGTTCCGTTGCAATCGAAGGTCTACGCAAAGACGGCCGTACGGTGCCCCTCGATGTTACCTTCGGGGTAACCGAACAGGGTGGGAAGAAGTTCCTTACGGCTGTCCTTCGCGACGACACGATCCGATATCGCGCCCAGGAGGCGCAGGAGCGGCTTTCCAACATGGTCGGGGCTTCGAAGGACGCCATCTACAGCATGGAAGCAGACGGCACGATCAAGACCTGGAACCCCGCCGCCTCGACGCTCTACGGCTACACGGCGGAGGAGGCCCAAGGCACCTCGGTCTTCAAGCTCGTCCCGCCACACAAGACCGCCGAGATGCGCGCGGTTCTGGCACGGATCGGGGCGGGTGAAGGGGGCGTGCACTTCGAGACCGTGCGCAGGCGCAAGGACGGCCACCCGGTCGAGGTCGCCCTCACCATGTCGGCGTTGCGCGATGTGGCCGGCCGGACGATCGGCATCTCGACGATTGCCCGCGACATTTCGGAGCGCAAGCGTGCTGATCTTGCCGTCAGGCGCCGAACAGTGGAACTCGCGGCTCTCTACGAAGCGAGCTTCGAACTTAGCCAGACTCTCGACCTTGACCGGATCTACGCGGTCATTAGTGACCTCGTCTCAAAGGTCTTGGCCTGTGATGGCCTGTCGGTCTCGTACGTCGAATCTGGTGGCCAGACCCTCACTTGTGCGTTCGTGTTCAAGGATGGCGCAAGCCTCGACCCATCAAGTGTTCCGCCCCTCCAGCTCGCGCCCGAAGGGGAGAGTCCCGAGAGTCGCGTGATAGCCAGTGGTCGGTCTCTGATCAAGCGTGACCGCGAAGTCGGCGCGCCGACATCGGACCAACCTCGCCAAGCTCTAGAAGACCCCAAGCGTACTGTCCCGGCGTCCGGGGCACCACGGCCGACGCGCCCATCGGTCCTGGTGCCCCTCAAACTCGAAGGGAAGGTCACCGGGATCATGGAGGTCCACACCAGCGTAGGCAAGGACTACACCGAACACGACCTGCAGCTCCTCGAGACGTTCGCCCTGCATGTGTCCAACGCAATTGCAAATGCCCGCCTGTTTTCCCGCGTCCAGTATGAGCTCGAGGAGAGGTCGAAGGCAGAGTTGGCACTCAAGGCGAGCGAGGAAAAGTACCGGGGAATGGTCGAGACCGCGCAGGAGGGCATCTGCGTGCTCGATGCCGACCGCCGAATGGTCTTTGCAAATGCCAAGATGGCAGAGCTGCTCGGACTCTCATTGCAGGACGTGGTGGGCGTTTCGCCCTTGGACCTCATGGACGACGCGGGAAAGGAGACGGCAGCAGTCGCCTTGGTGCAGGACACCCCCTCGGGAGGTCGTGCAACCTTTGAGGTCAGGTTGCGGCGCAAGGACGGCTCCAGCCGCTTGGTGCTAGTCGGTACGAGCCCACTTGCCGATGCGCACGGGGGCCCGGCCGGTACCCTCCTGATGGTGACTGACGTCACCGAGCAGCGCTCGATCGGAAAGCTCCGCGACGAGATCCTCGACGTTATCTCGCACGAGTTTAGGACCCCTGTCACGGTAATCCAGGGCTATGCCCAGATCCTCAGTTCGACCGGCGGATGGGAGGGCCCGCCCGAGGGCTGGAAGCGGGCCGCGGAGCGCATCGAACAGTCCTCGCAGCAATTGGGGTTCCTCCTCGCTTCGATTAGGGAACTTGCCGGGCTGCGCACAGGGACGCCCATCGCGAGGACTGAGACGCTCGAGACGGCTAGCGTCCTACACGAGGCGGCAAAGGTCCTGGGATGGCGCCATCCGGCCCATGACGCCTCCATTTCGATCACCATTGACCCCTCCAGCGAGAAGTGCCTGGGCGACCGGCAAAAGCTCGTCATGGCGGTAGGAGAACTCCTCGACAATGCCGTCAAGTTCTCCCCGGTGGGATCCAAGGTTTTCGTGTCGGCCACCTCAAGAGGTAATGAAATGGTCATCTCTGTGGCCGACGAGGGGCCAGGTTTCCCTGACGCCGCGAAGAAGAACATGGGCCTGCCGTTCTGGCAGGGCGATATGACGGCCGCGCGACAGACCGGAGGTGCGGGGCTCGGACTGGCGCTCGTCGTCGGACTTGTAGCGGCCCACGGGGGCCATGTCGATGTCGAATCCGTGGAAGGGAAGGGCTCGCGCGTGAACATCCACCTGCCCGGCGGAAGCAAAACGGATGAGGAACCTCCGCAGGCTCAAGGAGTGGAGTGAACTGTAGCCAAGCGCCGACGGCGCCACACGTCCGGAGGGTCGCCTCACCTTGGAATCGGCACTCTCCACGTACGTCGCGCCCGTTGGTGCGCCTAGCCGCTCGCGCCGCCGAGTAGCATCAAGGTCCCCATCTCCGTCAGCGAGACAATCAGGCGCCCCTGCTTCGCGCGCTCGATCGACACGAGACCCAACTCCTCGAGCCCCTTGGAGTCGCGGCCGCCCCGGATGTGGTAGGAGAGCAGCGACTTCTCGACCCCGCTCATCTCCGAGAGCGTGTTCAGGCTGTCCACCCCGCCGCCCCCGCGCTGGAGCGCCCGCAGGATGTTCATCTTCGACTCGGAGATCATCTCGGAGTAGGAGAACTTGAGGACCGGCAGTTGGATCGGTGTCCCGTCCTGGATCGCGATCGCCTTGAGCCCGTTCACGAACGCGCCCGAGAGCAGGGAGCAGAAGAACATCTTGTCGGGACTCGACACGTTGACCATCACGTCCTGGAAGTTTGCCGCCTCCTCCCGGACTACGAAAGCCATCGTGGCGAGCACCGAGGTGAGCAGGGGCGGCCCCACCTCACGGCGCTCCACCTCCACACCTTCGGCCTCAAGCTTCGCGTGCAGGCTCTGCGCCTGTTTGACATGGCGGGGCTCAAAGAGCAGGACGACCTTCCGCACGGGGAAGGCCCTCACACCGACGAGCACCGATTCCACGTCGTCGGACACTCCGGCGATGGTGAGGATCTCTGGTGTCCCCCTAGCCCGGCAGGGATGGGGGCCAGCCCGTATTAAGGGTGCCCGGAGAGGGGCCCGCTTGGGTACTCAGGACCCGCCCTTCCGGAGGTCAAACCGGTCCCAGCGGTCGAGCCGGTCCACGAACGTGCGGTACTTCCGCATGTCGAGCTCACCGCGCAGGACGTTGCCAACCGGCCGCGTCTCGACCTCCCCGTCGCGCGTGACGACGCGCACCTTGCGCTCGCGGTACTTCTCGGAGACCTCGCGGCCGGCTGCCTGCCCGCTCGTATTCAGCAGGTACGTGCGCCGCACGCGCTTTCCCCCGTTGACGTGCACGGAGCGGCCGCGCCGGATGAACCGCTCGCGCTCGAGGGCCTTGAGTGCCTCCGAGACGTGCTTGAGCGGCACGCCCGCGCCCTCAGAAATGCCCTCCTGGGTGTTCCAAGGGCCGCACTCCTCCTCCTGGCCGTTGCGGGCCCGCCGGGGCGGGCGCAGCAAGTAGAGCAAGACCTTTTCCCGCGACCGCAGGGCGAGTTTCCGGTGCATCCCACCGCCCAATGGAGCCGATCCCGTTATCAAGATTTCGAACCGGCCGTCACGACCGGCCACTCAATCGCGGAGACGCTACCGGTAGAGTAGGAAGGCGCGCACGCGCGGGGCGCCGGTACCCTCAACATCGACGCGGGCGAAGCCCACACGCTCCAACTGCACGACCCGACCGGCCGATTCGGCGCCCTCGCGCTCGATTCGGCCCATGCCGACCGTCCCGTCGGGGCGGACGAGCTCCGCTTCGGCGGTCTGCGAGGGGTCGTCGGGCAACCAGTGCACGATCGGAGACCCGCGCGCCTCCGCGTGGTCTTGGCCCGTGAATTCGGCCTTCGCCGGGGCCGTGAGCGTGAGATTCGCGAGGTCCTTCAGGCGGAACGCCTGACCGACCTCGAGCTTCCGGAGGTCCTCGCG
>CBEUCC010000073.1:0-12507 GCA_965541515.1 uncultured Thermoplasmata archaeon
TGAGGGGGGATGGGTTGCATTGGACGTCCCGCAGCCATCTGGGCGGGAGGGTATTTGAATCGTTGGGGGGGGTCGGTGAAAGTGCTGCGGCAATTGGGGATTGCGGGCGCGTCCGCTGGGTGTCGGCGGCCCGTCCTTCACGGCTCCCGGGAGGGAGCTCCGGTGGGGGTGGTGACCGACTTTGTCTATCCTGTCGGGCGGGGCAGTTGGAAAGCCGGGGCGCCATCGGGTCGGGGAGATCGGCTAGTGCGCCCGCAGCTTGCTCGTGCGTAAGCCAGACGGTTCACGGCGCTCAAGCGGCGATCCCCGCAAGCAGCCGCGGCGGGGGCGGGCGCGCGCCGCACGGCGACGGCCGAAACCACGAGGGCGGGCCGGAACCCGAAGACCAAGAGGTAGGCGGCGACCTGGATAATGAGGTCCGCATGGGGTCACCGGGGGGCAAATCTCGTACGAGTATGGGGAGCGCGCACAGACGTAGCCACGGCGGAATTTGCGGCGATCCTTTGAGGAGCGGAGGGAGGAGCCGGCGAATGTGAGTCGAGGATTGGGGAGTACGGGCTGTTCCGCTGAAGGGACGGGTTCGTTGGCCCGCCTTCGTCACGGCCCCGGAGAGGGGCCCGGGTGGGGGCGCGGCCCTGACTTACTCCGGGCGTAGGCTTACCCCAAGAGGCCGAGTATGGCAGTCCATCCTACCTGCTCCTGACCGCCGCGCTATTGACGATCGATCAACAAACGCTCAACTACGTAGAATCCAATGTCTACGTTCGGGAAGTCCGGATGAGCGTGGAATCTCGAAGCCACGTATTCACACGAGACAGCCACGTATTCACGCGAGACCTGCTCCGAATCATCGGTGATCTCCGCGCTGCGCTGAGATCATCCCTCTCGACACCTGCAAGAAAAGTCGAGCTGGACAAGTACTTCCCACCCGAGGGCGCACGAAAACTGCACCTGGGCGCTGGCCCCAACCTCATAGCTGGCTGGCTAAACACGGACGCCGTCCCCACTCAAAGGGGAGTATACCGTTTGGACGTGACAAACCGCTTTCCGTTTCCCGACGGTCAGTTCGATTTCGTCTTCTCTGAGCACGTGATTGAACACCTGGAGTACCGTTCGGGGAAGAACATGCTAGCGGAGGCGCACCGGGTGCTACGCGAGGGAGGGAGGATCCGCATCACGACTCCTGGTATCGATTCCCTGATTTCACACGGCGCCTCCACCAGTTCCGAGGACCCCGGCGAGTACGTGGGATGGGCGATGGGAAGAATAGGCGCGGAACCGAGCGTAGATCCAACCTGCATTGTTTTGAACAACGTGTTCCTCAACTGGGGTCACCGCTTTCTCTACAACCGAAGTAGCCTCCAGAGGAGTCTAGAAGCCGTCGGTTTCCATTCTATCAGGCACTATGAACCAGGGGAGACGGAAGATGACCACTTCATGGGTATTGAGGCTCGAGAATCGACAGCTGAAGCTCGCCGGTCTAACCACATAGAGTCGATTGCGTTGGAAGGTGAAAAACGACCGCCATAGCGATCCCGGGTGGTGTGGGATTCTCGGCTCTCCGTCCAGGTGAGAGTCAGTCCTAGTCCCTCATCCAGGCTCGTCTCCGCACGCCATCCAAGCATCGTCCGACTTTTCCGAAGCTTCAAGTGGCTGCGCCTTGTCCTTCGTTGAGGAAGGAAACCACGCCCGACGAGCGGGCCGCGTGGTGGGACGCCTGGCGCGAGATGGACGAAGGCGCATGCCAGGAGGCCCGGGACGACCCGGACTCGAGGCTCGCGTGGGTTCGGTTGGTCGTCGGCCACATCCCCGACCTCCCGGACGACGCGGCCTTCCAATGGAAGAAACCGTCGCTGCTTGTTCTTGCGTCGGAAACGGGGCCGGACCGGATCGGGGAGCACCAAGTGCGCTTGGAGAGTGGCGAGTTCGATGTGCGCGTGTGGAGTGGCGTGGGGCAACGGGACGGGTTCTGCCCGACGGACCCCGACGGCGGCCGCTCGCAAATCGGGTGCGCGCTTCTCAACGACCAGTCCAACGACGCGTCGGATCACTACTTTGTGCTGTGCGTGAGCTTCCGGTATGTTGGCGAGTTGCCCACCTCGCCCGCGTGATCAGCGGGCGCAAGCACATCCTTGGGCCGGCGGTTGGGCGGCGCGTCCGCTGGGCCACCGGATTTGCGCGCCCCTCTCCGTCACGGCCCCAAGGGGGGCTCGGGTGGGGGGCGGCGGGCTGACCGCGTCGACGAGGCAGAGATTCTTCGTGAACTGGGAGCGCGCTTGGCTCAAGAGCATTCCGAGAGGGGGCGCGGCGGGCGAAGTAAGAAGGTGTCGCCGGCACGAGATCGTGAGGTTTTGTGAATTCGAGTAGATCTGCCACCAATGGACGCCAAGTCACGTGGTGCCGAAGGCCGTACGAGGCGTCAAGGTGGGCCAGGTAAGATGTTGGTGTGCGGGTGGTGCATAAGGGGGCGCAAGTAGGGGACGGCGCGCGGGAATCACCCCATCACGTCAGGGGTGGAGGGTGAACGCACCCGGATTCGATGATCAACGTTTCGAAAGGGTCAAGGCGAACTGTCAACGCCGTGCTAAGGATTCAGTGTGATTGCCGGGACGGAGAAGAAACGGCGACCATTCGCACAGAAGTTGGGCTAGAAGGATAACCCGCCATTCACGGAAATCACCTGGCCCGTGATGTAACCGGCGTTGGAGGAGCAGAGGTAAGCGACCGATGACGCGGCTTCAATTGCGTTCCCTACCCGGCCCATCGGGATCGTCTCGATTATCCTCTTCTGTATGTCTTCGGGGAGTCTTGACATCATGCCGCGATCAAAGTATCCGAGTGCAATGCAATTGACGGTTATTCCGAACCTGATAAGGTCCATCGCTCCTGCACGAGTCAAACCCTCGAGTCCCGCCTTGGCAGCGGCATAGTTGGATACGCCGAAAACGGGCTCCTGTCCCACAATCGATGAAATGTTCACAATTCGCCCCCATCGGTCCTTTCGCATCTCAGCCGAGGCGTGTTTGATGCACAAGAACGCCCCAGTAAGGTCAATATCAATCACTTTGCGCCACTGTTCGAGGCCCATTTTCCAGATCGTTGCATCCTCATACACAGCGGCGTTGTTTACCAAGATATCAAGTCGGCCACCCCACGAAACAAGTGATGAAACGGCCGCTCGTATGCTGCCTTCGTCGCGCAAATCAAGTTCAGTTGTGATAGCAGAGCCCCCGGCTCGTTTGATCAGACCTACGGTCTCCTCTGCCATCCGATGGTTCTTTGCGTAGCCAATCCCAACGCGTACCCCCTCTCGCGCAAGAGCGAGGGCGAATTCCCTGCCGAGGTTTCGCGATGCGCCCGTCACAAGAGCCACGCGGCGTATGTCTTGATCCGCCAGCATCCTAATGCTCCCACAAGACCCGTTACTGCACGTCTCCCTCGTTCGCCGCCGCACGACGCTCGCTGCTTCTTCGGATCTTGGCAAACTTGTTAGGTCCGATGACTCGTGCGGGAACGCCGTAGGCGACCGAACCGGCGGGGATGTTTCTTGTAACCACAGATCCCGCTCCAACTATCGCGTATTCCCCAATTTCAACACCCGGCAGAATGGTCGCGTTAAGGCCGATGGCTGCACCACGGCGGATTACTGGCGTCTCAAGTTCTAGTGTCTCACTCTGCCCAATGGCGTTATCATTTGCCATGATTACGCCGGGACCGATGAAGCACTCTTGCTCGACGATTGCCACTATCTGGCATTGATCCATGATTCGCGTTCGCCTACCTATTCGACACTCATATGCAACCATGGTTCCGCGGCCTATTACAGCGTATTCCGAAACGTGACATCCTTCACGAACGGAAGCAAGATCTGATACGAGAACATTCCTCCCGAAGGTCGAACCTCCGTAAAGAACTGCATTTGCGCCAACAACAGAATTGTCCCCAATCACGAGAGGAGGAAGGCTCGCGGAGAGAGGCCTAGTGGTGTTACCGGCGCCCTGAGGAGGCCGTCCCAGCACCGCATTCTCATAGATGGTGGCATTCTCGCCAACATGGACGTCCGGATAGATGACTACGCCAGCCCCAATGTGACAATTCTCGCCGATCTCCGCGGACTCTGAGACCTGTACCGTTGAGTGGATCTTGGTCTTCATTCTGTTCACCCGAGCATGTTCATGATCCGCCTCTCAGGAAGTAGGAATTCACCTGGTTGGCAGCATACGTTATCTGCCGCTCGCTAAGTTCAGGCGCCACTGGGAGGGAAACGACTTCATTTGCGGCGCGATCGGCCTGCGAAAGACTCCCTGTAGGTGAGTGCTTGCTAGCCAATTGCCGGTGACAAGGAACCGGATAGTGGATCTTCGTTGCGACACCCCTTTTCTTAAGGTATTTTCTCAACAAATTGCGCTTCTTTGCACGCACAACATACTGATGATACACCGCACCTTCGCTCCACTTGATCTTTGTCGAGGCGGCCCCAATGACCTCATCGTAGATCGCGGCATTGCGACGTCGCATTACATTCCACTGCTGATATGCGCTCAACTGGACCCTTAGGAAGCCAGCTTGCAGTTCATCGAGTCGAGCGTTGATCCCTCCAGCTATTCCGAAGGCGCCGTCACTTGTCTTTCCATATTCTCGAAGTTGCCGTACGCGTTTCTCGATGCGCTTCGAGCGCGTTATCACCGCGCCCGCGTCCCCCAGAGCTCCAAGGTTCTTCGTCGGGTAGAAGCTGAGTGCCCCCGCACTCCCGATTGTTCCGACCGGCCGAGAGTCGATCATGGCACCGAATGCCTGAGCGCAATCTTCGACGATCCTTATGCCTCCCCGATCAATTCTTGCCAGATCCGCAACCTCAACCACGTTTCCGTACAGATGAACGGGTACAATGCAATCAGGTGCATCGACTAGACCCCTCTCAACGGTTGCGCGGGTCATTAGCAGACTATCTTGATCAACATCAACGTATTCGAGGGTGGCACCAGTCTGCATGGCCGCCACCGCCGTCGGAAAGGCCGTCAAGGAGGGGACGGCCACTCTTGAACCTGGTCCGATTCCGAGCCCTTGAAGAGCCAAGCGTATCGCATTGGTTCCGTTATCGACACCTACGGCACCAGCGGACCCCATCAATACGCTTAGCTTCCTCTCAAACATTCGCACTTCGGAGTCCAATATGAACGAGCCGCGCTTAAGGACATCCGATAGGGCACGATTGTATGCCCGTCTCAGAGGAAGGTGGCGTTTCCGAAGGTCGACGAACGGAACCCGCATCATCCGCCAATCACCAATATTGTTTCTTGTGAGATCGGTAGTATTCTACCGTCCGTCTTACGCCCTCAACAAAGGGAACCTCAGGATGCCAACGGAGCCTTTCGTCAGCCTTCTTGATGTGGGCAAGGTACGTACCAATCTCCGTTTTCGCGTACCCTTTGGGCCACGGTACTAGTTTCCAATGTCCCGATCCAGAGAATTGGATTATTATTTGGGCGATGGTCAACAAATCCATCAAGGTTCCACTTCCGATGTTGTAGCACTCGTCCCAAGACTGCTTGCGTTTGGCCGCCAAGAGGAAGGCTTTCACGGCGTCGTCCACGTAGATGACGTCGCGTTTTTGGGTTCCATGGCCAAAGATTCGAATTGTATTGTTCTCGATCGCCTGACGAAAGAACCAACCCAGAAACCCCTGACGACTGTGAGCCATTAGCTGGCGCGGGCCGTAGACATTCGTGAGACGGAGCGACGCATATCGAATCCCGTACAGATCCCGGTACAACTGAACGTACATTTCTCCTGCTATCTTGCTGATACCGTTCGGGTCCGTCGGCTCAGTAGGATCGGTCTCTTCGACAGGAATCTGCTTAATACGGCCGTACTGAGCTCGGGTGCCGCCGTAGAAAATGGTCGGAGAACCCTTGGATCGTCTTACGGCTTCCAGAACGGAAAGCGTTCCTTGTGCATTAGTCCGAAGATCCTCAAAAGGATCCTCAAGGCTTCCCACGTGGCTGAGCCTGGCCGCCACGTGGAAGACAAAATCAGCGTCACGAACGATTTTCGCAAGTGCTGCCGTCTCGCAAACGTCGAGTTCGTGAACTTTAATCTTCGGCTTCGATGGCCTTAGATTGAAGCTATTGGCGCCACCCTCGGGGTCACGATTGTCAACGACGGCAACATCGGCTCCCTGCCTCTGAAGTTCCAAAGCTAGGCTACTGCCAATGAAGCCAAGCCCGCCCGTCACGATTGCCCTCGACCCGCTCAGAGACCGCCCGGTCACCATGGATCACCTCGATAGGAACCTACTTTCTCCGAATGCAAGTCTCTGCCTCTTACTCGTCAGTGATCCTATTTCGCCCGAGCTAGTGGAAGAAGAGATAATGGAACCTTCGATTAGACTTCTTCTCCCGATCCCTGCTATTGGCTCTCGCGGCGGGTATCAGGATCTGTTGTGTTCTTCCACGCGATGGTCTCCCTTATTCCGTCTCGCAGGTTTGTTTTCGCTGTCCAACCTAGGATCTTCCTCGCGGATACTACCGAAGCGCGGGAGTGCCTGACGTCTCCGGATCGAGCCATTCTGCGTTTGACGTGGATTTCGTTGCTAGCCTCGGCCGCAATCAATTCACTCAGCGAAGCGACCGAAATGGCGACTCCAGTCCCAAGGTTGATTACGTGATATGGATCGGCAAGTGGCGCAGTGACTGCTGAAAAGAAGCCCTCCGCTACGTCCTTCACAAAAACAAAGTCCCTTGTCTGTTCTCCATCTCCATGTATTTCGAGGAACCGGCCCTTGCTGGAATCCTCAATGAACTTCGAAATGACTCCACTGTAGGGGTTTTCAGAACGTTGGCCGGGACCATAGACATTGAACGGCCGAAGGCAGAGCACTTGAAAGGAACTAGAGGCCATTCCTCGCAGGGCTTCCTCCGCTTCCAGCTTATGACGGGCGTATGGAGAGATGGGACGACACTTGTCTCCTTCGGAGCAACGATCTGTTGCGAGATCACCATAGACTGATGCAGAGGAGGCAAATACAAACCTCCGGACACCGGCTTCACGGCACTGATTCGCAAGAAACAATGTCCGATCGAGATTTTGTAATCTATTGCCCTCGGGATCCCTTATTGATTCTTCGACGCTTGTCCTCGCCGCAAGATGAATCACCGCCATGGATCCATTCAAAGTATCTCTTGGGACATTCTCGACGTCCATCTTGAAGAAATGGAACGTCGGAGATTCCGCGGGAAGGCGATCTCGGAGACCCGTTGAGAGATTGTCGATTACTACGATTCGCCACTTTGATAGGCCAAAACGATGGACAACGTGGGCACCGATGAAGCCCGCTCCACCCGAGATGACTACTCGCTTCATGATAATATCAGACTCGTTCCATCAGTGGTATGCCAAGGTTGGCCCCGACAACCGCCAAATGGCAGTTCTCTTCACGCTCACATGCAATCCTCGTAAAGATCCAGTAGTCTGCGAGCCACCACGTCCGAGCTGTGGACTCGCCTGACGTACTCGATTCCACGCCGCGCCCGTTCGCGGATAGCGCGTCTGTTCTCGAGAAGACCACGGAGTTCCTCCCCAATGTCGTCGGGCGTGGCACTTACTATTGGGATTTCAGCGCTGTACGGTGCAATATCGGTGAACTCAGGCCTCAGGAACGAAACAACGCACTTTCCCGAGGCCATCGCCTCGATGGCAACTGTTCCATGCCATCCGCCAATTAGCTGTTCGACGACAATATCGGCCCACATCAAGGACGATAGGTACTCTGAATGACTTTGGTTCTCTATCAACTTGAAGGCGACGTCTTGCCCGCCCGCCTTGAGTTCTTCAATCGCCTCCACTACGTATTTCGTCCCTTTGTTGCCTCGATGAGTTGGCGCGTGGATGATCCTGACCTTGCGACCGTCGGCGCAATCAGTCGGGACAACTTCATCGAACGACGAAATGTCGACAGACAGTGGCACCAATTCCGCACCCGGTACGAATTCCGAGAGATATGGAGCGCATACAATCTGGAGATCGCTGTGTTTAGTCTCCCATTTCAGCCGCCGGAGGATTCGCCGGTCAGACTCGGCCCTTCCCCCGTAGGCGGCTCTGTTGGTCCACCGGTACTTGGCTACGGATGGAGCATAGAGTTGAACATCGGTCCCAAGGTAATGGCAGACAACGACCTTGCCCATTGATCGAACCAGGGGCAGATCCAAGTGCCTGGGGAGGAGCGACGACCCCCCGTAGTAATGAAAGACGTCCGTGCGACGAAGGCGCTTTCCAAGTTGAGCCGCTGTCGAGATCGCTAGCTGCGTTCGGGTACTGGTGTCATTGCCTAGGACTTGGTCAGTTGGTCTTCCGAACTTGTCCCACATTGTAAGGGACTCTGCGTGGGCGCCTAGCTCCCGAAGTGCACGGGCGTTCATGAATGCCTGTGTACCGGAACTAACAATCCCATGAAAAGAAGATGGATAGGGTTTCTTGGTACTCTCATTTGTCTCAGATTGAACGTAACTCGGTGGTGCCATTCGCTCTTCCTCCCTACGGATTCCACTCCATCGGTCATCGGTTGAGGGCTCTAGCTGAACCGTCCCTAACGTTTTCAACCCGTTCGCGAACCTTTTCCTCCGGGTCCGGTGGGATGCGAAGTTGACGACCTCCTCTTATCCTCGGAAGGTCCTTGGCAAACGGCGTCGACAAAAGGACATCGCCGAGTCCTCCTGCACTCACTGTCCAGAACGACACGATCGTCCGCCTCCTCGAGAAGCGACACCGACTGCCGCGAGGAATCGTGGGGAGAGACGGGTAGGTCCGTCGGGAAGTTCGATGAGAAGGACACCAAGAGCAGGGGTTCCCGCTAACACGAGCGACAACAGATGCGATGCCATTCATACGGCATTGCAGACCTATAGCAAGCACCCATACGCCTGCCACGAACCTGCGGAGGCTAGTCCGATGCCAAGACAACCCACCCCTGCGATCCCGAACCATTGGATCTCCTCAATCTGATCTGATTCTATAGAGAGCCTCGCCGTATGAATTCTGATAGACCGGTTCCAAGATAGTCGACCGCCGGTAGGATTCAAGTGGCAATTCAAAATCCGGACTATAGAAGCGACGGAGCAAAGTCAATGACACATCCTTAGTTTCGGAAACTAGATCCGAGTAACTAACAACCAAATAGCAGATTCCAAGAGCTCTGGACGACGCATGGATTTCACTCAATGATAGGATATTGCCGAGGTTCTTGTAGGTCATCAGAACCGGACCAAACCCGCTCGCTATGGAAAACACGGTGCCACCCGGAGCAGGCTTGTTTGTCATCGCACGTATGACTTCCGACGCGAGTGAAGTTGACGCGATCCCACAGGAGCCTGGGAGCGAGTCAATCATCTCGAGCATTTCGTTTGTAACAAAGATGTGTCCCTCATTGACCCCAAAGAGTTCCGTTTTTGCGATGTCTGCATCGGCGGATACGGGCTCTATGCGGTATGCAACCGCCGATGAAACAAGCACGGTAGAACACAACATTGCGGTTACAGCGAGAGCCAAGACACGGCTTATTTGCGCCTCAATCTCTTCGTTGGTGGAACGTGGCGTACCAATCCTTGAAACGACATTGGTCCAAACGCCAGCGGCTGTGCGTCCAATCCCAAGAAGGCCCATCGGGAGTATGAGCGTCAAAAGGAAGGTCAAATGTTGACCTAGATCCTCAGAGAAGACCCGGATCCCGATCAGAAAAGCGGATGCAGTCGCAAAGATCACGACGAAACCAAAAACGACCCCAGGTTGAAGGGAACGAGAGGATGTCGTCGTCCTCGACATAACTGCGATGACCACCACTCCAGCGTTAAAGACACCAAAAAAGGCGGCGTAGAGCCCAATGGCTCCTGCAGGGAAGGCCAAGCTGAACCAAAATGGCGTGTAGATCTTGTAGAGGCCGAAGACGTCCTGGACGCCTGTACTATCTCCTCGCAATGCGACCGAGGTAGTGGACACAACAAGGCCCGCGTAGACGACGAAGAGGAATGCGCCGAGAAGAGCAACCCTGTTTCTCGGGCTTGATAGCCTGTTCGATAGCTTATGTCCAAACAGACCTGCGACCACCAAAAAGGCGCTCGCTCCGAGGAGAAGGAGCGGTAGATGATCCTCCGCCGTTCTTGTGGCACCTGGCAAGACCGAAGCTACATCCAAACCGCCAAGGCCAGCCAACAACCACGAATAGACCAGGAACAGGAATCCCCCGCTCAACACTAGGGGGATCACGCCTGCAAGCAAATACCTTCGGCCTTCTTCAGCGCCCCTTGTGAAGAGATTCCAGACGATAATCGCCAATACCAGAAGAAGTGCAAGCACAAAGGTGTCTGCGTGCAACAGCCCAATGGCGGTAAGCAAGAGAACCAAACCGGCCGTTCGGTCGCCTGACGGTCCTATGCTCCTACCAGGCTGCGATGCCAATAATATCACTACGAGGATTGTCGTGGCGAGGGCAATTCGCCGAGGCCCCACATATGGCGAGGCCGCAACGCCGATAGACACACCGGTGCTCGAGAAATCGACAATGCCCATGCTTACGACAAGCAGGAGGCCCAACAATGCAAGGCCATACCGGTTGCGCGTGAGGTACGCCGCCATCGCGAGGTAAACAAGTACCGTGAGAAGAACCCCAGGAACCACGAGAAAGATAGCATGGGCGGTCGTGGAATCGACGCCAGCCAGTACCTCGACAGAACCGATCAATGTAGCCATGCCCGGAGGATAGGCATCAACTGAGCCCGGGATGGCTGAGCTGCTCAAAAGACCTGTGCCTTCTCGAATAAGGAGGTTTGCTGATGCGAAATGGCGCAACTCATCGCCCTTCTGAAAAACATACTCGCCGTACTGAATCGCGTTCACTGCGGCAGGTACCAACAGAACCAAGAGTGCTCCGACGCCAACTAGTAGCAAGCTGGTTTGTCGTTTCAAGTCTCCTGGCCTCCACAAGATTCGATTATTGCCGGAGAGCCCAATGGTAGGATTCGCACGCAGATCGAATCAGGCTCAAGGTCTGCTCCCAGATCTACAGAAACCCACACCGAATCTCCTGAGGCGACAACGGGGGTGAGTTCCACGAACTCGAACGATTTCTCCGCATCAATCTCGTAGGCTTCTACTAGGTCCCGGGTCCTGTGACCTTCATGGTTTGTGATCCGCAATTCTAGAATCTGCCCTTCTACCGAAAAGCCATCTACTGAAGAGAAACCGACGCGCCCCCCGGGCTCGCCAAGGACTATTGCTAAGGTTACTACGGCCGTCAACGACGCCGCAATGATAGCCAGCCGAGCGTATCTGTCCCAAAGCTCGTATCGTCCGATCATCTTGAAACGATCCCCTCAAGATAGCCAACCTCTAGCCTCGCCCTTTCCTTCCAGGATTGGAGCCCTTCAGAAGTTCTTCGAGCTTCGCGGGCCAATCGAAGGCGTGTCGGCTCATCCAAAAGAAGCCCGGCAATTGATTCGCTCATCGCCCCGATTTCTACCGCCGGCACCAAGATGCCGTTGGTTCCGTGACGAATGAGCTCGGCTGTGGTACCGACATCAAAGGCTACAACGGGCAACCCGCTGGCCAGAGCTTCGATCGTCACGTTGTTCCGACTTGCGTATCTACTGGGGCTGATGAAGAGATCCCCAAGGTTGTAGTACAAATGAACCTCTTCGTGCTTGATTGCCCCTGTAATAACAAGCTTTGAACGCATCCCTCCATTTTTCCACTGAGCCCGGAGGCTCTCCTCATCAGAACCGCCTCCCACAATAACGTACGCGAGTTTGTTTGCAAGATCCGGCGGAATATGGCGAAGGGCCTCGATCGCTAGTTCGAAGTCCTTAGTCTTTCCAAGCACGCCCGCGCTAAGACAGACAAGAAGGCCCTCAATTCCAAATTGCTCTACCAGTTTCCTAGGTTTGGGTCTAGGCCTAAATCTCTCCGTATCTATGCCGTGTCGTACAACAAGGAGCTTCTCTGAGGGAACCATAGCAGCGAACTTGGAGGGGGCGGCACTACCATCGTCGACGACAATCAACAGGTCCGGCGGCGCCAGAGAAACCGCCAATCGCTCGATGTCAATTTTCGGTTGTAGCGCGTCAACAGTTCCATGGGCCATCCATACAACAGAAACTCCAAGCAATCGGCCAACGAATGACGAAATAAGGAAGCAGTCGGCCGTGTGACCCACCACCAAGTCGGCCTCGATTCGTCTTCCAATTGCTGTGGCAATCAACCCACATTGGAGTTCGTGGAAGATGGTTCGAAACCGGCGAATACCCGGAAACGTCCGTGTGCCCACGACCCGTGTATTGATACCGAGTTCCTTTCCGCTGTTGGAGCTTCCCGGCACAACCAGTATTTGTGTCTCACATAGCTCATCGTAAGCGGCTGCCAGTTGCTTTACGTGTGACACAGATCCGCCGAACGTGGGATCATATTGATTGAGAATCCGAAGAATTCGCAAGCGCCTGGGCAACACACCCGCTCCTGGTC
>CBEUCC010000074.1:0-12193 GCA_965541515.1 uncultured Thermoplasmata archaeon
TATGCGGGGGTGTTTGGGTTCATCTGGTTGCTGCGATTGTTCGCCGCGACCTTCGCCGCCGCGCTGCCCGGAGCGAGCCTCTGACTGCAATCTGGAATCCGTCACCGGTCGGCGGCTTCCTCCGGCGGAGACCCGGGACAGCGCTACTTAGCCCTAGCGGGGGGATGAGTGAATGCCCTCACAGCTCCGCGTTTTGGGGGCGACCGCAGGACGGGCCGGACCCGCCCTTGCGCGACGGCGCCAGCGCTCCCGGCGGCAGGTGATCCGCGAGCCACCGCTGGATCCCCTCAGCGACCGCTTGGGCCCGTTCACGCCATGCGGCGGGCTCCTCACGCGGCAGCCGGGCGAGCCAAGCAGCGGGCACATGATCGCGCCAGGGGCCTAGCGTCCCTCGCATGTCCAGTCCGAAGGACGGCCGCGCGAGGGGCGGCCACGATCCGAGGACGGGATCCCCTTCCAGCGCCACGGTTGGGCTCACGCGCGTCCCCCCAAAAGAGCATGTCGCGACCGGCGCTGAGTTATGCGCGCTGGCAGGGGCGGTGAGTGAATGCTTCTGCGCCCGCCGCCACGTTCTCCGTGAGGTCGAGGTGCACTCCGATAATACAACTGACTCCCAGGCTCCATCCAACGGGCTGAGCGCGTCAAGAAGCCCCCCGATGCCACTACGTCGCGATTACTCCCCCCGGACAGCCCCTAATCTGGGGGCAAGCCAGCGTTAGCCCGGTAGGCCCTCGCGAACTCGGGTAGGGGAATGGTATCCTTACCGATCTTCTCCACCGTCTCGCTGGTTGCCTTGGCAAGCGCCGAGGCGACCTCGGGGTGCGACACAAGAAGGCGGAAGACCTCCTGCAAGCCCTCGACCTTCTCCGTTAGGTCGTCCACGCTAGCGGCCACCTGCTCAGGTGCCGTGGCCTGGTAGTTGGCCCCTGGAGCCGGAAACATCGGAAGCACGGGCGCGAGATCGTCCTCCGCCGTGAGGATCTTCTCGATCTCGACGGGCTCGGGCATCTCCATATCGTGCGCCCGGAGCAGCGCCGCGTAGGCATCCTTGTCGGCCAGGTGCGAGTACCTGGAGAGCATGGCGCTGTTCGGCTTCCAGCCGAGCAGCTTCTTCACTTGGGCCTCCGTCATCCCCCGGCGCAAGAGCTCCGTTGCCCGCGAGTGCCGGAACAGGTGGCTGTAGACGTTCTTCTGGATGCCTGCTCGCTTGGCCGACCGCTTGAGGATCTTGAGGGCGGCGTCCCGGTGCAGCGGGCCCCCGGATCTCACCGATATGAATAGCGGGGCGTCCGGATCTTTGCGCCTCGGGTGGACCTTGAGCCACGCAGCTAGGTGGTCCTGGCCCTCGATGACGTAAGCGGTGTGCTGCTCGCCGTCAACCTTGGCCTTCCGGAAGAAGACCCCGAAGGTCCCGCCTTGGAGCGGCACCACGTCCCTGAGACGGACCGCCAATATCTCGTGGATCCGGCTCCCGGTGTTCCAGAGGACGATGACCAGCGCCCGGTCTCGGATCGAGTCGGCGTACCGGATAAGCTGGTTGATGTCGACGACGGTCAAGACCTCGTCGGGGGAAAGGACTTTGAGGTGCTGCCGCAGGTGGAGCAGCTTCGAGAGGTCCTTCCGATCCGCGGCGTTGTAAAACATGCGGAGCAGGTTGGCGTACTGGTGGCCCACGCGCATCGGGCGCAGCTTCTGCTTGAGGCGGAGGACGTCTCGCTTCGTTGCCTCTTGGAGCGGTTTGCCCAGGTAGTCCGGCGACTCGAGCCGCCGGTAGGTCCGCCGGTACGTCGCGATCGTCGCGTCAGACGCGCCGCAGGCGAGCAGGTAGTCGTCGACCGTGAGGGTCTCCTCCTCGTCGGCAGACTCCGCAGGCATCGACCGGGCTACTGGCTGGGCTGCTACATAATATCTTGGCCTTGGCTTCAGAATAAGACTTTGCAGCGCAGCGTCGAGCCATCGACTACGGGGCTTCGTTACACCAACGCACGCGCGCGCACGCGCGCGTATTGTGGCAGGCTCGAGAGCGGGCGCGTCGGGCCGGCTAGCCGTTGGGAACTGCTGCTCGCCTACTGCAGTCAGGGAGGCGGGGGCTCGTCTTGAGTGTCCGGCTTCTCCCCGCGCGTGGGGTCGCCGCCGCCTCGCCTGCTCAGAAGGAAGCCCGCCGCGATCCCCGCGACGGCCAGGACGACGGCGAGCGCCGCAATGGCCGTGGCCGTCCCCGCGCTTGCGGCCGCGGCGTCGACCGACGCCTGCTGGGCGGCCTGCGCGGCCTCCGCGCTGTCGGCGCGCTCCCGCAGGAGGTCGAGGTCGCTCTCCTGCTGTTGGACGGTCGCCTGCGTCTCGTTCAGAGCCGACGAGAGTTCAGTGGAGTCTGCTCGAGCAGCCTCGAGGTCGGCACGGATCTTGGCGTCTGCCGCTTCGAGCGCGTCGACCTCCGCCTGGGCGGCGGCAAGCTCCGCGCGCGCGGCGTCGAGGTCAGCCTGGGTAGCGCTCTGGTCCACCTCGAGGGCGGTGACGCGGGCCTCGGCGGCGGTGAGGTCCGCGCGCGCCTCGGCAAGTTCGGACTCCGTCGCGTTGGCGTCTTGCGACAACGCGTCGATCTGGGCCTGGGCCGACGTGAGGTCGGCGAGCGCCGTGTCCAGCTCCGCCTGGGTCGCCGCGCCGGAGGCCTGGAGCGCCGCGATCTCGGAGGCGGAGGCCGCCAAGTCTGCTTGCGCGGCGGTGAGGCCAGCCTGCGCCTCGGCAAGCTGCTGTTCGATCGCCGGCACGGGGTCGTCGTACGTCACGTTCACCGACACGTTCGCGCTGTTCCCGGCGACGTCCCACGCCGTCGCCTCGACCAAATTGGCGCCCGGCGCCAGCGCCAGGAGCAGGCCGAAGGAGCCGTCCGGTGCGACGGACGCCGCGATTCCATTCACGGACACCCTCGCGCCCGGCTCCGTTGTCCCCGCGACCCATACCCCCGACCGGTTCGTGGAGGACCGCTCCGTGGGAGAGGCCAGCAAGAGGGCGGGTGGGTAGTCCTCGACGAAGTGGTTCGCCCAGATACTTTCCTGGGTTCCGTCGTACTGAACCCATACCGCGACCGCGTTCCCGCTCGCGTCGACCGCCACCTGCGGATAGTAGGCGTAGCCCGCGTTGTCCGTCTCGATCAACTGGGCCGTCCCCCAGCCCGACCCCACGACGTACCGGTTGGCCCAGATGTTGTTGCTGGTCCCGTCCCATTGACGCCATACTGCGACCGCGTTGCCGCTCCCGTCGAGCGCCACCTGCGGATCATAGGCGCTCCCGGCGTCTTCCGTCTCGATCAACTGGGCCGTCCCCCAGCCCGACCCCACGTCGTACCGGTTGGCCCAGATGTTGTAGCGGGATCCGTCCAACTGACGCCATACCACGACCGCGTTCCCGCTCGCGTCGACCGCCGCCTGCGGATACCAGGCGCTCCCCTCGTTGTCCGTCTCGATCAACCGAGCCGTCCCCCAGCCCGATCCCACGATGTACCGGTTGGCCCAGATGTTGTGCCGGGTCCCGTCCGACTGCTGCCAGACGGCGACCGCGTTCCCGCTCGGGTCGAGCGCCACCTGCGGATAATAGGCGGACCACGTGTTGTTCGTCTCGATCACCCACCCGTCGCCCCATGTGCCCGGCCCTCCGGCCGAAGTGGGCGTGGCGACAAGGAGGAGCGGGGCAGTCATCAGCAGGGCGCAGGCAAGTACGCTTGAAGTTCGGGTCCTCAGGACAATCCCTCGGGGGGCCAGGCGCAAGCGCCCGGTCGCGCGTGCGCAGGATGGGCCGGCGCGGGTAATGACCGTTGGGGGGCGCGCCGTCGGGGGCCGTCGCCCGGACATGGCGTGGTCATTGGCCTGGCCGCCGTTTTGGCCGCTGCGGCGATCGCGGGGTGGCAGCGGCGGAGGCGGGGCCCGGGATCACCAAACCGCCCGGACTGAATGGGCGCCTCCGCCCCACTGGATGACAGCTAGAGCGAGAGGGAGTGGACCGGGCGAGATTTGAACTCGCGGCCTCGTCCATGCCAAGGACGCGATCTTCCAACTGATCTACCGGCCCACGGGGGAGCGAACAACCGGGGGGGTGTATAAAGCCGTTTTCTACTGCGGGTCCAGCCCCGCGCGCGGGGCCACCGGCAAGGTCGTCTGGAACCGGTAGCGCTCGCCCGGGATCTCGACCGGGTACTCCGCCGTGATGCACCCGAGGCACAACGCGTCCTTCGCCATCCCGATGCTCTCGACCAGTCCCTCGATCGAGAGGTAGTGGAGGGTGTCCGCCCCCACCACCTCTGCGATCTCGCCGTTTGTGCGCCCGTTGGCGATGAACTGGAGCCGGCTCTTCATGTCGATCCCGAGGTAGCACGGCGCGATCACGGGCGGGCAACCGATCCGCACATGGACTTCCCGTGCCCCCGCCTTGCGTACATGGGCGACGATGCGCCTCATCGTCGTCCCGCGGATGACCGAGTCATCGATCAGGACGATACGTTTCTCCCGGATTATCGAGGGGATCGCGTTCAGCTTGATGCGCACATGCAGGTCGCGCATCTGCTGGTCGGGCATGATGAATGTGCGCCCCACATAGCGGTTCTTGATGAGCCCCTCGGACAGCGGCACGCCCGACACCTGTGCGTAGCCAAGGGCGTGCGTGCGCCCCGAGTCGGGGATGGGCACGACCACGTCGGCCTCCACCGGAGCCTCCTGGGCGAGCCTCCGGCCGATCTCGAGGCGCGTTGCGTAGACCTCGCGCCCCTCGATGATGGAGTCGGGCCGCGCGAAGTACACCCACTCGAACATGCAGTGGGCCGGGTGGTTTGCCGAGCCCACCGAAATGCTCGTAACGGAGTCGGGCGTCAGTACGACGGCCTCGCCCCGCCCCACCTCCCGGACGAAGGTCGCGCCCAGTGTGTCGAGGGCCACCGTCTCGGAGGCGGCCACAAACCCGCCGCCGTTTTCCAGCTCGCCAAGGACCAGCGGCTTGATGCCCAGCGGGTCGCGCATCGCGATGACCGTGCCCTCCACCAGGACGGCGAGGCAGTAGGCGCCGTTGACGCGCGACGCGACGCGCCGCAGGGCCCGCTCCAGGTTCTGGTGCGCGGTGAGCTCCGTGGCAAAGAGGCGCACCAGCACCTCCGTGTCTGTCTGGGTGACCATCCCCTGCCCCGACCGTTCGAGGACTGCGCGCAGCGGTGTCGCGTTCACGATGTCGCCGTTGTGCCCGAGCGCCACGTCGCCAAGCGTGCACGAAGCCATCACCGGCTGCGAGTTGTCGATCCTCGACTGTCCCGTCGTCGAGTAGCGGACGTGCCCGATGCCGGCCTCGCCTGGCAACTCGTGCAGGGCCTTCTCGGAGAAGACCTCGTGGACGAGCCCCATGCCGCGCATGGTCCGTACCCCGCCCTCAGGCGAGTGTACGGAAATGCCCGCAGACTCCTGCCCGCGGTGCTGGAGCGCACGCAGCGCGAAGTAGATCATGGGCGCGACCGGCTGCTTGGCGGCGACCGCGAGGATCCCGCAGTGGTCCTCGACCCCTTCGCGCTCTGCGCGCGGGTCGACCTCTACGCCCAGCCGGACGTAGCGGTCGGCACCTGCTGTCCGGGCGCCCCGTCGAGGCCTCACGTCCCCGCTCCCGCGGGTGACTCGGGCAAGGTCAGTGGCGCTTGGCCCACCGGTATCCGCGGCGGGTTGCCGTCGCGCCGAACCCGCACGAGGCGCATACGCCCTTCTGTTTGTGGTAGGCGTAGCGCCCGCAACGGCGGCACGGCATGTGCGACGGGCTCTGTCGCTTTCCCCGTGACGGTGTCCCCTTGCTCACTAGCCTCACCTGCCCGAATCATCCGCTTCGATCCGTGAGATGTAAACCACACTGTCGCCGCGCACGACCGTCCGCGCGTGCTTCGATTGGGCGCCCCCCTCACTCACCCGGGTCGCTTGGGACAAGACTAGGTTCATGTGGGGGTCAAAGCCGTCCAATACGCCGCGGACATCGGCGTTTGAGCGCAGCGCGACCGTCACGGGCTTCCCGATGGCGGTCTGGAGGGCTTCCAGGGGCTTGGTCATGGTGACTCGACCCGGGGCCTTCGGCCGCTCGATAATGGCGCTGCTATATGATCCTTTGCGGGGTGCCAGGCACGAGCCAGGCATGGTCGGACGCGCCCTTTCGAAACCGTTTTTGTCCAGTGCGCAAAGGGGGGTTGTGATGGCCAAGGACACAGGTCCGGACTTTGTGCCCCGGGTGCTTGGATCCGCCCTCGTAACGGGGGCCGCGCTGGCCTCGGTCGCCCTCTCCGTCGGTCGTCCGATGGTCCGCGAAGGCATTCACACCGTATGCGACACGTCGTCGTCGGCGCGCAAGTCGGCGCGGCGCGCGGTCCGGGAAGTCGGGAAGGCCGCGTTGGAAAGTTCGCGGCCTTTGGTGGACAAGGCGCTCGATACGAAAGACCGCGTCCGCCGGCGCGCCGTCGGTCGGCTCCCGCAGGGGCTGGGCGCGGCCGCCGAGGCGTGGCGGCTCGACCTCGTCATGGCCGAGAAGGCCGCATACTATGGCGGCAGGGTCGCGCTGTCCGACATGGAGCCCCGCGTCGACCGGGCGTGCGCCGTCGGGCTCGACCTGCTGGACTCGGTCTTGGACGCCGTGGACGGTGTGGTCGATGCCAGCGTGGCGGCCGCAGCCACCGTGGGTGCGGACCTCCAAGAGCCGGGCTCCCGTCGGTCCTCGAAGGGGGGCCGCCGCCGCCGCAAGCCCGCGGCGAGCCGGGGCTAGGCCTGGGGCCCCGCGGCGGTCGCGGCGGTGGCTGGCGGGTCGGATTTGGCGGCGTGCGACAGCCAGAACCCGAGGAACAGCAGTACGATCCCCACGAGGTTGCCGACATAGAGCGCCACCGTGGACGCGCCGCCCTCCTCGGGGAAGAGGCCGGCGATGCTCCCGCCCGAGGCGAACACGAGCGTCCCGGCCACGATGAGCAGGTTGTGGAGGCGGCGCGTCGCGTAGAACGAGAGTAGCGCTCCGGCCAGGAGCGCAGCCGTGCCCACGATGTTGAGGAGCACCATGAGGACACGCATCGCTGGCGCGGCCGCCTTCACGCCGGTCTCGATCTCGCCAGCGTCGAGGTAGTTGGTGTCGAGGGGAGAGACGGCACAGACGAGGGCTTGTGCCCCCGCAAGCGCGACCACCGCGTAGAGGAAGATGTCAGCCAACCGTTCCTTCCTGAGCAGGTACATCGTCCCCGCGCCGAGCATGGCGGCGCCCGTCCCCGCGAGAAAGTAGTAGAACCGGAAGACGGCCTCGGGCCAAGCGCCGGAGAGCTCGGCCACCAGCTGGCTGAGCGCCGCGCCCATGATCGCCAGGAGACCAAGTGACCACAGCAGGTTGTGGCGCTTCCTCCCGACGATGAACCGGCGAAGCACCATGACGGCGAAGATACCCGAGACCGCCGCCGTCCCCATGGGCAGGACAAACCAGACCATCGGGCCGGCCAGTGGATGGGGCTATTTGGCCTTTGTCCGGGAGAATCTCCCGAAAGGGTAGCGGCTCTCAAAGACGGTCAGCCGGTGGGTCGAAGACCGCAAGGGGCCGGGGGCGCAGCGCCCCTTCGGCAAACGTGTAGGCCGCGGCCTCTTCCTCGACGGTGTCGGCGATGAACGCGAACTGGTGGGGGGCCGCAAAGTACCGCCTGTGCGTCTCGAGGTCGACGGTGCTTGGCCGGCAGCCGAGCCCCACGTGCGAGTGGAACCAGCCGACGACGAGGTAGTCGAACGGCACGGCTTCGAGCGCGCGTGCCACCGCCTGGAAGCCACCCGCGTCGAACCGAACGCGGGCGGCGCTCGACTCGAGCGGCCCGGTGACGCGAGTCTTTGCGACGGGGTACGCCTCCCCGGTTGTGGGGTCCACAAACCGGTCGCCGATGAGCAGCGAGAGCGCCTCCTCCGACCGTTTCGCCGCGCGCGCTGCGTCCCGTTCGAGCAACTCTGCAAGTCCCGCCTCGAGGAAGACCGTCGGCCCCCCCGAAACCGGGCTCGCCCACGGGTGCGGGCGGGCGCCGGCGGGCGGCGCTCGCTCCTCGACCGGGCGGCGCGAGCGCTCGATGACGCGCATGCTAGGTCCGCCCCCCGTCCTCCTCGACCCGGAGGAAGTACGCCGCAGCCTCCCGGCATGTGCACGTGGCGTACGGGCTGTGTGGGTTGGGCTTTTGCAGGAGCACCTCCAGCCCGCGCAGGAAGTCCGCCAGTGTCGACTCCCACGACCAGTCCTCGAGTAGCCGCGTGCAGACGAACCCGCCCTCGGCGTACTTCATGATATTGGGGTGGAAGATGTCCGACATCCACTGCACGATGGGTTTCCGGTAGGGGTACTCTTTCGTGATCTGGATGACGAGGCGGTGGGTCTCCGTCTGCTCCACCTGGCCGGCCCGGCGGACGGGGCCCGGTGCGCCGCGCAGCGTCACCGAGAGGCTCGCGGGGAAGCTCTCGAAGTTGGCGTCCTCCACTAGGATGATGTGACGGGTCGCTGCGCGCGCGCCCTCGATCTCGTTGCGCAGACGCTCCACGAGCAGGGCACGGGGCATCGACGGCATGGGCGCGGTCCTCCTCCGGACCGGGGAATTTGCCGTCGGTTTTCCGGCTATTAAAGGCTCACACCAGGGTGGAGCGAAAGTTGAATCGCCGGGGCGGCGGCAAAGCCGTTAATCCCGGCGGTAGGATCCGGCGCTCGCGCGGGGGGGCGGATGCGGTGGCCGAGGCACGGCGGTTCGCGAGCGCCAGCTACGTGCTCGTTGCGGCCGCTGTGTGGGGCTCCTCGTTCGTGGTCATCAAGCTGGGCCTCGACGCGGCGCCGCCCGTAACCTCCGCTTGGCTGCGCTTCGCGATTGCGGGGGCCGTGTCCACTGCCGGGGCCCTGGCCTTCGGGGGGCTGCGCTTGTCGCTCCTCAAGCACCCGCTCATCCTTGGGATCGCCGCGGTCAATGCCGCCGGTTTCCTGCTCCAGTACATCGGCCTTGCGGACACGAACTCCGCGGTGGCCGCGCTGCTCGCCAATACGGGGGTCGTTGTCGTGGCGCTGCTCGCGGTGCGGTGGCTGGGCGAGCGCGTGACGGCGGGGCTGCTGGCGGCCGTCGGGATGGCGTTTGCCGGGGGTACCCTCCTTGCGACCCGGGGCGACTTCGCGACGCTGGCGGCCCCGGAGTTTCGCGGCGCGCTCTTCGTGGCGGGCGCCTCGTTTGTCTGGTCGCTCTTCGTCGTCCTGGGGAAGCTCGCGCTCAACCGCCACGTCGGCACGGAGGCCGAGATCAGCTGGGCGGTGCTGGCCCTTAGCGCCGTCTTCCTGCTCCCGCCGGCCTTGGTGCTCGAGGGGCTCCCCCAGCTTGGGTCGTACCCGGCGGAGGCCTGGTGGGCGGCCCTGTACACAGGGATCGTCTGCTCGTCGCTGTCGTACGTAATCTACATGCGGGGCCTTAGCGGGCTCACCGCGACGGCGACGGCCGTCCTCACGGTCGGCGAGATCCTCGTGGCCTTCGCGCTGACGGCGGTCGTCTTCAACTACATCGTGACGGGGTGGGAGGCCGTCGGCGCCGGGCTGGTGGTTGCCGGCATAGTCATCGCGAGCGTTTCGTCGCCTGGCGGGGGGGCGCGGACCCGCTCACGACTCGTCTAGGTCGCGCCCGCACTTGGGGCACTCCCTCACGCCGGCCGCGCAGTGGACGTGGAAAGCCGACTGGCAATCGCAGACCTTCATCGCCTCGGCCTCACCGATCGCGCCTACGCAGACCAGGCACCTCTCCTCCCGGCGGTAGAACTGCTCGGTGTCCTGCGTGTCCGTGGCGTCGAAGAGTGTCATCCAACGCCGCTCCGTGCGCCGCTTGGCCTGGCCCGTGAGGCCGTCCTTGTAGGTGGTGAGCACGCGCAGCGGGATCTTGCCCATTTTGCGCGAGATGAACTGTAACTCTACCGACTTGCGCTCGCCCGGTGCCACCGACCCCAATGCACTCCCGCGTGTGCGGACGCTGAGCTCTCCCGAGAAGGCGATGTCCACGTCGTCTGCCGCCTCGTCTCCCACGTTGTGCACTTCCAAGACGGTGTTGTTCGTCCGGTTGACCACCAGTGGCTCGCCGACCGTCATCGAGAGCACGAGGCGTGGGCCGCCCGCTCCAACCTGGTCGCGCACGGCGTCGATGAACGCCTCTAGCTGTACGACCGTGAAGTCCTGCTTGAGCTTGCCCTTGGCCGCGTTGAAGATGATGGTCTCCTGTTCTTCCGAGACCGCCACGCCCGACTCGGCCGCCTTCTCCAGGAGCTCCGTCCCCTGCTCGCCGAGGTTGCGGACCACCTTCGATTCCGCCTTGGCCTGGTTGGCCTCTTCGATCGCGCGCGCCACGGCGTCGAACGCGCCTCCGATGTCCTTCTCCTGCAGCAGTTTTTGGGCGGAGCGAAGGAGTTCCTCCGCTGGCTTGGACTCGATGTCCAGGTTGCGGTTGTGCTTGACCTTCGCCTGTGCCGAGGTGATGAGCGCCTTCACCTTGGTCTGCATGAGTTTGTCGAGTTCGCGGGCGCCGGCCGCAGCCTCCTCTTTGGCCGCCTGGAAGTCCCCGGTCTTGAGCTTGTCCCGCGCGGCCGCGAGCCGCGTCTCCACCTTCGTGGCGTCGACCTTCTCGCCCAGAGCCCGCTCCACCCGTGCCGCGAGCCGCTCGACCGCTGCGCTGGCCTCCTTTGTCGCCGCCATCCGGCCACGCGTGTCCTTGAGGGCCTTGGCCAGTTTCACGCCCGCCTCGCGGGTTTCCCCCGCGTCGAAGTCCGCCTCCACCGCTGCGACGGCCTCGCGCAGGTCGCCGGCGTCGATCCCCTGGGCCTCGAGCGTGTCTGCCGCCGCCGTGACCTCCTCGATGAGGGGCCTTCCCAGCTCGCGCGCGTGCTGGAGCAGGACCTCCCGCGACTTGCGGCCGAAGTCAAAGGCCGCCTCGAACTCCTTTGTCTGGCGCGCCTGGAGGCTCTCCTGCAGGTAGCGCTTCGCCTCCTCCTTCGCCTTGCCCTCCGGCGCGGCCTCGAAGTCCTGCTTCGCGCGCTTGAGCATGTCGAGCACCTGGGCCTCCTGCAGGCGCGCCGCCTCCTTGAGCGCACTCTCCGCGAAATCGACAGCCTCCGTTACCTGGCTCTCGACGAGCGCTACCTCCGCCCGGTCGAGGAAGTCCTGTACGGCAGCCGCGTCCGCCTCCACCGCGCGTGTCGCCTCGACCTGGCGCTTCGCGCTCGCGATGAGCCGCTCGGCGCGCTCCCGGAAGAGTTCGGAGGCCTCGTCTAGGAGCTCGTACGCCGCCTGCAGGGCGCCCGCCGGGCTCGCGCGCGCCCGGTCGATCGCCGCGAGCCGCGTCTTTAGCTGCTCGACCGCCGCCTTGTCCTCGAAGAGCATCATCTCGCGGTTGATCCGGTTCTTCGTGTCCGTGACGAACTTCGACGCCCAGTCGCGAAGGGCCGCGTCGAGCTTGTCCCCCTGATCGAGGTCGTCGAGCGTCGCCCGCCCCCGGTCGGCCGCCTCCACGACCGCCCCGTACATCGCCTGCTCCTCCTTGGTTGGATCGCGTCGGGGGAGGTGGACCTCGCGGATCGCGTCGATCTCCACCAGGTTCTCGCCGAGCAACTCGCTAAGGCCCTTCTCGACCGCGGCCTTGAGATGCACGACCGCCGCCAGCGCCTTTCCATAGTCCTTCCCCTGGAGCAACCCGCGCAGGTCGGCGGCCTGCGACTTCCACGACTGGTAGTCCTTGGCCCCCGCGCCGTGCCGGAAATACCGCTGTTCACCTGCGCGCTGTAGCCCCTTGATGAACTTGGCGGCCTCGCCGTCGAGCGTCCGACGGCACGCGGTCTGGATTTCCTTTTCTGCCCCCGCCGCACCCCTGGCGTCCAGCGCGTCTGCCGCTTCCTGGAACCTCGCCAGCGCCTGGCCCGCGCCCTCGACCGTGAAGCCCGCAATGTCGAATTCCTCGACGAGCGCCCGCACCTCGACTCCCCGCGCGCCCACGCGCTCGCCGAGCTGGTCGCGCGCGAACGTGCGCGTGGCCACCACGCCGCTGAGCGCGTCCATGAAGCGCCCCTCCTCCATGGCCAGCGCGCTCTCCTTGGCTTCGTTGCGCGCGGGCCCCGCATCGGTGCCCATCAGTTCGAGGCCCTGTGCCAACTCCTCCACCTCCCTCGACGCCTCG
>CBEUCC010000075.1:0-12048 GCA_965541515.1 uncultured Thermoplasmata archaeon
GATGGTGTCGGATACGTTGGATCCGGCGCCGTCGTCGGCCCAGTAGCTGACCACATAGACCCCTGGGGTGGCAAAGGTCCAAGACGCTGGGTTCCCGTCGACAATACTCCCATCGAATATCCAGCCTTCAGATGTGGCTGTACCTGACGAGTCGGTTCCTGTATAGCTGATCGAGGCGTCCTCGTTAACCGTACGGTCGCCACCGGCATTGGGCACGGTAACGGCAGAGACGGTTGACGCAGCGAGGACGCACACGGCAAGAAGAGCCGCGAGCGCGATGAGCGCCCGCAGGCTAACGGTTACTTTGTTGGCACTAGACGTAGACAGACCCTCCGTAAGCCCGGCCTATCTACGCCAATCATATAAGCCTAACGGGGTCTGGGCCTAACATTTTCTACTTAGCAAGCAGGCGTGCTTTGCGATAATGTTGTTAGGGGCGGGAGGGTGGCCGAGCTTAACTAATTCGTATTTCGGAGGGGAAGAATGCTGATTGGTAAATCCTCACCCTTTACATACGCGCCGGAACGGCTTGAATGATTCTGCCGTGGGGCACCTTTGTGGGGGGCAAGGGGGCCATTTGAGAGCCACCCGGGGCACTCCGTAGAGCCGCGCGGGGGCCCCCTACGGGCCCGACGGCGATAAGGCGCTCGTGGGGGCCAAGCGGCGGGGATCGGCCCCCTCGGGGGGCGCGCCGGCCCGATTAGGGCGCGACTATAACGTCATGGGGAGGCACCCCGCGAGCTTGCGGTCGGGGGCCAGCGCCGCCCAGCGCGATGGCGGCTACTGCGAATCACCCACCCTCCGCTCCGATGAGGCCGAAATTAAATACGGGGCCCCCTTATGCGAAACTGACGAGGCTGAGCCAGTGCGGTCAAACGCTGCGTCTAGTGTGCTTGTAGCCGGCCTCATGCTTGCCCTCCCGCTGCTTTCGGTGGCCGTGGGGACCGCAGGCGCCCAGAACGAGCGCGTGGTCAACGACTACCTGGAGCAGGTCATGGGGGAGTGGCCAGCTGGCCAGGACATCGAGGTCCTCGTCCGCTTCCAGGACGAGCCCACGGTCTCCGACCTCGGGCACCTCCGGCAGGCCGGGCTCACCCCCCGCCACACCCTCAACGTCCTGCCGACGGTCTATGCGACGGGCTCCGTGGACAGCGTCTGGCGCGCGTCGGTTGACCCCCGGGTCGAATGGATCGAGTGGAACCGCCCGCTCACGTACATGATGGAGAACTCGACGACTGCCATCAATGCGACCCGGGTGTGGAACTCGGTCATCCAGGACGGCTCCTCACTGCAGTACCCCGAGATCGACGGGCGCGGCGTGACGGTTGTCGTGGTCGACAGCGGTGTCGACACGGGCCACCCGGACATCGAGGAAAAGACGATCATGAGCCTCAAGAGCGACTCGAACCTGGCCTGGTACGAGATCGAGAACTCGGACACCTCGTCCGGACACGGCACGCACGTGGCCGGGACCGTCATGGGAGACGGCAAGGCCTCGGCGGGCGGGCGCGCCGGCGTGGCTCCGGGCGCCAATCTCATCGCGCTCTCGACCGGCGAGGCCGTCGCCATCCTCAACGCGCTGGGCGCGCTCGAGTGGGTCTACGACCACTCGCGGCCCGGGAACAACCCGTACAACATCCGCTGCGCCACGAACTCTTGGGGGACCGCGGGCGCGCCCTACGACCCCAACGACTCGATCTCGATCATCACGGAGAAGCTCACGTACGACAACAACGTCGTCGTCACCTTCGCCGCAGGCAACGCCGGCACGGGTGACCACGACGGTGCGACGCTGACGACGAACCCCTACTCGAACACACCGGCCGCCATCTCCGTGGCGGCCTACGCGCGCGATGGCTCGGGCGTGACGGTGTTCTCATCGCGCGGGATCGAGAGCGACAACGCGTCCTGGCCGGACATCGGGGCGCCCGGCCTGCGGATCGAGTCGACCCGCGCGCGCCTGACACTCATCACCGCCAACGTGTGCGCCTCGGGAGGCCAGTGCAACCCCTACTACATGGCGATCTCCGGGACGTCGATGGCCACGCCGCACGTGGCGGGCGAGGTTGCCCTGCTCTTCCAGGCGGCGCCGTCACTGCGCACTTCAGGGTACCACGCGGACTTCGGCAGTGCGAACAACACGCAGGAGGAGATCGACAACTGGTTCTCGAACCCGCGGACGCGCATGCACGAGATAGAGGTCATCCTCAAGCTCACCGCGAACTTCCTCTCGCCGGGCGAAACGACGGGCGGGGAGGACAACTACGTGCCCCCCTACGAGAACTGGACGGGCTTCCTCGGGCTCCGGCGCGACTTCGCGCAGGGGTACGGGCACACGGACATGGACCGGGCGATCGGCCTGGCACTCGTCCTCCAGAAGCTCCGCTCGACAGACCCGGAGGCCACGGTGCTCGACGCATGGCAGCAGTACACGGGTCTGGAGGTCTCGAAGGACGTGGTCTTCGGGGCCAACACGGGCACGCTCGTGACGGGGTGGCAGGGCATCTACTCGCGCTTCAACGACCAGTTCGGCCGCGTCCTGCTCGTGCAGAACTCCACGAAGTACGTGTGGATCCCCAACGGGACGACGGAGGTCCAGATTGACCTGAACTACGTGATGGTAAACGCCAACGACCTGTCGTTCGGGAGCGTGGGCTGGCAGGTCGACTTCATGGACGGCTCGTCGCCGCTCTCGAGCGGCCCCTTCTCGACGACCGGCAACCAGCAGGCGACGCTGACCTCTTCGGACTTCGCGGGCAAGACAGACCAATTGTGGGCGTTCTCGGTCGTCGGTGTCGGCGTGCGGGTGCAGGACCGGCGGCCGCCCTACCAGTTCCAGGAGCTGCGTGTCCCATACTTCTACGGCGTGACGATCAAGGTGGAGACCTCGCCGGATGCGCCGTTCCTCTTGGAGCACGTGGACTACCACTCCATGGAGGCGCAGTGGCGTTTCCCGGACAACGGATCGATGGGGATGGACGGTTCGATCCTGATGACGCGGCCGGTTTTCGACCTCTCGGGTGTCGTGCCGCTCTCGCAGGTGGGGCAGGTGCCAGGCGGCGAGGGCGAGTTCCCGTGGTGGGCACTCGGCCTCCTGCTGCTCATTGTGCTTGGCGCTGCGGCGGTGCTGTTCAACCGCGAGCGCGTCAAGAGCGGCAGGGCCCCCATCACGATCATCGTGACGCTCGACGCCTTCGCGACACGCGTGGTGGTCCGGGGCAAAGGGGTCGGTAGGCGGTTTGTGACGCTGGTTCGCCACGGCCCGAAGGCGGCAAGGGCCGCTCCTGCCGCGGCGGCGTCGGACCCCGTGGTGTCAGCGGGCGCGCCCGCGTCGGTAGGGGGAAGGATGCGCGGGATGGGGACACGGGCCAGCGCCGGCCTAAGGAAGGCGGGCGGCAAGGTCTCGGGCTCCAAGCTCAAGGGGAAGTTGCCCTTCAGGCGCGCGGGCAAGGTATAGGCGCGCCCTGCCTGGTATCCGCAGGGGGTGGCACGCCCGTGAGCGAGCGGTGGGCCCGCCAGCGGCGTGATGACCCCTACTGGAAGGCGGCCAAGCGGACCGGCTACCGGTCGCGCGCGGCGTTCAAACTCCAGCAGATCGTGCAGCGTTACGGCGTGGTGCGTCGCGGGTCTGTCGTCGTGGACCTCGGTGCGGCGCCGGGCGGGTGGACGCAGGTGGCCCTCGAGGTGGTCGGCGAAGCTGGGGCGGTGGTGGCCGTGGACCTTTCGCGGGTCGCGCCGATGCCGGGCGCGCGGGTCGTGCGGGGGGATGTGACGTCCCCCGGGACGCTCGAGGCGGTGCGCCGGGAGGTGCGGGCGGCCCGCGAGGACGGGCCGGCGGCGCCTTCGCCGGACCAGGCGGACGTGGTGCTCTCCGACATGTCCCCGAACATCTCCGGGATCTACTCGGTCGACCAGGCCCGGTCGATCATCCTGGCCGGGCGCGCGCTCGAGGCGGCGCGCGAGTTGCTCCGGCCCGGGGGCCACCTAGTCGTGAAGGTTTTCGAGGGTGAGGACTTCCAGCAGTTCCTCGAGGCGGTCCGGGGGGAGTACGGGTTCGTGAAGGTGTACAACCCCCCCGCTTCGCGCAAGCAGAGTTCGGAGGTCTACGTGATTGCCAAGAGCAGGAAGCGGCGCCGGGCCGGGCGCCGTCAAGGGCGCAGCGCGCGCGAAGAGGAGTAGCCGGCGGTCAGCCCGAGCCCGCGCCCCGGTCGGGGCGCGCGCCCTCCATCAGGTCGATGGCGGCAAGGACCTGCTCGGCGGAGCGTGCCAGGAGTTCGGCGGGGACCGCGAGATCCTTGGACCGATTGGCGATGTCCTGCGCGAGCACGTCGGCCTTCTCCTTCACCCGCCGGGTGTAGCCGGAGAACGCCGCTCTCTCCCGCGCGAGGCTCTCGGCGGGCGTTGAGGCCCCGTCGGCGCCCGAGCCGTCGCGGTAGTCCCACTCGTCACCGGCGGGTGACAGTTCACGCAGCGCCACGCCCGCGTCCATCATGGCGGCGTACGACACGTCCATCCCGGTGCGGGCGGCAAGCGAGAGGAGCATGGTGAGCGTGCGCTGCTCGGCCGCCTCCGAGCCGTTGCGCCCGCCCGAACGCGCGAGCGCGTCGGCCGCGATCAGGAGCCAGAGCGCTTCCTGGAGGCCAGTCGCCTCCGAGGCGCGCACCCCCGTCGCGAGCAGGCGCTGCGCCTCGGCCGGGTCGATGCGGCTCGCGAACCGCTCGACGGCCTCGAGCCGCCGGGCCGGCCCGGCCGGGACGTCCCCCTCGCCGGCCGAGAGCAGGACGGCCCACAGGGCGCGGTCGTCGTCGGCCTCGAGTTCGAGGAGGGTGAGCAGCCCGAGGTCCCGGTAGCATTCAATGCACACAGGCGTCCCCGAGAAGTCGCGCAGCGCGTCGGCGAGGAACTCTGTCTGGCAGGCGCTACAGGTGAGTGCGCCCGTCAGGGCCTTGGCGACCCGCTCCGCGCGGTCCACGGCCGTCGAGCGCCCCGACGTTATTTAGCATGGGCAGGCCTGGCTCGCGCGGTTGGCTCACACGGCGAGGTCGGCGTTGGAGAAACGCACCTTGTTTTGCTTGCAGACCGTGAGCAGTTGCTGGCGGGTGTCCCACGCGAACCGGTTCCCGTTGTTGAGCCGCAAGGCCCGAGTGAGCGAGATAACGGCCTCGCGGTAGTCCTCCATGTTGGATAGCGCAATGCCGCGCGCCTCCCAGAGCGAGTCGTCCTCCGGGTGATTCACGATCTCCGTGTCGATGAGTTTCAAGGCCTCCTTGGACCGGCCGACGTTCGTGAGCGCTGTCGCGAGCAGTTGCCGAGCGCGGTACGGGTCGCGGCCGGCCCGGACGTAGATGTCCACCGCCCGGGTCAGCAGCGGCTCGGCCCGCTCCGGCTGCCCGGCGTTGATGAGCAGCGCAGCGGCCCCCTCGAGGCTCTTCAGGTAGTTCGGGTTGGCCTTCAGCACTTGGTCGTAGGTTGCAAGCGCCTCCCGGTCGCGGCGCATCTCGGAGAGCAGCTTCGCCTTGTTGTGGAGGACGTCTAGGTTTCGGGGCAGGAAGCGCTGGGCCATCTCATAGGCGTAAAGGGCCTTGTCGAACTCGTGCATGGCGGTGTGGAGGGTGACGGCCTTGTTGTACCACGCCTTCGCGTACTGCGGGAACGCGGTGAGGATCATATCGTAGATCTCGAGTGACTTGCCCGGGTTGCCTCGGGCGAGATCGAGGGCGGCGTCGGCCTCCCACTGGGCGACGAGCTTCAGCTTGCCTTTGTACTCGATCTTGGCCGTGTCCGCGGTGCGGCCCGGGACGACTCGGACGGCCGACTGCCTGTTCGGCGCGCCGGGGGTGCGCGGGGACGTTTGCCGTTGGGGGTTATGTGGGTTCACGGGCGGGCCGCCTCGGAGTTCGGGGTCGCCCAAAAGAGTTCTCAGTTTAAACGTGTCGGCGTTGGCCGCCCTTGTTGGTGAACAGACCCAGGGCCCACCCACTCACGCTGTTGGCTCGGACGCGCCAGCGCCGGCGGGCGCCGTCCCCTCTGGGTCACCGGTTGGGTAGCGGCGCAGCCCGAGGTTCGTGTGGCTGAGGATCCGGCGCGAGAGGTCGTCCGGGTACCCCTCATCATAGACGATCTCCCGCATGCCCGCGTTGATGATCGCCTTCGAGCAGAAATTGCACGGGAACGTCGTGCAGTAGAGCGTGCCGCCCTTCACGGAGACGTTGTTGTACCCGGCCTGCACGATGGCGTTGATCTCGGCGTGGGCGGCCATGCAGACAGTCGCGCGCCCGCCGCTCGCGATAGCCTCGTCGTCGGTGAGGCAGCCGGTCTCGGAGGTGCAGTGCGGGACGCCGCGGGGCGCGCCGTTGTAGCCGGTGGACACGACCATCTTGTCCCGGACGACAACCGCACCTACCTTCCGCCGGCGGCACGTGCCGCGCTGCTTGACCAGGTGCGCCATGCGCATGAAGTACTCGTCGAGGGACAGGCGGCCGTCCGGGGCGGCGGCGCCTGCGCCCGGGTTGGGCAGTTCGCGGGACTCTGTTTTCGTCCGCTGCAAGGAGAGGGACCCATCCCCGCGTTTTGCACGCGGGCTCCGGGGAGGACGTCCTCCGATTTAACCCTTCTCGGGGGCACGATGGGGCCGTTTGGCGCGGCCGGCAAACCGACAACTAATAGAGCCCGCCCGGAATCGCCCGGCCGAACGCCATGGCCTCCGACCGCAAGGCGCGTGACCCGAGACAGAGGCGGGCCGACGTCATCCAGACCGCTCGCGACCTAGTCGTCGCGGCCCTGGCGGTGATCCTCATCATCGGGGGGATCTGGGCCTACGCCGGCGTATGGCCGCCCATGGTCGTCGTGGAGTCCGGCTCCATGATGCACCAGGAGGACGTCTCCTCGATCGGCGTGATCGACACGGGCGACCTGACGCTCGTGAAGGCGGTGGACAAGGACGCGGACGTGCGGACCTACATGGAGGCCCGGGACACCGGCTACGAGACGTACGGCAACTACGGCGACGTCATCATCTACGCGAAGAACTGCGACTTCTCACAGACTCCGATCATCCACCGCGCAATCACGCGGATCGTGCTCAACGCATCGGGGGACGCGTTCGACTTCCCAGAGCTCGACCCACCGATCTACAATGTGGCCAACGCGGAGGTCTCGTTGGGCGAGATACGGACATTCCATGTCAACCGCCCGCTCGGGGATTTCGTCGAGTTCCAGGTCAACGTGGGTTCCATCGCGGCGAACATGCTCGCGGGCGACGGCACCCTCCACGGGGGGTTCCTCACCAAGGGCGACAACAACTCGAACATCGATCAGGTGTCGCTCACGGCCGGTTTTGGCCACGGCCTAGTTCAGCCGGTGGAGCACCGGTGCGTGCTCGGGGTGGCCCGGGGCGAACTCCCGTGGTTCGGGGCGATCAAGCTCTGGCTCGGGAGCGCGGGGCACGCGGTCCCGGGCAACTCCGCGACTTCGCTGATCATTGCGCTCATCGCCATCGTCACGGTGCCCTATGCGCTCGAGAGGGTGTGGGGCCGGTACGGCGAGCGCGTGAAGTCGCGTTTCCCCGAGACATGGCGGCGCAAGTGGCACGCGTTCTTCGACAAGCTACCGGGGGGCAAGCGCCGCGCCAAGGAGAGGGCGGAGAACGACAGTGAGCGTGGGGCCGACGCGGCCCGGCGCGAGCGGCGCAAAAAGGGGCGCCGCAAGAACCGGTGAGCACAGCGGGCACGCTTGGCCCGCGGGGCGGGGACACCGCCTACCCTAGGCGCCGCTGGGCCGGCGTGTAGTCCACTAGGTCGCGAACCATCTCGTCCTCGACGAGCACGTTGCGCAACTCGACGGGGGAGACGCCGAGCGAAATCTCGCGCGTGCGCCCGCCGCGGCCGAACGACTTGAGCCGCGCGGTGATGATCCCCAGCATGTCGAGTTCCGAGATGAAGTCCGTCACGCGCCGCTGTGTGAGTGGTGAGTACCCCGCGCGCCTGCAGAGGTCGCGGTAGGCGTCGTAGACCTCCCCCGTGGTCGACGCGCCCTCTCCGCGGTTCTCGCTCGTGTAGATTGCGATGAGCACGATCTTCGACTGCAGTGGGAGGGTGCGGACGACTTCCGTAACGCAGTCGAGCTCGATCTTGTTCTTCGCCTTGACGACGTGGGCGTCCGTGAGCATCGCCGCGCCTTCGCGTTCGGCAAGTTCGCCCGAGACGCGCAGCAGGTCGAGCGCCCGCCGCGCGTCGCCGTGCTCCTGGGCGGCGAGCGCCGCGCATAGCGAGATGACCGACTCCTCGTACATCCCGGCCTCGATCGCGAGCTCCGCGCGTTGCTTGAGGATGTCCTGCAATTGCTTTGCGTTGTAGGGCGGGAAGACGAGCCGCTCCTCGCCGAGTCGCGAGCGGACGCGGGCGTCGAGGAACTCGGTGAACTTGAGGTCGTTGGAGATCGCGACGACCGATAGCGCGCCGTGGTTGAGGTCATCATTGATCTGCGTGAGGTGGAAGAGGACGTCGTCCCCCGACTTGTAGACGAGTTTGTCGATCTCGTCCAGGACGATGACGGTGACCCCGCCGAGCTCGTCGATCTGGCGTTTGAGCTGGTCGTAGACTTTCTCGGTGGGCCAGCCGGTAAACGGGATGCGCTCGTCCCAGTCGGAGATGAAGCGGTTGCCGATGTGGGCCAGCACCCCGTACTGGGTGTCGACGACTTCGCAGTTGATGTAGACAAAGTGGACCTTGGCGAGTTCTTCCATGCCCACCCCGAGGGACGCGGCGCGGTTCCCCGCGGTCTTGGTGATTGCGTTGCCGAGGTACTTGGCGACTGCGGTCTTGCCCGTCCCGGTCTTCCCGAAGATGAGGACGTTGGACGGGCGCCCGCCCTTGAGTGCAGTCGAGAGGATGGAGGCAAGCGTGTCGATCTGCGTGTCGCGGTGGGGCAACTGGTCGGGGATGTAGGAGGGGCGAAGGATGTCGCGGTCCTTCTTGAAGAGCGGCCGTTTCTGCAGGTAGGGTTTGAAGATGCTCTCGGTCGACGGGTTGTCGTGGCCGAGCGTTTTCATCCCCCCATCAGGCGTCTTTACCTTACGGACGCGCACACGGAATCGTTCTTCTCAAACAAGTTTCCGCGGGTAAGGCTTCACCATGGGCCTAGGGTAGAAAAACCTTCCCGACCGGCGGTTGCAACGCGCATGGACGCAACAAAACTCTTCGATGCGGTGCCAAAAGCGCACCGCAAAGGCGGACGGCGCCCCGACGTTTGCAACGTATGCGCCGGCGGGTGTTCCGGGGGCGCGCTCGTCGTGCGCATGACCGAATCGACGCGTGTCTTGGGCGTCCCGGCTGTGTACGGGGAGGCATTGCCGGTGATAAAATGCAACGTGTGACATTTCGAGCGCCCAATTATGGAGTTTGCGGCAAACGCGACAAGTGTTGGCGCCGCTTGGGGGCGCCATGGGGCGGGCCGCGGGGGCCCCGGGTCTTCGGATTTAGGGGGGACCCCCCCATTTCGCGTGGAACGGATGGGCGAAAGGTCAGGCGGGGGCCGGGTCGGGGGCCTTCCCGGGCTCGTCTCCGGGTCGTGGCACGGGCACAACGGTGTACTGGACGTGGTTCTCGTCGAGCCGGGCACGGGCACGCTGCAGGACGGTTTCGTCGCAGGTGACATGGAAGGACCAGGGGGAGGTGACCCGTACAGCGACCGAGTTATCGAAGAGCCAGCTGAGTATGGATTCCTTAAATCCGGCCCCGGACTCCGGTTCCAGTTCGATGACTGCCGACGTGAGGCGTTCGATCCTCGAAGTCACGAGTTCGAGCAACTCCGGGATTCCGTCGTTGCTTTTAGCGGAAGCCGCTACGTAGTTGCCCTCGTCGATGAGCCCCCGGCTCTTCAGCTTGCGGACCTTCCATTTGACGGCCTCCGACGAGATCTCATCGGTCTTGTTGAGGACGACGACGACGGGCGGCGGATCCTCGTTCGCCTCGAGGATTTGCCTGGAGACGAGCAGTTTGCGTTCGATGGTGTCGTCATCTTCGGCGATGTCAAGGATGAGGAGGATGAGGTCGCTCGAGTAGATCTCGGAGATGGTTGAATTGAACGCCTCGATCATGAAGGGAGGGAGCGACTCGATGAATCCGACCGTGTCAGACATGAGGACGACACCGTTGAGTTGGGAGACCTTTCGTGTCGTCGTCGATAGGGTAGAGAACATACGGTTTTCGATGAGGAGGGGGGCACCCGTGACTGCCGACACGAGTGTGCTCTTGCCAGCGTTGGTATAGCCGGCGACGGAGACAACGAAGTAGCCGGACCGTTTGCGTCGTTCGCGTTTTCGCCCCGACTCACGCTTCATCTTCTCGAGTTTCTCGTCGATCGTACGGATCCGACGCCGGATCTGGCCGAGCAGGGGCTCGGTGCCGATCTGCCCACCGGCGAGGAAGCCGGGATTCTCGCTACGTTTCGACTGGGAGATGGCCTCACGGACGATGGGGATCCGGTTGTGGAGTTCGGCCCGCTCGACCTGGAGCTGCGCCTCCGCGGAGCGGGCGCGGTCGGTGAAGATTTGGAGGATGAGCATGGCGCGGTCCCACACCTCCAGACTGGCGCCGCGTTGCAGGTTGAGCAGCTGCGTGGGGCGCAACAGGTCGTTGACAAGGATCAGGTCCGCCCCGGCGGCCTTTGCCTCGGCGGCGACCTCCTCGAGCCTGCCGGATCCGAAGTACGTCCGGGAGTCGGGTTTGTCCCGTTCCTGGATCTGGATCGAAACGACGGTGAGGGGCAGGCTCTTGGCGAGGTCTGGGATTTCTCCAAGGACTCGGCTCGTGGAGAGGAGGACTGCCCGGCGCGGGGGACTCTGCGGCGGGTCTTCCCCTGACGGGTCGCCGCTGGGCGGCTTGCTTTTCGGCGGTTTACTCTTCGGGGCCGTGCTCTCGGGCGGTTTGCCCCTCGGAGCTTTGTGGGGGTTCACGCGGCGCGTCCCCCTCCCCACACGGGCTTAAGCCCACCGGTCTGCCCCGGCCCCTCTCGTCCCTGCCTCGCTCCACGGGAAATGGTGGGGGGGCCCTCCCGCGTGCAAGGCCCCCCTAGTGCCGAATGCGGAACTCCCGCTTACGGCTGGTAACGATGTCCTGCTCCCGGCTTCCGAGTTCGAACGCGAGGCGCTCGATCCGGTCCTGGGTCCGGATGAAGTCGCCCTTCGACTTCGTGGCCACGAGGCGCACGAATTCCCGGCGCTTGAGCATGTAGCCTGCGGCGTTGTAGGTGACCACGAGGAAAAGGACGAGGCCGAGCAGGAAGAAGTAGCTGCCAAAGGGCCCCATCTGCGCGAAGGCGTCGGCCATCCCGGGTCCGAGGGACTGCGGGAACCAGATGGCCATGATCCCGAGGAAGAACAGCATCCCCGTTGCGGCGAAGGCGGCGGGCAGCCCCCACCACCGGGCGTCGCGCCACCACGACTTCAGGTCGCGCCATCGCCCGCGCCGGCCGCGAGGTCGTTTCCGTGTGGAGCGGCGTGACGGAGCGCCGCCGTCCCGGTCCTGCGACGCGGACGACTCCTTTATCTTGGAACGTTTCGCCATGCGGCCCGGGCGGGCCGATGGAACGGAGGGTAGAAGAGCGTTCCGGGGTCGACACCCGGCGCCTGGCAATGCTTGCGCGCCGCCTGCAGGAACTGCCCGTGGGCCCCCGCTGGTGGCCCTTCGAGGACCCGTTCACCATCGCGATCTCGGCCGTGCTCACGCAGCAGACGCGGTGGGAAGCGGCCGCCGCCGGCATCGAGCGGCTGGCCGCGCGCGGCCTGCTCGACCCGCACAAGCTGGCGCGGGCACGGCGGGGAGAGGTCGAGGCCGCACTGCGGGTCACAGGATTCTACCGGCAGAAGGCGCGCGCGGTCGGTGGCATCGCGCGCCGCCTCGCGGATCGACACGGTGGCGACCTCGCGTCGCTCCTGCGCGGCCCGTTACCCGCCGTGCGGGCGGAGTTGCTCGCGTGGCCGGGGGTGGGCCCAGAGACGGCCGACGCGATCCTCCTCTTCGCGGGTCGCCGGCCGGTCTTCCTGGTGGA
>CBEUCC010000076.1:0-11918 GCA_965541515.1 uncultured Thermoplasmata archaeon
CGCTGGCGGACGGCCGCCCCCCAGCGCACTTTCGAATAAAAGGGGTGGTGGCGACCAAGCGCCCAATCCGGGCCCGAGCACGGTCCGCCGACCTTCACCCACCCCCCCTTGACGTTCATATGCCCGCGGAGAGAGAATCCATCAGGAGCGTGGCGCCCGTGGCAAACGCACGATGGAAGAAGCTGCGCTCGGGGGATTGGGCGGTCGAGCATCGCGGCGTCAAGGTGCGCATAGGCGATGTCATCGCGGTGACGCGGCGCAGCGGCGGCATCGACCGGATGGTCGTGCGCAAGGTACTCTGGGACGGCCCCGGCGTCCAGTGGCTCAAGGCGACGCGCGCGACAAAAGCCGAGGGCGGGCCCCGCTACAGCGGCCGAGGCAGGCCCGTTGCCCGGTAGCGCCGGGGGCCTTGGGTTGGCCTAGACGCCCAGAAGGGGCGCAACGCCAATCCCGACGATGAGCAGGACCCCAAAGAGGGCCGAGAGTTGGATCGTCCCCGCATTGGCGGGGATGAGCGCGTGGGGGTCCGACCAGTTCCCGCGCGCGCTCTTCACGGCCTTCACCGCAATCGGGGCGGTCACGAGTGACACGAGCACGGTCGGCGGGGCCGAGCCGAGAGCGGCGGCCGCGACAGGGAACGCGAACGCGGCGACGAGGATCCCCTCGAAGACGCGCAGCGAGCGCTGGGGGCCCAGCCGTGCCATCGCCGTGCGCTTCCCGACCGAGAGGTCCGCCTTCGCATCGGGGAACTCGTTTATCCACAGGACCGCCGTGATCATGAGCCCCATCGCGAGCGACAGGAGGACCGCGCCCAGCGTGATGTCCCGAGCCTGGACCACATAGGCGCCAAGGACGACAAGGGGTCCAAAGCTCGTCCCGACCACGACCTCGCCAACACCGCGGTGAGCGAGCCGAAGCGGGGGGCCGACGTAGAACAGCGCAGACCCGAAGCCAAGGGCGCCGATGACCAGGAGGACCTGTCCGGCGTGGGCCTCCAGGCCGCCGACCATCAGGACCAGGAGGATGCCGAGCGCCGTCCCGGCCGCGAGGAACCCTGAGGCGACGGCGAGGTGGGCCCCTACGCTGAGCTTTCCGGTCGTGAGGACGCGGCCTCCCCCGGCGAACGGGTTCTTGTGCTCAACCGCCTTGTCCGCCCCGCTGCGGTAATCAAAATTGTCGTTGAGCATGTTCGTTGCCAGGTGGATCAGCGTGATTCCAACCAGCGTAAGGGCCGCCAACTGCCCGTCGAAGGCTCCGACCCGTTCGTACGCGAAGACGATTCCGATCGTGGCCGGGATCAGCGAGGCGGTGAGGAAGGGTCCGCGCAACGCCAGGAGCCAGAGTTTCGCCTGGGACGGGTCGGGCGCGGCGGCCGCCGCGGGGGCGGCCTCGGACGGGTCGGGCAACCTTCCCACCTACAGCGGCTGCGTGAATCCCATGTATCCGACCTGCTCCCCGTCGTGGAACTTCGGCCGCACCGTGAGGACGCCCTGGAACCTCGAACCGTCCTTCCGGACGAGGGTCACCTCCTCCTCGAATTTTCCGGTCTCGACGGCCGTTTTGAGCAGGCGGGGGACGAGCTCGGCCACCCGTTCGGGCACGTGGAACGCCGCAACGTTCAACTTCCCCACGACCTCGTCGGACTCGTACTGGAAGATCTGCGAGGCGCCGGCCGCAAAGGTCTGGACCATTCCGTTCATGTCGCACACGATGACGGAGGCAAGCTCCTCCGCGCTGGGCTGGTACTCTTCGGGCATGGGATCCCACGGTCGAATCGGTGTGCTCCCATATTGGCGCTGGGGTTGACATGTTAACCATCCCGCGCTTACGGCCAGGCCCCGTCAAGCCGAGCGGGGGCGAGGCCCCCTGTTCATGCCCGGCGACCAAACAGTCGCCAGAGCCAGTACTTCCCGAAGGCGACCTTCGCCCCGTGCAGCAGGGGCGACGGCCCGCGCAGGCGTGTCGAAGGCCCGAGGGCGGCGTGGAAGGCTCCGCTTGCAAGGACGGCCTCGCCGTCCCCCGCCTCCACCCAACAGGACCCCCTTCCGCCGAACCGGGCGGGGGGGTTCGTCGGATGACGTATGGAAGTGTCGAGGGCCGGTGGATTGGTAAGTTGACGTGAATCCCGACGTCCGACCTGAGGAAAGTGTCTCCGGACTCGACAGCTCACGTGTGCCGGGCCGACTGGCTCGTACTCCACCACGAATCTAATGATCGGTACCGATGCATTATGTGGTAATACGCGCGTCGTATGCAGTCGAAGGACGGATGCACCGCTTGCCACTCGGCCACCTTGAGACGGAGATTCTCGGCGTTGTCCGCGACCGTGGCGAAGTGACGATCCGTGACGTCCTGCGCGTAATGTATGAGCGGAGGGAGATTGCGTACACGACCGTAAGCACGACGCTGCTGCGCTTGCACAAAAAGGGGCTCCTCGAACGGAAAACCGTCCACTCACGGGGCAAGCAGGTGTACGTCTTCAACATGCAGAAGGCCAAGAGTCGCCGGAAATACGTTGAGGATGCCGTTGATCGGCTCGTCCAGGCCTTTGGTCCAAACGTTGTCTCTGCAGCTGTTCACGACGCCGGGCTCGAGGAGGAATGAGGTACGTGCCGTCGCTCCAGTACATCGCCGACTACTTCACCACCCCGCAGGCGCTGCTGGTACTGGGAGTGGTTTCGGGAACTGCCATATTGTCGTATGCTGCGTTCCGTAGGGCGCGCAGGCCCTCGGCGCGCATCGCGTTCCTTGCTGCCATCTTCTGCGCGACGCTCTCCATGTGGTTGTTCGTGGCGTCTAGCCTCCTGTTCTGCGAGGTGTATGACTACCTGTACCCGCCAGCCATGCTGTTCTTGGAGGTGAAGATCGTACTCGGGTGGGCGACGGTTTTCACGCTGGGCCTTGGGATTCCGCTCACCGTCCTGGTCTCTGTCCGCAGCTCGCGTGCAACGGTTCACGGGCTTCCCGTTACGGAGGCGCCCGCGGGCCTCCTCGAGGCGTTCGATGAGGCCCGGGTGTCGATGGGGATCCCCGAAGCAAAGCTGGTAGCGGTTCGGACCAAGCGACCCACGTGCTTTTCCGTGGGCACCTCCGAGAAGACGGTTGTTCTCTCGGACGACCTCGCGGACCTGTTGGAGGGCGATGACCTCCGCTCGATCATCGCCCATGAGTTGGCCCACCTCAAGCACGGCGACACGCGGTTGAAGTCGCTGCTTGGCGTGTATTGTCGCATCCTCCGTTTCGACCCGGTGATCCGCCTGGCCATGGCCGCGATCCACCGGGAGATGGAGTTTCGGGCGGACGAACGCGTGGTGCGCCTCATCGGGCGGGCCGCACCCTTGATCTCCGCCCTCTCCCAGCTTGATCGTCTTGGTGGTCCAAGTGGCAGGCCGTCCCTGGGGTACGAGTCCCAGCTCATTGCGACTCACCCGCCCACCCATGTGCGTATTGCTCGCCTGCGGCGGGCCGAGCGCGCGTAGCGGCGGCGGCCCATGCGTACAGTTTCATGTCAGTATTTACCGCATCTTACGATAAGTGCGGTACTGATTCACATTTACCGCGCCTTGAGATCGCAGTAGTACTACACTCATAGTGTGATAGATGTGTTGGACCAAGATCCAAAGCCGAATGTGAGTCTGAATTCAAACGGCCCCAAGGCGGGGATGGGCAGGCTCCTGCCAGTTGTGGTGGCCGCAGTCCTGGTCGCGGCGGCCGTTTCGGCGACCCTCATGCTTGCTCCCCAGGCTCCCCCCGATGAACCCGGCGACGGGATCCCCGACGGGCAATACGTGTTGAACGCCGGAGACTTCGTTTCGGCAGCCGACTGGGACACGATGGTGACCGTAACCGTTGAGATGAACGAGTTCGCCTTCACGCCTGAGGACCTATCGTTCACGGTCGGTACACCCTACAAGCTGGAGATCAAGAACATCGGAACGGAGAAGCACTACTTCACGGCCGATGAGTTCTACCGTTCGATGGCGCTGCGCAAGGCGCAGACCTCCGAGGGCGAGTTCAAGGCCCCGTACCTCAAGGCCGTTGAGGTGTTCGCTAACGACCAGGTGGATGTGTATTTCATACCCTTGTACGCTGGCGTGTACGATTCGATCTGCACGATCACCGGCCACGAGGAGCAGGGGATGACGGGGCACATCACCGTCACGGGTGCGACGCCCGCCTCTCCGGCTCCAGTCCTCGCGGCAGTCGCGAGCGGCCCTTGGGTCCAGAACGCCGGGGATCTAGTGTCCGCTGCGGATTGGGACACGATGACTGACGTCGTGGTTGACATGGACGAGTTTTCGTTCAGCCCGGACGCGGTCAATCTCCAGCCGGACCAGCCCTACCGGATCCGAATCAATAACATTGGAGCCGAGAAGCACTATTTCACGGCGGAGGAGTTCTACGAGACCGCCGCGTTCAGGAAGGCCCAGGACGGTTCTGGCGAGATCAAGGCGCCCTACTTCAAGGCGGTCGAGATCTTCCCCGGCAAGACGGTCGACCTGTACCTGATCCCCACCCAGCTGGGCGTATTCAACCTCGTTTGCACGATCGTCGGGCACGAGGATGCGGGCATGCACGGCAGCGTGGTGGTTGGCGGCCTGCCCGCCGGGCAGTACGTGTCGAACGCCGGAGACTTTGTCTCGGCAGCCGACTGGGACACGATGGTGACCGTAACCGTCGAGATGAACGAATACACCTTCTCTCCCCACGACCTCTCGTTCACTACCGGGACGCCCTACAAGCTCGAGATCAAGAACATCGGAGCGGCGAAGCACTACTTTACGGCCGTAGAGTTCTACCAATCGATGGCACTACGCAAGGCGCAGACCTCCGAAGGGGAGTACAAGGCGCCGTACCTCAGCGCCGTTGAAGTGTTCCCTGGCGACCAGGTGGACATCTATTTCATTCCCGTTTACTCCGGCGTGTACGATTCGATTTGCACGATCACCGGCCACGAGGAGCAGGGGATGACGGGGCACATCACCGTCACGGGTGCGACGCCCGCCTCTCCGGCTCCAGTCCTCGCGGCAGTCGCGAGCGGCCCTTGGGTCCAGAACGCCGGGGATCTAGTGTCCGCTGCGGATTGGGACACGATGACTGACGTCGTGATTGACATGGACGAGTTTTCGTTCAGCCCGGACGTGGTCAATCTCCAGCCGGACCTGCCCTACCGGCTCCGGATCAACAACAACGGCGCCGAGAAGCACTATTTCACGGCGCAGGAGTTCTACGAGACTGCCGCGTTCAGGAAGGCGCAGGACAGTTCTGGCGAGATCAAGGCGCCCTACTTCAAGGCGATTGAGGTCTTCCCCGGCCAGACAGTCGACCTGTACCTGATCCCCACCCAACGGGGTGTGTTCAACCTCGTTTGCACGATCGTCGGGCACGAGGATGCGGGCATGCACGGCAGCGTGGTGGTTGGCGGCCTGCCCGCCGGGCAGTACGTGTCGAACGCCGGAGACTTCGTCTCGGCAGCCGACTGGGACACGATGGTTACTGTGACCATTGAGATGAGCGAATACGCCTACACGCCGGAGGACCTCTCGTTCACGGTGGGGACGCCCTACAAGCTCGAGATCAAGAACATCGGAACGGCGAAGCACTACTTCACGGCGGAGGAGTTCTACCGTTCGGTGGCGCTGCGCAAGGCGCAGACCTCCGAGGGCGAGTTCAAGGCCCCGTACCTCAAGGCCGTTGAGGTGTTCGCCGGCGACCAAGTGGACGTGTATTTCATTCCCCTGTACATCGGCGTGTACGATTCGATCTGCACGATCACCGGCCACGCGGACCAGGGGATGACAGGGCACATAACCGTCACAGGGGAGCGGCCAGCGACGCCTGTCCCTGTCCTGGCGGACGTTGCGAGCGGGCCCTGGGTGCAGAATGCCGGGGACCTCGTTGCGGCGGCCGACTGGGACACGATGATCACCGTACGGATCGAAATGAGTGAGTTCGCGTTCACGCCCCAGAACTTCACCCTGATCGCAGGGCAGGCGTACAAGCTCGAGATCTTCAACAACGGCACCGAGAAGCACTACTTCACGGCGACCGACTTCTACCTGAGTGCGGCGTTCAGGAAGGCCCAGGATGGCTCGGGTGAGATCAAGGCGCCCTATTTCAGCGCGATCGAAGTCTTCGCGGGGACGCAGGTCGACCTGTACCTCAGCCCCACCACCGCGGGCACCTACTACTAAGTGTGCACGATCTCCGGGCACGAGGTCGATGTGTTGCACGGGGAAGTGGTGGTCAGTCCGTGAAGGGGCTAGGGGCGGGGGGTTCCCTCCCGCCCCCCTTTCTTTTTTCCCCGCACCTTGGATGGCGCGGGGGCGGTTCTGCACTCACGTCAAGTGAGCAAACCATCGCCATTACTTCTCGAGGGCGACCTTCGCCCGGCCACGGAAGCCGCGCCCGGACGGGCGTCCCGCCTGCCTACTCGTCCATAGGTAGGCCGTGTTAGGCTCGCAAGCCCGCTCCTGATCCCCGATTGGGAAACCAAACGGCACGTCCATAGGGGACTTGCGAGTTTCTCCGTGGGGCATCGGCGAGCGGAGGTGGCAGCGGGTGGCAGGAATCTTCGTGGTCGACGACGAAGTGTACATCCAGGCTCTCTACCGAGACCTCCTCGAAAGCACTGGCCATGAGATCATCGACGTCGCCTACAACGGTCGGGAGGCCGTCCTGACGTACGGATCATTCACACTGAAACCGGATGTGACGCTGATGGACCACCGGATGCCGATCAAGAACGGTTCCGAAGCCACGCGCGAGATCCTGAAGATGGATCCGAGCGCAGAGATCCTCGTCATTTCGGCCGACCCCACTATTGAGGACAATGTGATGCGAATCGGCGCCGCCGGTTTCATGGCCAAGCCCTTCGAGGTAGTTCTCCTTCTCCAGACCATTGACGGGATCGTCTCCAAAGCAAAGGGCGAGGTCGATCCCCAAGAGGAGAACGGACGAGTTCATTCTTGATTCGTTCTTTCAGTTCGAGCCCCAAACGGGGAACAGGAACCCGTTTGGGGAGGCCGGGTGAGGCTCGTAAGCCCCCTTCTGTTTGACTGGCAGCATTCGACTTAGCGTCCGACCTTCGGGTACCGAGCAGGGTCAACCCCGACGTTTGGACTTGCTCCTGCGCCCCCGGCCGTTTCACCAAATCCTGCGGAATCTCCGTGGCTACCCACATCACCGTGCTCGCAGGCTGTGTCGTCTCTGCTCCGGGTTTCGGGGCTCTCACCCCGGCCGCTCCTTGTGATAGGCCTTGCGGCCCACCCCCTTCGCGACGCGCATTGCTCTGTGGAGGGGGGACTTTCCTCAGCGCCCCCGGAGGGGCACCGTCGGCCGCCCGACCTCTCCCGGCGTCGAGTCCGTGGCCTGCCCCGCTAATAGACTTTGGCACGGGGCCACGGGGACCCCGCACGCCCGCGACCCGGTTTCGTGGACGGACTCGCTTCGGCTGGGCGCGTGTCCGAAAGCTAATAAACGCTCCCAAGGATGGGTACGGGGGTCGAGTTTTGCCGCACATCAACCAGTCCGTGCCCGAGGTCTTCCGGTGGCGCTGCCGCGAGACACCCGGCTTGCCCTGGCTCATCTGGAAGGAGGGCGGGGCCCGCCGCCAGCTTACCTACGGCCAGGGCTACGAGACGGTCGAGCGCGCCGCGCGCGCGCTCATCGAGCTTGGTCTCGACGTCCAGGACCGCGTGGGGATCTACTCCACGAACCGGTCCGAGTGGGTGCTTGCCGACATCGGCGCGATCCACGCCGGAGCCATCCCCGTCCCGATCTACGCGACGCTCGCCCAGCCCCAGGTCGAGCACATCGCTTCGCACAGCGAGATGCGCCTGTCCTTCGTCGAGAACGAGGCCATGCTCGCACGGCTCATGGAGGCCAGGGAGCGCCTCCCGAAGCTCGAGCACGCAGTACTGTTCTCGGGGGCGGTGCCCGAAGACCCGCCGCTGCCCGTCATCTCGTGGGACGACTTCCTGGCGCTTGGCGACAAGCAGAAGGCCGCCGACCCGGCTGCGTTCGGCAAGCGGTGGGCTGACGCGCGCCGCGACGACCTCCTCACGATCGTCTACACGTCGGGGACGACCGGCCTGCCAAAGGGCGTCATGCTCACGCACGGGAACATCCTCTCCCAGATCGAGACGCTGCCGCGCGTCGTGGACATCAAGGTGGACGACACCACGATCTCCTACCTGCCACTGGCGCACATCTTCGAGCGCACCGTCAACGAGTACTTGCCGATCATGAACGGTAACCACGTCGCGTTTGCCGAGTCGATGGAGAAGCTCCCGGAAAACATCCGCGAGTTCAAGCCGGACTACATGCTCGCTGTCCCCCGCGTCCTCGAGAAGGTCCACGAGCGGATCACCGGAGACGTGGCCAAGAAGGGCAACCTGTCGCAACGCATCTTCTGGTGGGCCGTGCGCGTGGGTGGCCAGTGGCAGCGCGTCCGCCACGACAAGAGGGTGCCCTTCGGGGCGAAACTCAAGCACCGGGTCGCCCAGCGGCTCGTGTACCGGAAGATCAAGGACGGGCTCGGCGGGAACTTGCGGTTCATCGTGTCGGGCGCCGCGCCGCTCGACCCGAAGATGGCCGAGTTCTTCATGTCGGTCGACCTGCCCGCCATGGAAGGCTACGGACTCACGGAGAGTTCCCCGGTCATCGCTGTCAACCCCCTTGCGCAGATCGTCCCCGGGTCGGTCGGCAAAATGATCCCCGGGATCCAGGTCGAAATCTGGGAACAGACGCTCCAGAGCGCGCCCCCCGACGTCGAGGGCGAGATCGTCACGAAGGGGCCGCACGTCATGAAGGGGTACTACAAGGACGACAAGGCCACGCGGGTGGCCGTCGACCGGGAGGGGTGGCTCCACACAGGGGACATCGGGAAACGGGACGTCCGCGGGTACATATCGATCACCGACCGCAAGAAGGACCTCATCGTCAACTCGTATGGGAAGAACGTGGCGCCGGCGGCCCTCGAGGCGGCGATTGCGCGGAGCCCCCTCGTCGACGCGGTGATGGTCATCGGGGACCAGCACAAGTACCTCGTCGCGCTCATCCAGCCGGCCTTCGACGCGCTCGAGGCGTGGGCCAAGGGGGCTGGCGTCCCGTCCAAGGCGCGCGCCGACCTCGTGGCCAACCCCAAGGTCGTGTCGCTCTACCGCGGGGTCCTCGACGTGGTCGGCGAGCAGTTCTCGCAGCCTGAGCAGGTGCGGCGCTTCGCGCTGCTCGACCACGAACTGACCGTGGACGACGAGTCGCTGACGCCGACGCTCAAGATCCGCCGCTCGAGTGTCGCCAAGAAGTACGCCGCGCTCATCGACCCGCTCTACGGCGACGAGCACGAGTACAAGCCGGAAGTCTGGGACAAGACGAAGAGCGCGGCGGGCACTTCGAGCGCGCGCGCCGGGTAGTTCCGGTTAGCCCCCGCGCCCGCGTTCTTGGTGTCTGGCCATCGCGCGGGGCGCGCCAAAGCCTTATATCTGACCCCCTGGTTAACCGCGCTACCCCCCACCCATGTGAGGGGATTCCCGTGAGTAATGAAGGGCAACAAATGCCTGGAAGGAGGATACACAATGGCGAAGCTGTTTGTCAAGTTCGAGATGCCCAAGGACATCGGCAACCAACTCTACGAGGCCATCGAGCTCTCGCGTGAGTCGGAGAAAGGCAAGATCGCGAAGGGTTCGAACGAAGTAACCAAGATGGTCGAACGCGGCGTTGCCAAGTTCGTCGTCATGGCCGAGGACACCGACCCCGAGGAGATCCTCGCGCACTTGCCGCTGCTGTGCGACGAGAAGAACATCCCCTACGGGTATGTCCCGTCCAAGTCCGAGCTGGGCCACGCGGCGGGCCTCAAGGTGCCCACGGCGTCGGTCGCGATCGTTGAGCCCGGGAAGGCCAAGGCGCGCGTCGACGACATCGCCGCGAAGTTGGGAAAGCACAAAGCCGGAAAGGCGTAGGGACTCGAAGGGGTGAAGTACGGTGGCGGACGACGACGGCATCCCGGCCGAGGTGGTCGAGATCGTCGGCCGCACCGGGATGACGGGCGAGGCGGTGCAGGTCAAGGTCCGCGTCATGGACGGGCGCGACAAGGGGCGGATCATCACGCGCAATGTGATGGGCCCGACGCAGATGGGGGATATCCTGATCCTGCGAGAGACGGCGCGCGAGGCGAAGAAACTCTCCGTGAGGTGAGTCGCCCCTATGCCATCCCGACGTATGTGCTCCTTCTGCGGGAGCGATATCTCGCCCGGCACGGGCAAGATGTACGTCAAGAAGGACGGCACGATCTTCTACTTCTGCTCCTCCAAGTGCCAGCGAAACCAGGTGGACCTGAAGCGCGTCCCGCGGCGCGTCCGTTGGTCGAAACGGTACGCCAAGCAGGTTCGGCACACGCAAAAGAAGTAGGGGGCCACAAAAGTGGGCGACGACCGAACGCTCATCCTGCTCAAGCCCGACGCGGTGGCCCGCGGACTCATGGGTGAGGTCATCCAGCGTTTCGAGCGCAAAGGGCTCGTGGTGGAAGGCGCAAAGCTGGTGAACGTCACCGAGGCGCTGGCCAAGAAGCACTACGCGGAGCACGAGGGCAAGCCGTTCTTCGACGGGCTAATCCGGTACCTCACGGGCGGCCCGGTGTTGACAATGGTCGTTTCGGGGAAGGACGCGGTGTCGGTCTGCCGCGCCGTGATCGGCGCGACGGACCCCAAGAAGGCGGCGCCCGGGACCATCCGAGGCGACCTGGCGATGGACCTCGGCCGAAACCTCGTGCACGGGTCGGACTCCCCCGAGTCGGCCGCGCGCGAGATCGCGCTCTGGTTCGAGGCGCGGGATTTCGCCCACGTCAAGACGCGGGCGTGGGTCTACGAGTAGGCGCGCGGCCGCCCACAACCTATTTCCCCCCCCAGGAAACCTCCCCCGGCACTGGCCGCCACCGAGGTGTTCACCTTCGCACGACCTGCTGTACCCCGCCCGGAGAGGAGAGGAGCATGCCCATCCGCCAGCCAATCGTCGCCGTCCTTGGCCACGTGGACCACGGCAAGACGACACTCCTCGACAAGATCCGCGGCACGACGCTGACGGCGCGCGAGCCGGGCGGCGTGACGCAGCACATCGGCGCGACGGAAGTGCCTCTCGCCACCATCAGGAAGGCCTGTGAGGCGCTGCCCGGCGCCCAGCGGCTCACCGTGCTGGGGCTGCTCTTCATTGACACGCCCGGTCACGAGGCGTTCGCCAACCTGCGCAAGCGCGGCGGGGCCCTTGCCGACATTGCGGTCCTCATTGTCGACGTGCGCGAAGGCTTCAAGCCCCAGACGCTCGAGTCCCTCAACCTCCTGCGCGAGCGCAAGACGCCCTTCGTCGTCGCGCTCAACAAGGTCGACATGCTCGACAGCTGGCGCGACCACCCCGGGTCGGCGTTCATCGCTTCGTTCGACAAGCAGCTCGAATCCGTGCAGCAGACGCTCGACGACCGGATCTACCGGATCATCGAGCGCTTCCATGAGATGGGCATCCCGAGTGACCGCTACGACCGCATCGAGGACTTTGGAAAGACGGTCGCGCTGGTGCCCGTCGCCGCCAAGATCGGCGAGGGGATTCCGGACCTTCTCCTGGTGCTTGCCGGGCTCGCGCAGCGTTTCCTTGAGGAGGAACTCCGCGTCGAGGGGGGCTCCGCCCGCGGGACGGTCCTCGAGGTCAAGCACGAGAAGGGGATCGGCACGGCGCTCGACGCGATCCTAGTCTCCGGGACCCTGCACCAGGGCGACACACTCGTGATCGGTGGCCTCAACGGGCCCGTTGATACACACGTCAAGGGCCACCACAACCCCGCGCCGCTATCAGAGATCCGCGACCCCAAACGGCGGTTCGAGTCGTACAAGGAGGTCGAGGCCCCCGCGGGCGTGCGCGTCTTCATCCCC
>CBEUCC010000077.1:0-11717 GCA_965541515.1 uncultured Thermoplasmata archaeon
CGGACGGGGCGCATGTATGTCACCGAGAATGGCGAGGACGAGAACGACGAGTTGAACCTGCTTCTGCCTGGACAAAACTACGGCTGGCCCCTCGTGAACGGCACCGTCGGTGACCCGCGCTTCGAGGACCCGCTGTGGAACATCACGCCCACGGTGGCCCCGACGGGTATCGCGTTCGACGCCGGCTCCTACGGGGGCAGCGGCCCGATTCACCTTTTCGTCGCGGACTGGAGCACGGCGACCATCCGGCGGTTCCTCCTCGAACCGCCGAACTACGATACCGTGATGGATGAGGAGATCGTGATCACAAGGTCGACGCCGTCCGTCGTGTCCCTCACCTTCGGCCCCGGCGGACTGCTGTACATCTGCACGCCCGGCGGCATCTACACCTCCGACCTCCGCATGGTCGGGAACCAGCCCCCGGTCCCGGTCATCTATGTGAGCCGGCCCACCCAGTTTGTCAGTCGCAACATCTCGTTCGGCGGGGGTGATTCCTATGACCCCGAGGGCGGCGGGATCTACTCGCATGCCTGGGACTTTGGGGACGGGACGAACGCTACAGGCGCGTGGATCGTCAAGGACTACAACCGGACGGGCAATTACGCGGTTACGCTCGCCGTCACCGACGAACACGGCACGAGGAACCAGACAGCTGTGACAGTCTCCATCAAGGACCCATCCCAGAACCAGCCACCGATCGCCCGGATCTACCTGAACCGTACGATCCAGTTCGTGGGGCTCAACGTCAGTTTCGGTGGCTCGGATTCTATGGATCCGGAGGGCGGCGGGATCGCCGGGTACGCCTGGGACCTCGGCGACGGAAGGACGGTCCCGGGGTCCTGGGTGTCGCACGCGTATGGGGCGGCCGGCACCTACACAGTTCGGCTCAGGGTGACGGACGAGTTCGGGAGCGATGGGAGCGCCTCTGCCGAAGTCACAATCCTAGAGCTCTCGCAGAACACGGCGCCGACGGCCGTGATCAAGGTCGGCGGCAACGGGCTGGCCTTTGGGGGGCTCCCCGCGTCCTTCTCGGGGCTAGATTCGACCGACCGCGAGGGCGGGATCAAGGCGTACACGTGGAGTTTCGGTGACGGAGGCATGGCCGTTGGCGGTACACCACGCCACACGTTCGCGCGGCCCGGCCTTTACACGGTGACGCTCACGGTAGCTGACGAGTTGGGCGCACCGGGGACAGCCACCCAGGTGGTGAGTGTGCTGGACCCGGCGCTGAACCAGCCGCCGGTCGCCCGCATCACGCCGCCTGAAAGGTACGTGACCAACGGCGAGTCGGCGGTCTTCTCTGCAGAGGGTTCGACCGACCCGGAGGGGGGGGCCATACACTTCTCGTGGTCATTCGGCAACGGCGGGACGGCCGAAGGGCCGCATGTGGAGTACGTGTACGACGAGGCCGGCGTCTACACGGTCGAGCTTGCCGCTTCCGACGAGCTCGGTGCGGTAGGACGGGCGAACTTGATCCTGACGGTCTACCACGACGGGCCGCCCCCCGTCGCGTCGTTCGTCATGAACGACTGGAAGGTCCCTCTCGGGACGGGCATCTACTTCGACGGCTCGTCGTCCTACGACCCGCTGCCGCTCGGCTATGTCGCAGACGCCTGGTGGGACTTCGGGGACGGTGGCACGGCATCCGGCCTCCAGGTGTGGCACGGGTATAGGGAGCCCGGGCGTTACAACGTGACGCTCACGGTCGTTAACGACCGGGGGTCGGTGGCCATCCACTCCACGTATGTGGAGGTGGGGCCCCAGGAGCCGCCATCGGAATACGCGCTCCCACTCGCCCTGCTCATAACCGCCATGGTGGTCGCGCTCTCCCTGCGGCGTCGGACACCTCCCTGAGCGAGGCCGAGGACGTCCACCCGTCTATCGGGATCGGTTCTTGCCCGATACACAGGTGGTTGTTCGCAGTCCGAGCCCCCGTGGAACACCTGGACTTGATTGAACATCCCGCTCTCGCAGCAGGGGCGCGGCCCACACAGGGGCCGGTGCGGAACGGCCCCTGGAGAATCCGAGAAGCCCGCGACGGGCGAAACCTTTTATTCCCACTGTGTTCCGCCGCGCGTGGTTAGACTATCAGTCGTTGTCCCAACGTACAACGAGAGAGATACCCTTGAGCGGCTGGTCGAGGGAGTCTTCCGCGCGCTTGACGGCACCTCCTTGGAACTGATCATTGTGGACGACAACAGCCCGGACGGCACCGGGCAGCTTGCCGACCGGCTAGCTGCCTCCCGGGCTGGCATGTCCGTTGTCCACCGCCCGGGAAAGGGCGGCCGGGGCACCGCCATGGTGGAGGGGATCAGGGCTGCCGACGGCGATATCATTGGCATCATGGACGCGGACCTCCAGCACCCGCCCGAATTGCTGCGGACGTTGCTCGACCAAGCCGAGACAGGTGCAGATGTCGTGATCGCGTCTCGCTACGTCGAGGGTGGGGGCGCCGAAGGACGTTCGACCGCGCGCTCGATCGTTTCCCGGGGTGCCCTGTGGTTGTCGCACTTGTTCCTCCCGCAGACGCGGCACGTGATGGACACACAATCCGGGTATTTTCTGTTCCACCGGCGTGTGGTCGAAGGCGTCTCGCTCAACGTGCAGGGATTCACCGCGCTCGTCGAGGTCCTTGCCAAGGGTAGATTCGAGCGGACGGTCGAAGTGCCCTACACGTTTCGAAAGCGCGCTGCCGGTGAGAGCAAGCTTGGCACGACGGAGGTGTTGCGGTATGTGGCGCAGCTCTTGCGGCTGTCCGAGTACCGGGTACTGAAGTTCATAGCGGTCGGCGCGTCGGGCCTGCTCGTGAACAACGGGGTCCTGTGGGCCCTGGTCGTTTCCGCGGGGTGGATCCCGTACGTGGCCGCCCTCTTCTCGATCGAGACGTCGATTCTTACCAACTTTCTCCTGAATGATCGATGGACGTTCCGCGGCCGGGTGGCCGGCGCGTGGCCCGTCAAGCTGGCAAAATACCACGGATCGGTCGCAATTGGCGCCGCGGTGAACTACATCACGCTAGTGCTGCTCCTCGCGCTCGACACGCAGTTGCTGGTGGCCAACACCGTGGGAATCCTGCTCGGTTTCATCTCCAACTACCTCCTAAGCGAGACGGTCGTGTGGAGGTACCGGCGTTGATGCAAGGGGGCCACGATCTCGCGTGAAGCCTATCCTAGGCGGTCTGGGGCCCGCGATTGCCTACCTCGAGCCCAAGCTCGCGGACCTTGCTGACCTCGCGATGGTCGGCGTAATCGTCGTGTCGCTGACCCTGGCTGTTGTCATGCAGTCGTTCGTCCTCACGGGCCACCTGCTCGCAGGTTCCTTGGTGGGCTTCGCGTTGTGCTACCTCATCACGTCGCGCAGCCTGCGGGGCAGGGAGGAGCTTGGGGTGAACCGCCTCTTCATCAGCCTGTGCGCGATGGTGAGCTCCATCTGGTTCTTCGAACTCGTCTACCATTACTACGGCTGGGACCAATGGTATTCCGTGGGGGAGGACATCTTCGCCCTCAGCCTGAACACGACCTCGAAGTCATTCCCCCTCCTCTGGGGGCTGATTGTTGCAAGCCTCGTTCTTGCGGGCGTCCGGTACATGGGGGCTACCCGGTGGTTCCTGCTGACGCTCGCCTTGAGCATCGCAACCATGGAGATCTGGAAGGCCATTGGATTCCCCAGCTACTTCCACCCGGAATGGTGGCCGAGCGGAACCTCGATGTTGCCCCTCATCCCGGCCGATTACGCCGCGGCGACGACGGAGGAGGCGCGCGCCACTATCTCCTTCTGGGGCGGGTTCTTCAACACCCTGGCCAAGATCGTCTGGTGTTCGCTCCCCGCGACGCTCTTCCTCACGCGGGAGAACCTTGGGGGGACGCTTGGATCGCGCCTGAGCCGCCCGTGGCCCGCGCTGCGGCGGTTGCTGATGCCGTGGCAGGATTGGCGCGGGCAAGGGGCAGTGCCCGCCTCAAGGCACCCGGTTGAAACCTCTAGGCGGGGTGAGGGTCGGTGAGTGATCGTCCGAGCTTCTGTGATCAGGCCGCCGGGTTCGTGCACACGAAGCTAGCGGACTGGACAGACCTGCTCGTGGTCTTCATCGTCCTGGCCGCCGTCGGGATCGCGGCCGCCGGCCCGTCGTTCATCCTCACGCGCACCGTCCTGGCGGCGTCGGTTGTCGCGCCCGCCTTCTGTTTCCTTCTCGTGTCCCGCAGCCTCCGGCAATGCGAGGGCGTCGGCTTCGAACGGATCTTCGTGGCGGCCGCGGTGGCAGCGGCCGGGATTTGGGTCTTCGAGGTCTTCGCGTACTTCGGGTGGGTCGAGTCATGGAAGTTGTTCGGGGAGAGCCTGACCACTTTCAACATCAACACGCCAGCGCGCGGCAAGCCGTTCCCGCTCGTGTGGGCCTTGCTCATGGCGGGGGTCATGTTCGTAGGGTCCAAGCACATGCGGGTGAACCGGTGGTTCTACTTCGTCCTAGTAGCGGCAGCTGCCACCTACTTGCTTTGGATCGCGGTGGGCCACCCCAGCCACGACCAGCCGTGGCGGTCGCCTGACACGACCACCGTGATCGGGCTCATCCCGGGGTCGTTCGCGCACCCTACTAGTCCCGCCGACCCCGGTTGGGCGTTCATCACCTTCTGGGGCGGCCTACTCACGAGCATCGTGAAGATCCTCTTTGGGGTTTTGCCGGCGACGCTCTTCGTCCACCACATGAGCAGGCCGGGGAAGGCGGCCTCCGGGCCGGCCGACGACGCGCTTGCGAAGGCACGGCGGGCGCTCGCCAACGCGCTTGGCGCGATGCGGCGGCGCACGGCGTTGGCGCATCCAGCGGCGAATCCCGGCAAGGCATCGACCGCAACGCAAGAACTATGATCAAGGCCGGGCGACTCTTCGCGGGGGGGGGGGGCGACCTCATGGTGGAGGGAATCGGGGGAGCAATCGATTCGTTGCGGGCGGGCATTGGGCGCGCCGCTCGGTTCGTGAAACCGAAGCTGGCGGACCTTGCTGACCTCGCGATGGTCTTCGTGATCCTCGGCTCATTGACCGTATCGGTCCTCAACCAGTCGTTCATCTTCACGGACAAGGTTCTAACAGGCTCGATCATTGGGTTTGGACTTAGCTACCTCTTCGCCTCCAGGAGCCTTCGGAGCCGGAAAGAGGTCGGTGTGGAAAGGGTGTTCATCGGTCTGGGCGCCATGATAAGCTCCGTCTGGCTCTTCGAGATCGTCTGGAGGCTCTGGGGCTGGGACACGTGGCACCTCATTCGAGAACAGCTTCTCACCCTGTCATTCGCGAACCCGTGGCCCCTGTCGTGGGCCCTCCTGATGGTCTCGCTGGTCTTCGTCGGCGTTCGCTACATGGAAGTGAACCGCTGGTTCATTCTGGTCTTCGTGCTTGCCATTGCGACGTTTCAGGTCTGGAAATCTGCCGGGTTCCCTCAATTCCCGCACCCCGAGTGGTGGCCCTCCAAGCACCCAACGATTCCCCTGATCCCGATCGAGTACAGCCACCCGACGACCGAGCAGGGGCGCGCGACCGTCGAGTTCTGGGGGGCCTTGTTGAACAGCGTCACAAAGGTCTTCTGGTGCGCGCTCCCGGGGACGTTGTTCCTCACCCAAAAGGGCCGTGGCGGTTCGTCGGGCGCCAGGCTGTGGCCGCCGTGGCGTGCGCTCAAGGGCCTCTTCCTCCCTTGGACGGACTGGGACGTCGTGCCCCAGGAGACCGGTGAGGGGGACTCGCGCCACCCGTCCCCCACCGAACCTGCCGCCAAGGCAACCGACGCGGATTCAGCGGACGGGTCGGCGGCCCCGGCTCATCCCCCACGGACCCACCCCAATCTTTGCGACCTCATCGTGCAATTTGTCCGGACGAAGCTCGCGGACCTAGCCGACCTCTTCATGGTGGCCGTCATCGTCCTTGCCGTCGCCGCGGCGGCGGCCAACCAGACTTTCGTCCTTACAGGCCGAGTGCTTGCGGCCTCGATCGTCGCATACGCCCTGTGCTACCTGTTCGCATCGCGGCGCCTCCGGAATTGCGAGGGCGTCGGTTTCGAGAGGATCTTCATCGCCGCCTGCGCAATGGTCAGCGGAATCTGGCTGTTCGAGGTGGTGTACCACTACGGGTGGCTGGTTTCGTGGGACCAGTTCTCCCAAAGTCTCACCGATTTCAACATCCGGCCGCCGGCCCTTCGCGAGCCGTTCCCACTGATGTGGGCTTCCATCATGATCGTGGTCGTCTTCGTGGGTGCCCGGCACATGAAAGCCAATCGGTGGTTCTACGCGGTACTTGCAGGTTCGGTGGCCATCTTCATCCTGTGGTTGGCGGTCGGGTACCCGAGCTTCCAGAACCCGTGGAGGTCGCCCCAAGGTACGGAGGTGATTCAGCTCATTCCGCCGGAATGGGGCCACCCGCGGACCCCGGATACCTCCGGTTGGGGTTTGATTGCCTTCTGGGGCGCGTTGTTCACCGGCGCCGCCAAGCTGTTCATATGCGTCCTGCCGGCAACGCTCTTCGCCCACAACATCAGGCGCGGAAGGGCGACTTCCAATGCGCCGCCGGACGACGTGCTCGCGCGCGCTTGGAAGGGCGCGGCGCGCCGACTTGGGTCCTGGCGGGCAAGGGAGCCAGTCGACTTGCCGGGCGGTTGGAGGGTGGAGGAGCAGGTCCCTGGGCCCTCGTTGCCCCCGCCGGGGCACGGATCGGCGCCTGCCGCCCGCTTGGCAGGTGGGTCCGGCGGCCGGTGGCAAAATCCACCCGGCTCACGTACGCGCGCCGTCAGGCGAGATGGGTGTTCGCGAGAAGACGCTTCGACCCGATGAATGTCGCAAGCTCCCGCGTTGCCACGAGGCGCCCCCCCTCGGTGCCAGTTACCACCCCAACACGGATCGGATGAAGGCCCGCCTGGGCGAGCCGCCCCTCGACCGTGTCGAGCGCCGTCGGGTAGCCGACGAGGGCCACCGCGCCCGGAGCATTGGCGGTCGCGTTGTCGGTGAGGTACTCGGTGGTGGCAAAGCGCGCGAGCTCCGGGAAGGCGAGCGGCACCTCGTCCAGTCGCAGTTCGAGGCCACGGCGGACCGCGAACCGGATGAGTGCCACGACGCCCTCGAGCGAGAGGTCCACCGTCGCGGCCAGGTGCCTGGACGAGTCGACCGGCTCACCAAAGGGGGGCCGGCCGGCCGCGACGGCGCGCGCAACGGCAAGGTCGGGTGTCGTTAGCGCCCGGTGCGTCTCGCGCGTGAGTTCACGCAGGCCGCCCACCGTGTGGCCTGCGCGCTTGGCGCGCTCCATCAGCGCGTCCTCGGTCTGCGCCATGAGGTAGACGAGCAGCGGCGCCAGGTCGCCGAAGGCCCGTGTGAGGGACACCTCCATGCCGACGGCCACGTCCTGGTGGCGCTGTGGCGGGTCGTGGTCGACGGCGCCCGAGACCGTCGCGCCGATGAAAAGCGACCCCGTATCTGGGCCCGGCGCCTCCTCGACGCGAACACCCACGCGCGCGGCCGCCGCTTGGAACGAGGCACGAAGCGTCGCCCGCTCCCCCCCTGACGGTGCGTCGAGCACCGGCCAGGCTCGCAGGTCCTTTGAGCACCCGAGGGCGACGAGGGGGGCAAGTGCGGCCGCGAGCGCCCCCTGGACGTGCAGCGGGTCCATCGGTTCGAGCGAGGCGTCTGTGACCTCCACGGCCTGGCTCTTGACGAGGAACCGGCCGCGCGCAGGTCCGCGCCCCGTTTCAAGGAAGTCAAACGCGCAGAACTGGGCCCCGGGGCGCGCCGTCGCATGGGCCTCGAGCGACCCGATGACAAGTGGCCGGTCCCAGCGCCCAGGGTGTCCCAGGCGTCGCGCCGCCTCCGGGACTGCGCGGATGGCCTGGACGAGGCCCGCCGAAAACGCCTCGGGGTCGTCACCCGTCGGCCGGTCGACGCGCGAGAGGACGCTTGCGGACCGCGCGTTGCCCCGTACGGCCAGGTAGGGCGGGGCCTCCGCAGCGGGGCCGACGATGACCCGCTTGACCCCAAGCGGGTGACCGCGGTCCTCCACGACCGCGGGGCCCTCCCGGGAGCCGACCGTCACGCCCAACTCCTCGAGCGCGCCTCGCGCATGCGAGAGCGCCGGGTACAGCACGAGGTCCTCGTCGACCTCCACCGAGCACCCCGCGATCCACCGGAGGGGGTCGAGGCCCGAGGCGCGGAAGCGCTCCACGTTTTTCCAGAACGGCGAGGAAGGAGGATCCATGGTGCGCGGCGCAATCCGGCCTCGCCGCTAAGAGCGTTTCCCGCGGGAGGAAGCGACCGCTCAAGGAGAGTTTTGCAAGGACGGACCAAGTCCTCAGGGCCCCCCTCCACGCACGGGGCCACAGTGACCATCTCTTGCCTCCGGCAGGGATTTGACACCGGAGCGCTTTCGGTGGCCCCGGTACCGTGGACACATCCACCCCCACGCCTGTTCCTAGCCCTCCCTCCCCCACCGGTGCGGTCAACTGGGTCGTGAACAGGCCCGGCCGCCGGTGGAAGATCCGCGCCGCCTTCTACGGCTTCCTCGCGGGGCTGAACCTCTCGTTCGTGGGTATGTCGCTGATAGTTGGGCGATCGCCGAGCGCGTTTGAAGTGCTCTTCGGAGGGCTCTTCCTCTGGTGGACGGCCACCTCGATGATAGAAGGTCCGCGCATCCCGCTGCGGACCGGACTTTCCTCCGACCGGGTCCACTTGGAGTTCGCGGGGCGCACGGACACCCACGCCATCCAGTCCATCGAGGGCGTTCGAATTCGGTTCTCTTGGGGCTCCGCCTTGAAGATGGAAATGAAGATGACCGACGGCTCCACGACTACGGTCCCCGGGGTCGCGGGCTACCGGATCCGCAAGATCCAGTGGTTCGTCGAGAAGCAGAAGGCGGACCTCCCAGCGCAGGAGGCCGCGACTGCAGCCGTGGTGGCCGGGGGCGGCCCCAAGGCGCGTGTTGTAGGCCCGGACGACGTTGGGGCGCCCAGACCGATCTTGGCCGCACCCACGCCCGACCCCGACGCGGGTGCGTCAGACTGGAACACGTCCCGGTTGGCCGACGGGACCGTGCGTGCCGATGTCATCCTCACTACAAGGAACGTCACCATGGACAGTATCCCCCGCGGGGAATGGATATCCACGGGTCGGAAGTTCGCGAAACGGCAGCAGGCGTATGTCGTCCTCCTGCTGCTCGTCGCCATCCCGCTGATGGTCGTGGCCGTGGGACAGATCTCCGGGGTCCCCACCGAAGTGCTGGTGCCCGTGGCGGTGGTCGCGGCCGTCGTCCTTGCCGCGGGCGCCGGCCTGGCTACCCAGCGCGACGTCCAGGGGCATGTGGGGAGGTCCATCATGCGCATGCCTGACACGGTGACCGCCGAGGAGGACGTCGTGGCCCTCATCGGGTCGGCCGTGCGTCAGACGGGGTCGGCGATTTCCGAGCCCATGAATGCCAAGAACAGGATCGAGTGGAAGCTCGGCACAGCCACAAACATCAGCCTCTCGGCTTCGGCGGCCGGGAGCGAGGCGTTCCTCGCCATCATCAGTAAGGACCGGGCGGACCTGGACCTCCACCGCCGAATCAAGGGGGAGGTCCTGCGGGCGCTCATCGCGCGTGCGGACGGCGCGCAGACCCCGGCGCCCACGACGCCCGGCCAGGACGCCGGCTGACCCGGCCCGGTCGGTTTCTCGCGCGCCAGATGCGACCCGCCGGGCACGGGGCCCTGTCACGCCGGGGAGGCACTGGCCGGGCACAGCATCCGGAACTCGCACCAGGAGCACTTGCGCTCCTCCGGGTCGGGGTCGAACTTGCCGGCCCTCACGGCCGTGGCGATGTCGAGGATCCGGCGGCGCGCGCTCGCGATGACGGCGTCCGTCAGGTCCTTCCCCTTGTTCAGGGTAATCCGCTTGCCTCCCTTCAGCGCATAGATCGTGGCGCACTTCATGTCCTTGTGCAGACCCTCCTGCATCGCCATCGCATAGATCGGGAGCTGCAGGTCCTTGGTCGCGTACGCACGCCGTGAGTCGACGCGGCCCGTCTTGTAGTCGATGACCTCGAACCGTCCGTCCGGGTGGCGGTCGATGCGGTCAATCTTCCCCCGCACTTTCACGTCATCGAGCCGGTACTCGAACCACTTCTCGAGTTCGACCGGCTCCGTCGAGCGTGCGCGGTCGTCCTTGTAGAACTGTTTCATCATCGCCAAGCCGTCGTCGTAGTGCTGCCGGCGCTCGAGCTCCGTCTCGAAGTCAGCCCGGGCAAACTGCTCCTCGAAGATCCCAAGCAGGTCATCGAGCGTGGCGTCCCGCGTGTGTTTGAACGCCTTCAGGAACTCCTCGAGGACCGAGTGGATGACGCTGCCGGCAAGCGCGTGTCGCGACTGGCGGCCGCGCAGGTTGAGCACGCTTCCGTACCTGTACTGGCGTGGGCAGGCTTCGTATGTCTTCAGTTGCGAGTACGAAAGGTCGAGCACCCCCCCTTGCACCCCGGGCCGCGTGTGGTGGACGGGTGCGCTGTCGCGCGGCGCCGGCACATCGACGGATCCCACGACCGCCTCGATCTCCCGGATGACCGCCAGGGTCGCGGCCGCGTCGGAGCCGCTGGACCCGTGGGCGGCCGCCAGGTGGCCGAGCAGTTCCCGCACCTGCGCCCGGGCCGCCTCGGCACCGGCCGACGGGCCGGCCCGCAACACGGCGATCGCACCACGCGCCGCTTCCTCGAGGCGTGCCTCGCCGGCCAGCGGCCCGGCAGGCGGCCGAGGCTCCTCGAGTGGCGCGTACTCCTCCACGACGATCCCGGACTCCGTGGGTCCGGGCGCCCCGCCGTCGTGGTAGCCCAACTCCTCGAGGAACGGGCTCGGGTACGCGGATCGCCGCGAACCGTAGTGCTGGAATGTAACGAGTTCGAGCTCGCGTACGGCGCGTGTCATCGCTACATAGAGGAGCCGGCGCTCCTCGTCCCCTTGCGAGGGGTCGACCGCCTCCTCTTGGTGCCACCCGACGAAGAACCCCTCCGTCATGCCAGGCACCCCGGAGGGGGGGAACCGGCGCTCCACGAGGTCAGGGACGATGACGACCTCGAACTCCTTGCCCTTTGCCTGGTGGACGGTCATGACCTTGACCGAAGGGTCGGCGAGGTCCGGTTCGGCTTCGGAGAGCTCCATGCCGGTTCGGGAGATGAGGTCCATTAGGTCAACGAACGTCTCAAGCCCCGGGTGGTCGGTGTCGGCCGCTACCTCGTGCGCGAGCGAGAGGAGCACGTCCAAGTTGCCAACGGCGCGGCGGCCCGCCGGGAGGTCGGGGTCGAGCCGCGCGCGCAGCCCCGAGACCTCGAGGACGCGGCTGAGCGCCTCGCCCGCCGGCAGTTGGCGTGCTTCCGCCTGAACCGACTCCACGCGTGCGGCCAGCTCGAGCAGGCGTGCCTTGCCGCCAATCGAGAGGTCGTCGACTTTCGTCGGGTTCTTCACGAACTCGAATACGGGTTTCCTGGCCGCCCTTGCAGCGCGTGTCAGGCGCGCCACGTCGGTCGGGTCAATCCCCAATTCAGGCGACCAGAGCACGGCGAAGGCCGCAAGGTCGTTGGCAAGCGGGTCCGTGGCGAATGTCGCCCACGCGAGGAGGTCGCGCACCTCCGGCCGGTCGAGGAGGCCGCCGGCACCGACGACCTCCACCGGGATGTCGCTCGCGTGGAACTCGCGCGCAAGGGTTTGTGCGTGCCCCATCGACCGGAAGAGGACGGCCACT
>CBEUCC010000078.1:0-11712 GCA_965541515.1 uncultured Thermoplasmata archaeon
AAATCAGCGCCGCCAACAATCCGGCTCCGATTAGAGGGAACACCGCGGAGGAACCTAGTTGGGATACCCCTTTGTGATCGTGACGCGCGACCCTGGAACTTACCTCGCGCGTTACTGCTTGGGTGATACCGAGGTCCATGAGGCCTAGGTACCCTGAAAAGGAGGTGATTAGCAGGTAAGTCCCGTATTCTTCTGCACCGACTTGGCGCAATAGTAGCGGAAGCGTCACAAGCCCTAGCGCGACGCGTGCAGCGTAGTTTACGAGGGTCGAAATGGTGTTGGAGGTGATTCGATCTCGCTCGCTCAATCCCAAACCCACCAGTTCCTTCGAGAATGTCGAAGGTCAATGCGCACCCTGATGTGCCGGGAAATGCTCCCTGGCCACTCAGCTATTCCCCAAACCCGCCGCACGAACGGTTCTTCCAGGGAAATCTCATTTGGTTACCAGCTCCCTCGAGAGACGATTCTGCCGCCAGACCGTCCGTCGGAAGACGGACATAAGGTACCCTCGGATGGGAAGGTAGGGCTCGTTTTCTCGGGCGGACCTAGTCGACGCCACTCTTGTTCTTCTGGATCCAAGATCATTGCCTCCATCACCGTAGCGCTTACGCCCACGTGCATGAACAAGGCCTGCTGGGATGGCAGGCGCATGTCTTGATGCGAGTTCGTCGTGCATAGGGTCCAGAATACCTTGACGGCGCTAATGTTATCCTGGAGATCCGACCCCATCGAATTCCAGAGGGCCCGCGACTGGGTTCGGCGAATCGATGCTTGGGGCATGCTCCGCCCATGAGGCGTTGGCGGCTGAATGTTGGAGGCGTCCTCGCTCGGTGGGGAGCTAGGTAGACGTAAGCAAACCTTCAAACCGGGATCTGCCAAGGATTATGTATGTGCGCCAAGGTGATCGATGTGAAGGGACGGCCAAGTTGGGCGTGAAGACCGGCGTCATCGGTACGGGATCGATGGGAATCAACCACGCGCGCGTTCTCTCGGACATGGGAGTTTTGACGGCGGTCTTTGACATTGATTCGGAACGGTCCGAGAACGTAGCAACCCGGTTTGGGGTGGAAGATGCCCGAAGTGTTGACGACGTTCTGTCACGCGTAGATGCGGTCGTTATCGCCGTCCCGACGGCGTTGCACGACGAAATAATGGAGCGATCCCTCGAGATGCGAATACACGCGCTGGTGGAGAAGCCAATATCCCTAGACCCCAAACGAACGCGCAAGGCACTAGAAAGATACGAGGAAAGTGGAACGATCGTCGCAGCCGGCCACGTCGAGCGCTTCAACCCGGCTGTAGCCTTCGCCCGTGTCGCCCTCCAGAAGCAGCAGCTCGGCAAGCTCATCTCGCTCTCCTCCCGCCGCGTCTCCTCCTTCCCCTCGCGCGTGCGCGACGTCGGTGTCATCATGGACCTCGCCATCCACGACATCGACGTCATCACCTACCTCGCGGGCGCCCCGGTTCGCCGTGTCTACGCGACCGGCGGCCGAGCCAACGGCGGCGACTTCGAGGACCACGCCAACATCATGCTCGAGTTCGAGAACGGCCTCGTCGGGACCTGCGAGGTCAACTGGCTCACCCCGATGAAAGTACGGAAACTCTCCCTCACCTGCGACAAGAAATACGTCGAGATCGACTACATCGCTCAGTCCCTGCGCATCTCCTCGCATGTGTACACCGACCTCGACCCCGCGCGTCTCTACAACATGCCTTCGCAACTGAGCGAGCAGCGGATCAACCCGGAACGCAAGGAGCCGCTGCGCCTGGAGATCGAGAACTTCATCCGCGCCGTCGAGGGCAAGGAGAAGCCCCTCGTCAGCGGGTGGGACGGCGTGCGCGCGGTCGAGATCGCTCAAGCCGCCCTCACCTCCATGAAGTCCGGGCGGGCCGTCGAGATGCCCCTAACCTGAATGCGGCCGCCCGACCCCGAGCAGCCGCGTCCCGGCAGGCATCTTCGTGCCCGCCGGGAAGAGGCCGCGACCGTCTACGACCGCCGCGCCCTTCCGGAGCGCCTTGGCGATCCGTTCGGCTTTCTTCGTGTACTCGGAGTGCGCCGTCACGATGGCCACCACGTCGGCCCAATGGCACCCCTCGAGCAGGTCCTCCTGGCGCGTGGCACCAGGCGGTAACTCCGCCTGCCGGTCGTGGACGCGGACCTCGTAGCCCTTCGCCTCCAGCCGCCGCAGGAGCGGCTCGGCCGGCGTGTTGCGCGTATCGTCGCTGTCGGGGAGGAAGGCGTACCCGAGGATGAGCACGCGGGCCGCCCCCGGGCTCGGGGACCCACGGGCTGCCTCGTCCACGAGGTCGGCCATGTGCTCGGGCATCCCGTCGTTGATATCGCGGGCGAGCCGCACGAGGCGCGTGGCGTCCTTGTCGGCGACGCTGTGGGCGAGCAGCAGCCCGTCCTTGGGCAGGCAGTGGCCACCCACGCCGGCGCCGGGCGTGTGCATGTCGCGGAACGGGACCTTGTTCACGAGTTCCCGCACCCGTTGCACATCCACACCGATCGCTTCGGACGCCAGCGCGATCTCGTTGGCAAACGCGATCTGCACGTCGCGGTAGGCGTTCTCCGTCGTCTTCACGACCTCGGCGGTCGTCGGGTCTGTCACGTCGACGTCCCCCTTCGTGACTTTCCTGTAAACCTGGCGGCAGGCCTTGGCCGCCGTGTCGTCCATCGCGCCTACGACGCGGTTGTACTGCTCGAGGTTTGCGAGGAGCCTCCCAGGGGTGACCCGCTCCGGGGCATGTGCCAGGTGAAACCGCGTCCCGGCCTTGCCCTTCGAGGCGCTCTCAAGAATTGGAAGCACGACCTTCAGCGTCGTGCCCGGGGACACGGTCGACTCCACGACGACGACCGCTCCCCGCTTCAGGTTCGAGCCGACCGTCCGAACCGCATCCTCGAGAGCCCGGTAGTTGGGTCTGTTGGTGTGGCCGTCGAACGGCGTCTGCACATTGATCGTGACGAAGTCCGCCCTCCGGATGCCCTTGGGGTTGGTCGTCGCCTTCAGCTTGCCCCTCGCGACCGCCTTCTTTATCATCGGCGCCAGCCGGGGCTCCTTGCCCCGGAGCGGCGACTTGCCCGCCTTGATCGCCTTGACCTTGCGCTTGTCCACGTCGAAGGCGACCACGTCGAACCCGACGATCGCCAACTTCGCGGCAAGCGGCGTGCCCACATAGCCAAGGCCCACCACGCAAATCGTGCGGATCTTCACGGGACGGCTACCTCCTGGCAGGGTTTATTCGGTGAGGGGGGGTTTTCGGCCCCAGCGGGGCGAGTCATTGAAAGTCAAGATCGGGAAGGGGAGCTTCGTCGACCCGAGCGCCATCGTCGGCCACCCGGGCAAGCGCCACCGCAAGGCGCTCACCAGCGGAACCACCAAGGGCCTTTCGGACATCCTGATCGGGAAGGACTGCCTCGTTCGCGCAGGGTCCATCATCTACGAGGGCGTCACCCTCGGGGACAAGACGCAGACGGGTAACGGCGTCGTGATCCGCGAGAACTCGGCCGTCGGGGCCGAGTGCCTGGTCGGCACGGGCACGGTCATCGAGGACGACTGCCACATCGCGTCGCGGGTCGTCCTCCAATCGTCTGTCTACATCCCGACGGGGACTCGGATCGAGGAAGGGGTCTTCATCGGCCCGCGCGCCTGCCTCACCAACGACAAGGAGATGGGCCGCGGCAACTGGAAGCTTGAGCCCGTCGTCATCCGGAAGAACGCCCGCATCGGGGCGAACTCGACCATCCTGCCGGGCGTCACCATCGGGGCGGACGCCGTCGTTGGCGCCGGCGCCGTCGTCACGAAGGACGTCGCGCCCCGCACCGTCGTGGCCGGCAACCCTGCGCGCGTGTTGCGCAAGGTCCGGCCGACCGAGCGCGCCCGGCGAAAGTAGCTCCCACACTCGCCCCGGCCCCCGAACCAGACATCCAAAGTTGGCCAGAGGGCGCCCGACTCACGGGAGCCGGGGCGAGGTGGGTGGGCTGGTGATTGCCCGTAGGAAGCCCCTCGCAGCGGGGCCGACCAGCAACCCCCCCGGGGGGGAGCTGCCGTACCGCACCCACAGGGACCGGCGGCCTACCCGGCCTTCGCGCGCGTCCGCGCCCGACCGCGCGGCGCGCTCGGTCCGAACAGCCCCATCCGCTTCGCCATCTGCTCGATGGCTTCGTCGGATTCGTCCGTCAGGAATTCGTGGCCCCCTGCGCACACGTCCGCCGGGAAGTACCCGAAGAACTGGCCCCTGAAGTCGAATCGGATGAGCGTCCGCACGAACGGTGCGCCGCACTCCGGGCAGTCCGGGACATCCGGTACCCCCAGGTCGGGCAGACTCGTCTCGTGCATCGATTCACCTCCGGTAGTTGACCGTTATCAAATAGATGGTGCACGGCCGCAGCCTGAAAACCAGGGTGGAGTTTGCAGTGGAGCGCCGCCGACTTCGGGGACTGGCCCTCGTCCGCCACCGCTGTCGTGTGGATCCGTCCCCGTTTGGGGGGCGGTGCACTGTTGCTTTCACAACACTTGTGTGATACCCATCGCCAACCCCTCTAACCCTCACGCGGGTGGCGCGTAGTGCTCCCACACTCGCCCCGCCCCCCCGAAACCAGACATCCAAAGTTGGCCAGAGGGCGCCCGACTCAAGGAGCCGGGGCGAGGTGGGTGGGGATCGACCGCTGGAAGAAGCCCGAAAGGGTTTCCTGTGATACGACCCCGATCAGAGTGAACTGGTGATTGTGAAGAGCAGACCGACAGGCGCGCAAGGGACCGCCGGAGAACCCGGCCGCCGCGCGCCTTCCGAAAGATCGTGAACGAGCAGGCGCGTGAATTCGGCCCCCGCCCACGCGCAACCATGGCCCGAGCGTGGCCCCCCGCGGCGGCAACGCTTATGGCGCTTGGCCCCCCTTGGGGTGGCCCCCCAAAGGAGGATACCAACAATGGCCCACCTGATGATGAAAATCACCGTGCAAGACTTCGGAAAGTGGAAACCGTTCTTCGACGCCAACGGCGAGCGCCGCAAGGCCGCCGGATGCCGCGGGGCGCTCGTGCTGCGGAGCGCCGAGAACCCAAACGAGATCACCGTGATCACGGAGTGGGATTCGCTCGAGAACGCGAAGAAGTTCGCGGCCACGCCTCCCCCCAAGGAAGTCAGGGAGAAGGCCGGCATCCTCAGCGAGCCCCAGATGTCCGCGTTCGGCGAGTCGCTGCGCGCCGACGCCTGAGTGACCAAGTCTCTTTTGGCGGCGCCAGGGGGCGCCGCCCCTTTCCTTACCCGCCGAGCCCCCGGGCTCCCCGCCCCGCGCGCTCCCCTCACGGGGGGCTCTTACGCCCCCTCCGACTGGGCGCGGTGCTCGTGGGAGGCGGGGGCGCGGGGGGCGGGAGCGCACGTGGTGCGCACGCTCGCTCGCTCTCCGCGTCCCACCCCAGGAAGGTCGACCGACCCTCTGGCCAAGCCCGGGAGTGCATGGGAGGGGATTTGAGGGTTTCCCAGCGATATTCGGTTTGGGCACGTTTTTCTGGGGTCGCGGCCGCCCGCGACCGGCCGTTGCGCCGCGCGCTAATCCCCCGATGCCCCCATCGCCCACTCGTGGAAGCGACGGGTCCTCTCTACGAGACGCTGGATCTCCGCCGCTGTCAGCGCGCGGTCGTCGTACTCTGCCGCGTGCTTCATTTCGAGGATGCGGCGCAACTGCCCCGCCTTGCCCCTGGCACCCTTCAGGCCACAGGTCGCCAGGAGCTCCGCGGCGTCCTGGTGCCTCTGGGGCGCAGCGCGGCGCCCCAGATGGGACACGCAGACTGCATCTGCGCTTGCTATCGCGCACTGTACGGCGTTCACCGCCGCGGCCATCTTCAGGCCTTCTGCATACGAGCGCTCCATCGACCGAGAAAGCTCTTCCGCCCGCCTTCGATAGAGCCCCACGCGGGCCATGACCACCCGTCGCTCACGCGCCACGCGTTTGCCCCCTGCGCGAACCGGCACCGTGAGGTCGGGCGCCGCCGAGCAGGAGTCCCTCCTCCCGAGCAGGGCCGAGCCACGCCCGGCGCGGTCGCCGCCGCAACTCCGCCTCCGTGAGAATGATCGGACTCACCCAGTTACCAAACCGCGACCGGACCTCCCCGCGCAGCCCCTCCATCTCGCGGCGCGCAGCGTCCTTTGAGGCCCGATCCTTGACGAGCAGGAAGATGTCGATGTCGCTGTCGGGGTCTTCGTCGCCCCGCGCCACCGAGCCGAAGAGACGCGCCTCCGTGACCCCCGGGATCCTGCCAATCCCGCGCTCCAAGGTTGACCGAAGCTCCTGGCGCACCCGGTCGTCCACTTGGAACAGAGCCGTAAGCGGCGCCACGAGGGCGTGGTCGCGCTCGAGGCGCCAGAGGTGTGCTCGCCCCGCAAAGCGCCGGCTCACGAGCCCCTCGTCCTCGAACTCGTTCAGCCGCTCAAGCGCCCGCGGGTGCGGTGCCCCTGCCTCCCTTGCGAGCTCCCGGCCTGTCATCTCCCGCTGCGGGAATCGTACGAGCACGCGGAGCACACGGACAGCCGTGCTCGAGCCGAGGAGGCGCTCGGGGATCTCGTGGAACCTCATGTTATCGATTGATGTCATGTGTTATCATAGGATAATATAATACCTGCGGCCAGGGGACCGTCGATGGAGATCGGGAGGGCGTCTTCGCGCCGCGGAGCACGAGGGCTCGACCCCCAGGGCACGGGTACCGTGGACCGTCCCGGGGTCAAGCACGTCGGCTATCTTCATCTGGCACGACCTCTCCCACCGCAAACCCCGCCGTGCCCCTTGGCGCCCACCGTTTGCGTGGCCACCGCGCGAAGCCGCGGGTCGCCCGCGAGCTTCTCGAGGAATGCGCGCACGCCCGCCACCCGCGGGTCCTTCGAGCCGGCGTCCCTACAAGACAGGCCTTTGAAATCCATCGCGATTGCCTCACACCCTCGCCCCCGAGCCTCGGCTGGCGCGGCTCGGGGAAATCGGGGATCCTGATCGAAGAGGAGGGCGGGTCGGCGCAAATCCCGCCCGGCGCCTCCAAGCGCCCCCCCAATGCCCTATCATGACTGCTCGGCCGCCGGCCGCTCAAATAGCCAGCACGTCCCCGCCCGGGGGGCTCCTCAGGTCGTTCCCAATGTGAAACATATGAAGGAAGCCTCTTTTGCCGCGGGCGTCCAAGGTATAGGATGCGTTCAGGAGACGGTCCCTGCCCGACCCTCGTGGTCGGAGCCGAACCCAAGCGAGGAAACCCGGCGCAACAACCGGGTGGACAGCGCAGGGGGAGGGGAGGGCCGCTCTGCCTGAACCACCCGCGGGAACCCCCTTTGAGCCCTTGTTGACCCCCACCACCCCCCCCCCCTCAGGTTCCCGCGGGTGCATTCCCTCTGCTCAGCGGCGGCACGGACCCGCCATTCCGGGTCGAAACTGCGTTGTGATCGTCGCGACGGTTTTCGCAGCGGGGCCCCCGCAATTCCACTACCTGTGATACATCGCGAAGTCGGGCAGGGGTATCGCGAAACCGTTTTGATACGTGGCGCGCGGGCCACGACCTGTGTGGCCGCGCATCCGGTGGACGGGCGCTTCGGTCGACCACATCGCCCGGCATGGCGTCTTGGTTGAAGAGGTCGAAAGGGCCCGGGAGGGCCCGTGCGTGATCCGCCGGAAGGGTGGCTCCTACGTGGCCATCGGCGCTGCCCATGGTCGCTTCCTGTTCGTCGTCTTCCGGCCTGTCGGGGGGAGGGACCTGTGCCGCGTGATTACAGCACGCGAGGCTACGCCGGCCGAGAAACGGCTATATCGGAGGAAAACAAGCGGATGATCGTGCGAAAGGCGAAGATTGATTCGGTGGCCGACCTGCAGGCGCTCCCCGAAGACGAATGGATGTTTGTGCCGGGCGGCGTCCACGTCGAGTTCGAGTACGAGGGGTTCCGCGTTGAAGGGCGCAGCTTGCGTATTCGGCTGCCGCAGTCGGTGATTAGGCGGTTTCGGCCGAGGCGCGGCGCGCGACTTAGCGCCCGGATCTCCGACGGGGAATTGATCATCGAGGAAGCTCGCTAGCCGGGCGGACAGACGGACGGGGCCATTTCAGGGAGCGTCATCGTTCGGCCCTTCCCTGAACTCCAGGCTCGTCGTCCCCTTCGGCCCGTCGTAGTTGAAGAGCCCGCGCGCCGCGTCGGGGGCGCGGGATTCTATGTCGACCATTGCGGGTGCCCTGTCTCCTCACCTCTCGGCCAGGAGCCCCCCCACGCTAGGCGCGAAGGCCCTCCCGCAACAGTTCCTTCAGGACCCCGGGCTCCGCCATCCCGACGCCCTCGAGCGATTCGACCCCCCAGTCGGTGATGAAGTACACGCTGCGGATCTTCCCCTCGACCCGTAACACCTCGTTTGCCACGACCACCGCGCCCCCGAGGATGTCAAGGTGCCTGGCCAGCCTGCTGTTGTCGGAAAGCCCCAGCCGGACCGCGATCTCGGAGTAGGGGAGCCCCCCGCGCTCCAGGTAGAGCAAGGCGAGGATCCGCAACCGCAGGTCGTTGTCCATCGCGCGGATCACGGCACGGCCCGCGCGAAGCGCGGCCCCTGGCGGACTCCGGGCCATGAAGGAGCCGGGCGCTCACGGCCCCTTATACTTACCGATGTATCAGTGTGCTGACATCCATGAGAGGGGTGATGCATCAAGGGGCCGACGATGGCTATCCGCGCCCCCTTATGCAGCCTGATCCCACACCCGGCGCGTGCCCGACGGCCGGCTCCGCATCTTCGTGCTCGGCAGTTTCGTGGACACGGACCCACGACGTCGGCGCAGTATCCAGATCCTCCGGACGCCCGTTAGCTGCCTGCGGTCTCTTGGGTGGGACGCGTTCCTGAGCGGCGACCCGAGGAGCCGCGAACTGGTGGACGGTCCCCGAACCCCGAGACAAATGACTGACGACCTGGAGGCATGGGCCGACCTGTCCGTGGTTGTGGCAACGGTTACCGGCCGGTCCAACGGGTGGGTCAGCGAACTGACCGCCCTGCAGTTCGCGCGTCCGGAGCGGGCTCCACGTCGAGCCCTGTTCCTGGAGCGGGGATACACACTGAGTTCCATGATGGACCCGCTCCACGGTGGCTACCTCGCGAGGCCTCCCGTGCTCGTCTTCCAATGGGTGGACCGAGACGACCTTTGCGCGAAGGTCGACCACTGCGCTCGCTTCTTGGTTGCCCGCGGGCACCTCCCTCGGCCAGTAGCGCGGCCGAACCCCTTGCGACGACCGGAGTCCTGACCCGGTGGCTTCCCTCGGACGGCGACGGACGCGGCCGGCGAATCGCGGCGGTGGACGCTGACGAAGACGTCGACGTAGGGACCGGACTGTGCGAGCGCCCGCGTCCCTGCCGGGCTGGCCAGTCCCCCGGACTAGCGGCCCGCGCGCCGCCGCAACAACACCGCCGCGCCCGCGGCCGCTCCCGCCAGCAGCAGGCCGAGCGCCACAACCGCGTCCAACCCTAGGGTCTGCTCCGCCGGCTCCGGCGCGCGCACCTCCACATCGAACGTTGCGACATCCGTGTTCCCGTAGACGTCCACCGCCGTCAGCGTTACCGTGTAGTTGCCCGCCTCCTCGTACGTGTGGTTCACACTCGCCCCCGTCGCGTGCGTCCCGTCGCCGAAGTCCCACGTGAACCGCACCTCCCCGCTACTGTCGTTCGCCCACGCCTCGAACGGGGACGCTGAGCTCGCCACCAGGCGCGAGCCACTCCCCGCCCCGGGCGTCCAGTCGAGGTCCCGCGGCGCCTGCCGGTCCACCACGAAGAAGGAGAACCGCAACGCCGCCGCATTGCCCGACGGGTCCTCCACACGCAGCGTGAAGACGAAGACCCCCACCTGCGGGAACGTGACGTTCAGGAACGGACCTTGTGCAGGCGACGTCCACTCCACGCCCTCCGCCGGGCCCGCCCACGTGTACCGCGCGCTCGTGTCGAAGGCCGGGTCGTTGTCCTGGTACGCCGTCCGAGCGTTGATCAGCACGCCCTGCCCCACGTCCAGCTCAGGCGTCCGGTTGAACGACGCGTCGATGAGCACCGGTGGGGTCGTGTCCGCCACGACCACCAGTACCTCAAAGGTCGCGCGGTTCCCCGCGGGGTCGCCGAGCATCAACGAGACCGTGTGGGGGCCCGCCACCGTGAACAGGTAGGTGATGGCCAGGCCCTCGCCAAGCGTCCGGGGCCCTTCGCTCCACAGCGCGAGGACGATCCCCGTCGCGTCCGTCGCGTCTTCGGCGCTTAGCACCACGGCGACCGCGTCCGTGCCCTCCACACGCGCAGGAGGCGTCCAAGCCGGAGGCGTCACATCGAGCACCGTCAGCGTGACCGACCGCGTGCCTACATTGCCGGAGGGGTCGACGACCAAGCACACCACCGTGTAACTCCCTGGCCCCGCCACCGTGAAGGCGAACTCGGCCCGTTGCGAACTCGCGCTGAATCCCCCCGGCCCCGAAACCTCCCACGAAATCGGGACCTGGGGCCCGAACGCAGGGTCCGCGTCGGCCAGGTCCTGTGCCCGGGCCGTCACATCGCTACCCTCCGCGACGGCGCCCCCGGGCACGAAGACCACGTCGAACGTCGGGGGCGTCACGTCGAGCACCGTCACCGTGAAACTGACCGCCGCCCGGTTCCCCGCCCCGTCCGTGGCCTCCAGGACCCCGGTCCACTCCCCCGGCGCCCCGAGCGACCCAATGAACCACGAGGCGTTGCCGCCGGCCACCGTGTCGTCGAACCACCCGCCCGCGAACCGCCACGAAAACTGCGCGTCGTCCGGCCAGGCGGCCCCGTTGTCCGTCACATTGCCCTGGAGAAACATCTGCTCCCCCTCGCGAACCTCGACCGGACCGATGGGTTCGATGGACGGGGGCGTCGTGTCCCGGACCTGCACCTTCCCCCCCGCCGTCCGCGTCTGGCCCCACACGTCGGCCACCGCCAGTTGGACGTCCGCCTCGCCCGGCTCGTCGAACGTGAACGTGACGACGAGCCCCTGCACCGTTGTCGTTGTGCCCCGCATCGTGACCGTCCAGGTCGCCGTCTCCAGCCCGCGGTCGTCAGACGACCCCGACCCGTCCAGCGTGACGGGCGTGTCCTCGTCCACCACCGACGGGAACCGGGCGACCGCCACGGGCGGCGTGTCGCTCGGCGGCGCGACGAGCGGGTAGATGTCGTCTACCGGCGGGAAGTCCGATACCGCGTAGGGCGTCTCGCCGACCCCGTCGCCGTCGGTATCTACGCCCGTGTAGTTGTCCCAGAAGTTCCCCCGGTTCGTCACGTTGTTGTACCACTGCCCGCCCGACGCGAGCGCGTGCTGCTGGTTGTTGGTGAATTCGTTCTCGTACACCATTAGATTGCGCGCAAACGAAGCCGCGTGAAGCCCCACCGTCGCGTTCGTGAACACATTCCGCCGGATGGTGATGTAGCCTGGGCCGCCTCCAAACCACATCCCCTTGCCGGCAACCTCGAAGCGGCTGTCCTCCACGAGGAAATTGCCGTCGTCTATGTGGAGCCCGTGTCCCCCCGCGCACGTGGTCAGGTTGGAGAGCCACGCCAGCGGCCACCCTTGCGCCCCCCACGTGGCGAGCACGCGGAGGCCGAAGCTCCTTGCGGCCGAGTCGCAGAAGCGCGAGCCATCGATCCGCAGCGGGCCCCTGGTCGCGATGTACGAGGCCTCGATGCCCTCGGACGGATCGCTGCGCCCCTCAAAGACCGAC
>CBEUCC010000079.1:0-11307 GCA_965541515.1 uncultured Thermoplasmata archaeon
GGAGGCAGACCGCCAGCCGGCCCCCCGGTTCCAGGACGTCCGTAATACCCTGGACGGACTGCTCGAGCGCAGCGCGCGGCCCCTCCTTCATGGTAGTGGCCGAGCGCCCGTACGGCGGGTCTGTGGCGATGGCCGGGACGGCGCGCCCAACGAGGCCGCGTGCGTCCTTCGCGCGGCCGTGGACGATCGTAGCGCCGAGGATTCCGAAGTGCTCGAGGTTGCGCCCGGCCCCCGCAACCTCCTCCTCCTGCGCGTCGATTCCGAGCGGTCGGGCGCCTACGAGCCCGGCCTCGATGAGGATCCCGCCCGTCCCGCAGAACGGGTCGAGCAGGAACTGCCCGTCGTGGACGCGCGAGAGGTTCACGAGTACGCGCGCGAACTTCGGGTGCAGTGACACGGGCTTGAAGAACGGCCGGTGCTTGACCTGGCGCTCCTCGACGTCGTCGTCCAGGCGGTCGTACACCTGGTGCGTCAGGGTCGCGCCCTCCCCCAGGAAGACGCGGAACACGTGCGCGGGCCGCTCGAGGTTCACGCGCCCGCCCGTCACCTTCGCGCCGACCGCGCGCTCCACGGCCATCGGGTCCGCGGCCCCCGCGGCTTCGTCCACGACCGTCGCGCGCACCGCATAGGTGCCCTTGACCTGGAGGGCCGCCGTGTCGAGCCCGTCGACATCCGGCGCGTCGCTAAGCTGTACGCCCACGTAGCGGAGCAACCCGCCCCGGCGCGCGACCTCCTGGGCGCCGCCGCGCGGCACGCGGCAGCGGATCGTGAGCGGCCCGAGGGGCTCGCCGGCCGTGCCCCCGACGACGGCCAGGACCGCGTCGAGCTCGGCGCGGGCAAGCTCCGGGTGCTCCCCCGTCATGTGGACGACGACGTCGTCAATGGGACGCGCGGGCGCGGCCCAGATCACGCACGCGCCCCCTAGATGGGTTCGAGCCGGCCCGCCGAGCTCAGCGCCAGCCGCCCGAACTGCACGGACGCGTTGAGGAAGCGCCCGTCGAAGACGGGCCCCTCCCGGCACACACGGTGCCCGTCGATCGTACAGATGTCGCACACGCCCATCGCGCACTTCATCATCCGCTCCACTGCCGCCTCCACGCGGACCCGGCGCGCCCTTGCCTCGACGAGCATCGCGACGAGCATCCGTTCGGGGCCGCACGTGACGACGTGGCTGAACGTCCGCTTGCCCATCAGCTCGGCCGCCCGGGCCACCGCCGTCCCGTGGGACCCCCGCGAACCGTCGTCGGTGCATGTGTGCACCTGCGCGCCAAGCCGCCGGAGCCGCCGCTCGAAGAGCAAGTTGTCCTTCCCGCGGGCACCGACCACGACCACCGGTTTGCGGCCGCGTGCTCTCCACGCGTCGACGCTCGTGATGATCGAGGCCATCCCGGCACCGCCGCCGACAAAGAGCGGCTTGGTCCACTTGAGCGAGAACCCCCTCCCGAAGGGGCCGCGCACCCCCATCCGGTCACCTTTCTGCATCCGGCGCATCTGCTCGGTCGTCTCCCCGACGGCGCGCGCGGTGATCGCGCGCCGGCCGCGGGGCCCGATCAGCGACGCGGACATCGGGACCTCCTCCCGGCCCGGCACCCAGATCATGTAGAACTGACCCGGCTGGACGGGCGCGTCGTCCTTGAACGTCAGCGTCGTGTCGACTTCGTTCTCGTGCTGTATGCGCGAGACCGTGGCAACCCGGAGGCGTCCGGCCGCCTCGAGCGCCAGCGGTTCCTCCATCGTCAACTACCTCCCCAGGGCCGTGCCCCGCGCGGCCCCGACGCTCGAGAAGCCCTCGGCCTCGAGCAGCGCCTTGAGCTCGTCGGCCACGAGCCTGAACACGCCTTCGCCGCGCGTGATGACGGCCGAGCCGATCTCGCCGGCGCTGGCCCCGGCCATGATGAACTCGAGCATGTCCCGACCTGTCGCGATGCCGCCCGACGCGACGATCGGCGTGTCGAGTTCGCTTGCCAGGTCAAAGACGGCCTTGAGTGCGATGGGCTTGAGCGGCGCGCCGGACAGGCCGCCCCCCCCGTGCGACAGCGCCGGCCGCCGCGCCTCCACAGAGATGGCAAGCGCGCCGATCGTGTTCGTCGCCACGAGCGCGTCGGCGCCGGCGTCAGCCGCCGCTCGCCCGATCTCCACGATGTCCGAGACATTGGGTGAGAGCTTGGCCCATACAGGGCAGCGGGCGTTGGCCTTCACCTCCCGCACCACCTCCTGGACGAGCGCCGGTACGCGCCCAATCTCTACCCCGTACCCCTCGAGGTGTGGGCAGCTCAGGTTGAGCTCGATCGCGTCGGCGCCCTTCGACAGCCGCGCAGCGAGCGTGCCGAACTCGGCGGCCGACCCGCCGAAAATCGAGACGACGAGTTTGCCCTCCCCCTTTCGGGCATTGATTGTCTCCATCTTCTTGGCAAAGTCCTCGGCCCCCGGGTTGGGGATTCCCATCGCGTTGATGAAACCGGTCTCGAGCGCGAGAAAACTAGGCGTCGGGTGTCCACGGCGCGGCTCGCTGCCGATCGATTTCGTCACAACGGCGGCCGCGCCCGAGCCAAGGACGCCCAACATCGTCTCCGGCGTCACGCCGAGGATGCCCGACGCGAGCACCGTCGGATTAGAAAGCGAAAGCGTTCCGACAGAACAACTGAGACGCATCCGACCGGGGCGCAATCAGCCCCCCGGACTTAAGCGTTAGCGGGGCCTTTTTTGTTGTGCTGGCTCCGCGCAGCCGGGGCTAGCTTCCGTCGCGTTGCGCCAAGCCCCACGGGAACGCTTAAGTAGGCTCCACTGGATTGGCCCGGTAATGAAGTTTCTCGATTACTCGAAGAAGATCGTGCTAGTGGGCGATGCCGCCGTAGGCAAGACTTCGCTCATTCGCCGCTTCGTTATCGACAAGTTCGACGACAAGTACATCGTCACCATCGGGACCAAGACATCCCGCAAGCAGATGGAGTTCAAGTACGAGCCCCAGGACCTGGCGATCACCCTCACGCTCAACATTTGGGACATCATCGGCCAGAAGGAGATGAAGAAACTCCACACGCTCTACTTCAAGGGTTCCGAGGGGGTCATCGTCGTGTGCGATATGACGCGGGCCGACACGCTGGCCTCCGTCCCCGAGTGGTTGAACGGGGTCTACGAGACATGCGGCAAGGTGCCCGCGGTGCTCGCATGCAACAAGAGCGACCTGAAAGACGAGTTCGTGATCACCCAGGACCAGATCGATTCGATGGCCAAGCAGTTCGACATGACCACCTTCCCCTGCTCCGCCAAGGACGGGGACAACGTGGAGAACATCTTCAATGCAATCGGCGGAAGGCTCTGCGAGCCGATTGTGACCAAGCACGCCTCGAGCGCCGCCTGAGCGCGCCGCGGGCCCCGAAGGGGAGTGCGCGGGGTCTGGCGCCCCTGCGTCCGGGGCGGCCTTTGACAACGGGCACCGAGGGAATGAGATGGCAACCAGAGCGACGTATGAGGCGCGGGCTAGGCGGCTCTTCAAGGGAGCACGCAAACTGAAGGGCGGGAAGGATCTCGACGCCATCGTCGTGGCCAACGGCACAGAGCCTGTGATGGACCTGATGTTCTTCTACCTGACCGGGTTTCAAGCCGGCGTCTTCGAGCGTTCGGGACTCATCGTCCGCCCCTCCGGCCGGATGTCCATCTTCACCTCGCAGCTCGAGGAGGAGAGCGCCAAGTCGCGCAAGTCCGAGCTCTTCGTGTTCACCAAACGCTCGGAGCTCGACAAGTGGCTCGCGTCGAAACTACGCGGCTCGACCGCCGTCGGGGTCAACGCGCCCGAGCTCTCGTACGCGTGGGCGCTCGAGATCAAGAAGCGTTCGAAGGCCAAGCTCGTGGACGTTTCGCAGGCCGTCCAGGATGTGCGCGTCGTCAAGGACAAGGAGGAGATCCGCCGGATCCGCGAGGCGTCACGGATCGCTTCGGAGGCGGCCGATGAGATCCCGGACATCCTGCGGACGGGGATGACGGAGAAGCAGGCGGCGGCCGCCGTCGAGAACGCGATGAGCCACCGCGGGTCCACCCGGCCATCGTTCTCCACCATCTGCGCGTTTGGCGCCAACGCCAGCCAGCCCCACTACTCCCCGCAGGGTGTCAAGCTCAAGGCGGGGATGTTCGCGCTTTTCGACTTCGGGGCGACGAGCTCCCGCTACTGCTCGGACATCACGCGGACATTCGTGTACGGCCGTGCGACCAAGGAGCAGCGTCATCTATACGAGACCGTGCTGGAGTCGAACCAGGCCGGGATCGACATGATGGTCGACGGGACGCCCGCCGCCGACGTGCACAAGGAGTGCGCGCGCATCATCGACCGAACGAAGTACAAGGGCCGCTTCATCCACTCGACCGGCCACTCGCTGGGCCTGGCGGTCCACGACGGCCAGGGCATGGGGGCCGCCTCCGACTTCGACCTCGAGCGGGGCATGGTCTTCACCTGCGAGCCGGGGATCTATGTGCCGCGATATGGTGGGGTGCGGATCGAGGACGACGTGGTCGTCGGCGCGCGTAAGCCGGACGTCCTGACGTTCGCCTCCAAGGAGCTCATCGAGGTCCGGGCTCGCCGTTAGCGGGCGCGCACCCCGGGGGATCCGGTCGTGGTCGGCCAGACCACCCCGGGCCCGGGCGTCGTGTTCGTGCTCGAGCCATCGGCGACCCACAAGATCGTGGCCCTCGAGGATTCGAGCCTCCTGCTTGTCGAGACGAACTAGGCAAGTTGCGGCTCCCCGGCCTCGCCCGGGCCCCGTGCGTCGGAGAAGAACCGCCGTTCGAGGTATTCCTGCACTCCGCGCACGTGCTCAAGCGTCCCGTCCCACTCCTCCAAGACGTCCCCGAATTGGCGCTCGATATCGTCTGCCGATTCCGAGAAGGCATGGCGCAGCCCGAGGTCCGGCGCACCCGAGACGACGAACGCGACCTGGAATTGGTGCCGGGACTCGACAAGGACAATGAACGAGCCATACTTGAGCTCGTTGAGCGGCGGGGCCCACGCCTCTGGCGCCACCAGCGCGACCTGGATGAAGTCTTGGATCGCGCGCAGCGTCCCGGCGACGAGGTCCGAGTCGATGGTAGGGCGGAAGAGGCGCGACCGGTGCGCGACCAGCCGCGTGCTGGTGTGGATGACGAAGACCTCCTGCACGACGGCCGTGCCCGCCTCCACCTCGCGGTGGCGGCGCCGCGCGAGCTCCCCAACGCGCGACAGCGCGGGCGAGGCCACGTCGTGGGCGCGCGCCTTCTCCCCAAGGTCCAGGATCCCCTTGAAGTGGCCCGAGGCTAGCTGCGCGCGTGCAGCGATGAGGTAGACCTCCGCGTCCTTCGGGTCCTCCTCGAGGAGTCTTGCGCACAGCGCCACGGCCTCGGGGTACTGCGCGGTCCGGTTGAAGAGGCGGCCAAGCGCGATGCTCGCGTCGCGCCGCCCCGGCTCGCCGCGCAGGGCCTCCCGGTACGCGGACTCCGCCTGCTCGTACTCCCCGAGGGCCGCCAGCGCGTCCCCCCGTCCCACCAGGGTCCGCACCGCGCTTGGACGGCCCCCGTGCAGCATGCGCTCGAATGTCGACACGGCCTTCAGGTAGTCGTCCACCGTGCGCGCCACATCGCGCGCCTGGTCGTCGTCCCGCCGCTTGGCCGCCCGGCCCGCGGACGGGAGGGGCTCCCCACACGACCCGCAGTAGTGGTGGTTTGTAGCGACCTCACAGCCGCAGTGCGGGCAGCGTGCGCCGGTGGCCATGGGGGAACGCACGCCCGACGGGGTGACCCAGACATAAGCGCTGCGTCTCTGGCAAGGCGCCCTGGGCGACCTACAGGACCTCGAGCAGGCGGCGGGTCACCTCGCCCACGCCGCGGACGGATGCGGAGTCGCCTGCCCAAGTGGAGAGCACCGCGGCGTACTTCTCCTCGATCTTCTCGACGGCAAACTGGAGTTCGGCGCGGGCCCCCACGGGTGGGACGCCGTGGATCACCACGGCGAGCGATACCCATTGGCCCCGTTCGATCAGGATGAGGTTCTTCCCGAACGACATCTGGTCCAGCCTCCCCTCGTCGCCCTCCAGGAAGGCCTCCTCGATGAAGCTCTGGATCGCCGTGAGCATCCCCGAGAGCAGCTGGTTGTCCATCTGCGCGCGCAGCCGCCGCGTCTGGTGCGCCACGAGGCGTCCGTCGCGGTAGATGACGAAGATGTCCTCGACGGTGTGCTGCCCCGACAGGGGCTGGACGCTCCGCCCGGTGGGCCCCTTCGTGGGAGAGCGCACCTTGCGCTCGCTTGCCGCCAGGACGCGCGCGATCTCCGTTTGGCCGGGCCAATGGAGCAGTGCCTTCTCGGCGGTCTCCTTGGCCTCCAGCCACTGGCCGCACCGGTAGTGGGCGACCGCGAGGTTCACGGCGGCAAGTTGGTTGTCGGGCGCCAGTACGGCGGCCTGCGCGAACGCGTCGCGCGCGGCCTCGTAGCGCTCCATCGAGAAGTAGAGCAGCCCCTTGCGCACGAGGGGTTCCGGCCGCTTGGGCGCGCACCGGCGCGCGCGGTCGTACGACTCGACGGCGCCCGAGGGGTCCCCGACCTGGCGGTGGGCATCACCCTTGCGCACGAGCGCGTCGAAGTCGTTCTCGTCCAGCTGCAGCGCGTGGTCGAAACAGCGCAGCGCGTCCGGGGCGTGGCCCATCTGCAGGAGCAGTTCGCCCTTGCGGCGCCAGCCTGCCGGGTTGGAGGCGTCTGCCTCGAGCGACCGGTCGAGCGACTCGAGCGCCTGGGCACGCTTCCCGGTCCGAGCCAGCGCGTCCCCGCGCCGGAGCCACGCGACCGCGTTTGTCGGGTCGCGTGCAATGAGCTCGTCAAAGCACGCGATCGCACCAGCCGTGTCCTTGAGCCGCATGAGGGCGATCCCCTTCTCGAGCCGCGCCGAGTGTAGGTCGGGGTCCAGCAAGAGCGCCTCGTCGAACGAGGTCACGGCGTCTCCCGTGCGCCCGAGCGCGGCAAGCGCGGTGCCGCGCGCGTCCCAGGCCCCTGCCTGGCGCGGCGCGACCTCGATCAGGCGGTTGAACGCCCCAAGCGCGTCCGTGTGCTTGCCCATCCGCCCCAAGACGACGCCGAACCCGTACCAGGCGTCCTCGGCCGCGGGGTCAACGGAGGCCGCGCGCTGGAACAGGACCGCGGCCTGGGCGAGTCGATTGGCGTCGGCCGCCATCCGCGCGTTGGCAAGCAGCGACCGCAGGTCGCGCGCCGGGTCGGAAACGGCCGTGGCCTGGTGTCCTGCCCCGGCGGGGGCCGCCTCCCGTGTGCGCCCGACAGGGGGTGGGTGTCCAACGCCCCCCCGGCCCGGGGCGCCCGCTGCCGACGGGCCCGGGTCGGGCCGGCGCGCCTCTAGCTTCCCCGTACCGGTCTCCATTTGCCGCTCCCCATCGGGGGAGACCTCCCGGATAAACCCGGAGGGAGAGCGGTACTTGGCGAGGTTCTCGCCGCAGTTGAGACAGAAGTTCGCCTCGTCGGGCATGCGGGTTCCGCACTGCGGGCAAAAGACCAGGAGTATCCTCCCCCCCGGGAGCACCTCCCCCTGGTGGGACTTGCTACATCAACGTTTGCGGTTGACCCGCGGAGCGAGTCACGGACGGGCTACTTGCCGCCGCGCCGGCCGCCCCTCGGCCCCGGCGGCGGCGCGGGGACCTTCAGGCGCACCCAGGCCCCCTGGCCCGGCCCCTCGTCCACGCCCACCTCGATCTCGTGGACGCCGGGCGGGAAGGCGGTGTCCTTGGCCAGCATCCTCGCGAAGTATTGCGCGAGGCGCTCGGCTGAGGTCGCCTCCACCTCGACGACCGCGACATCCCCCCGCGGCAGCCGGTACACTTTCCGTCCCACCACGACCTCGACCGCCCCCTTTCCGGCCGGGCGAACGGCTGAGGCCGGGACTAGGAACCGGTGGTCGAGCCGGTCCGCCAGTTTCCGCAGGGCCCGCTTGGCCACTCCAAAGTCGAACACCATCTCGTCGTCGCCGAGGTCCCCGTGGAGGACGACGTGCACAGCGTACGAGTGGCCGTGGAGCCGGCCACACTTCGGGTGGCCGGCGATGACATGGGCCGCGGAGAAGCGGATCTTGGCTTCCCACCCACCGATCTCGATGCGCACGCCCGGGCAATCGCGGGCGGCGGCTATTAACTTCGGCCCGCCGCGTGCCGCGCTAGGAACGCAGCCAGGCGCACCGGGGCCTCGAAGGATGCGCGCGCCCGCGAGGTGTCGACGATCGTTAGGGGTGTGCCCGTGCAAAGCGCCCCGAACGACGGGAGCCCCCCGACGAGGTGGAGCGCGCGGAAGAGCAGGTTCCCGGAAGGCCCGTCGGGCGCCACGACGATGTCGGCGTGGGCGATCACCTCCTCCAACAGGACGCCCGCGAGGAACGCGTCGAGCCCTTGGTGCTCAAGCCGCCGGACGACGTCCTCCGCTTGCGCGAGGCTCCGCGCCACAGGGGCGCCCCGCGCGGCGTCCTCCGGCCGGCCGGTCGCCATCACCGCGATGAGCGGGTCCTCCGTGAGCATCCCCGTGCGGAGCAGGAGTGCCGCCGCCTCCTGTGCGAACCGGGCGCGCGAGCCCGCGGTGCGCCCCTCCGCAACCCCGACGGGTCCAAGGACCACCCCCCTGCCGGGCTGGGGCTCCAGCAGTACGCCCCGTTGGACCGAGGCGCCGCCGCGCCCCAAGGCCTGGATGAATGAACCGGCCTCGAGCGACCCGCGGACACCGGCATTCACCCTGCCCGACCGCACCGCATCGACGAGTGTGCGCGCGTCGCGGAACCGTCGAAGGCTAGGGCCCGCGCGCATCCGGCCAAGCCGCGCGGCGCGCCCGCCTACGCCCACGACCGAATGCGGGGTCGGCCGGCTGCGCGCGATGGGCGCCGTCGGGATCACCTCGCCGCTCCCCCCCCCTCACGGCTCCCTCACGGGAAGACCGAGTCCACCCAGCCTGCCGCTGCTAGAACGGCGAGGAACACGAAGACGCCGGGTTGGCGGTGGGTGGCCCTCGCTATCCGGCCCAAGGCCTTGGGGGCGCCCGGTACGGGCAGCGCCTCGCGCGCGAGCAATCCTGATGTCGCCTGCCAGAGCAGGACGCCGTAGGCCACGAGGTAAAAGGGCGGCTGGGCCACCGGCGTGACGACGAGGAAGAGCCCCAACGAGAAGAGCGCGAGCGGTCCGAGCCAGAAGTGGAGTTTCCAGAGTCCGGGCAGTGTCGTTTCGATGAGGCCTGTGAGCCCGTCGTCTGCCACGCGGCCAAGCGCCAGCGCGACGGACTTCACGTTGGCGGCGGCAAACAGCGTCGCGCCCGCCACGCCAAAGACCTGCGCGGTGCCCGCGCGCATCCTCCCGATAACGAGGTACTCGTAGGCGACGAGTGCGAGCTCGCCGGCCACGACCGTCGCACCGAGTGCCGCCAGCCAGAACGAAAGGTGCGAGCGGGGGTGGGGCAGTCTCCACCGGTGCGCCGGTCCATGGTACAGGCGCCCCTCCTCGCGCCCTAACCCCACGGGTAATCCACCTCCGTAAGGTCGTCCGGGAGCTTCGTGTTGGCAAATGTGGCACGCGCTTGGCCCAGGATCGGCTCGGGCTCCTTGTACCGGGAGGAGGTGTGCACGATGTAGAGCTCGCGGGCGCCCGCTTCCCTAGCTACCTGAGCTGTCTGTGTCGCCGCGCAGTGCCCGTACTGGTTGGCGAAGTCCGTGAGCGAATCGTCGGCCGTCGCCTCCATGACGAGCACGTCGACGTCCCGGGCGAGCTCGACCGCGCGCGCACACGGGCCCGTGTCGGTGATGTATGCGAACGCGTGGCCCGGTCGCGGCGGACCGACGACCTCCTCGGGACGCACCGTCCCCCCGCCGGCCTCCACGGCCTCCCCCTTCTGGAGCCGGGAGAAGAGGGGCCCCTCCGGGACGCCGAGCGCGAGCGCCTTCTCGCGGTCAAAAAGGCCCGTCCGCGTGTGCTCCTCGAATCGGAAACCGATCGTCGGGACCGTGTGTTCGAGGGCCCCCGCGGTGATCGTGTAGTCCCCGAACTTGCGGGCGTCGCCGTCGGCCATCTCCTCCGTCTTGACCTCGAAGCGCGGCGTGAAGTGCCCGAGCGTGACGAACGCCTCGACGAACTCCCGTCCACCCTTGGGGACGAGGATCTCGAGCGGGTCCTTGCGCCGGTTGAGTTGCAGGGTCTGCACGAGCCCGGCAAGCCCCAAGAAGTGGTCGCCATGGAAGTGCGTGATGCAGATCGTCTTGATCTGCATGAAGGAGAGGGAGGAGAGCATGAGCTGGCGCTGTGTCCCCTCGCCGCAGTCGAAGAGGATCACCTCGCCCCGGTAGCGGACCGCCATCGACTGTGTCACCCGCTCGCGCGACGGGTACGAACCGCCCGTCCCTAGGAATACGAACTTCACGAGGGTCTCGATCCCCCGTGGACAAATGACTATTTGCCTCACCGGGGCGCGAGGCGGGCGCTCCAACGACGGTGTCGCCGCCCCCCGTGGCGCGGCCCTAGGGGGGCCCGGGGCGCGACCCGGGGCCCCGCGGGTGCGCGTCGTAGATGGCTGCCCCCAGGCTCGCGGCGATCAGCACGGACCCCGCGGTCGCCACAAGGTCCGTGCCAGTGGCGACCCCCACCAAACGCAGTGCCAGGGCCACCGGCCATAGCGCTGCGACGGCAATTCCTGGGCTCACCCGGCCAGGCTTTGCCGGTGCGCCTCCCGAGAACTCAAACAGAACACCGAAGATCATGAGCGCGGCAAAGCCGAGCAGGTTGATCTGGGCGTGCACCGGCGCGAGCTTGAGCCAGGTCGGGTCCACCCCAAAAAGGACGCCGAGGCTCTCGCCCACGACGAGCATGACCGCGGCGACCGAGAGCAACCACCATGCGGCCCGGGGCCTGCGTTGGTGGGCGCGCAAGTGAAGCACCGTGGCAGCGAAAACCACCGCAGCCGAAAGTGCCATGGCGCCAAAGAGCGCCACGAGGGGAAAGTTGGTCGGTGGGCCGTAGAGCGCCCATGCAAGGCCCGCGGGGGCAGGGACGCCAAGCGCGGCCACCGCCCACGCCGCTGCCCGGGGCGCTTGCCTCGCCGAGAACGCAGAGAACATGCGCAGCCCGATGCCAAAGACCGTGAGGACGATGAACCCGGCCGTGACCAAGTGCAGCGGCGCCGCCAGCGCGGCAGTGAACCCCGTTGCCTGCCGCAGGCCCGGCTCCGTCGCAACCGCCACGAGCGCCGCGCCGACCGCTAGGTAGGCCAACCCCGCGCCCAGACAGAGGTTCCCAGGCAGCCTGATGGCCACGAAAGGCGCT
>CBEUCC010000080.1:0-11263 GCA_965541515.1 uncultured Thermoplasmata archaeon
CTGCGCGCCGCTTTCTGACGGCGCGTCGGCTGTGCTGCTGACCGCGAAGGACCAGCCGGTGCGCGTCGCGGGCACCGGGCAGGCGACGGACCTCTCGTCCTTTGCGGTGCGCACCGAGCTCCTCGGGTTCTCGGCGACCCGCGCGGCGGCCTCGCTCGCGCTCGAGCGCTCGGGGCGCGGCCCCAACGACATCGACGTCGTGGAGACGCACGACGCCTTCTCGGTGCTCGAACTCGTCAACCTCGTGGACCTCGGTTTCTTTCCCCGCGGCGGCGCGGTCCAGGCGCTCGAGGCCGGGGACCTCGACCCGCGGGGCGGGTTCCCTGTGAACCCCTCCGGCGGGCTCAAGGCGCGCGGCCACCCCCTCTCGGCGACCGGGCTGGCGCAGGTGGCCGAGGTCTACCTGCAGCTGATCGGCAAAGCCGACGGGCGACAGGCGGACGCCACATGCGGGCTCGCGCACAACGTGGGCGCGTTTGGAACCAACGTGTGTGTGACCGTCCTGGAGGCGGCGTGACGCGGGTTTCACAGCGTGGCCTGCCCGATGAGCGTCCCGAGCAGGTAGGTGGCGCCGGCCGCCCCGAGCCCGATGACGAGCATCTCGAGCCCGCTGCGCAGCATGGGGCCAAGCGAGACGAGGCTCTTGATGACCCCCGCCATGAAGAGGGCCACGGCCGAGACGGCCAGCGACACGAGGAGGGCCTCCGTGGGGCCCAAGAAGAAGAACGGGATGACGGGGATCGCACCCGCTACGGTGAAGGACACGCCGGTGTAGAGTGCCAGGGGGCCCGGGCGCTCGAATGACGCGTCGCCGAGCCCGATCTGCTCGCGCACGATCGCGTCCACGAGCCGCTCCCGGTCCTTCCCGATGCTCTGGCTCAGGGAATCGGCCTCGGCCTTGGACATCCCGTGCGCGAGGTAGGCCTCCCGCAAGTCCCTGATCTTGAGGTCGCGCGAGCGCTGCACGGCGATCCGCTGCACGTCGACGTGCCGGTCGCGCAGTTCGCGCTCGGACTTGATGGAGATGTAGTTCGACAGCGCCATGGACACGGCGCCGGCCGCGAGCCCGGCAAGCCCGGCCAGAAGCACGATGGCGCTGCTGGCTACCCCCCCGGCAACTCCCGCGACGAGTGCCAGGATCGAGCCGAGGCCGTCGTTGGCCCCAAGGACGACGCTACGCAGGCCTCCCCGGGCCGACTCTCCCCTGTCCTGGATGGAGCGCAGGATCTCCGTCTCGTGGACGATCTCGTCGGGGACGACGGCCGCGTAGGCGCGCTTCACGTCCCCCTCGGGCGCGGCGGCCTCCTGCGCCATATACTTCGAGATCGCCTCGACTTCGCTGCGGTGGATGAGCTGGAGGACCGCACTCACGCCCGTCACACGGGATATCGCCACCCACAGCTGGTGGGAGGCCATCCGCTCCTTCTTGGGCACCGGCTTGTTGCGCCGCTTGAGCACCTGTGTCCACTGGTCGGCGTGCTTGTCCTCCATCGCCGCGAACTCCTCGAGGAGCGCTTTGCGATGCGCGTCGCGCGACCGCTTCGCGAGCGTTCGGTAGAGCCACGCACTCGACCGCTCGTCGACCCAGTTGTCGCGAATCTCGCGCAGTTGCTGGGCGCTAAGGGGCGCCACGTCGGGCCGGCTGGAGCCTTCCATCCCGGGGAGGCAAACGCGGCTCGCCATTAAGGCCGTTTCCGAGGCGGCCGGGACGCTGGATACGTTCATCGCCGGGAGCCCGCGGCTCCAGCGGACACCCCGCATTTTGGGAGCGCCACCCGCTAGCAACGGGGCTGGTGGTCTATGGACGGCCTTCGGGGCTGGCCGAGCTCAAGCTCGGGTGCGTCCGAAGGAGCGACCCGGGCGTTCTTTGGCCGTCGCGCCGGCCCCGCTATGATGGAAACGCCCGACGATCGCTCAAACGTCCCGAGTATAATGACAAATCAAGGAATAATGACAGACAATACGGCCCGTTCTTTAGGGGCCGACGATCTTCCCTACCTTTCGTACAGTATGGTGGCGAACGAAAAACCCGGCCAGATGAACAGGCGGACCTTCCTAAAAGTGACTGGTGCCGCCGGCGGCGCGGTGGCCGCGACCTACCTCCTGGGGTCCAACACGCAGCTGCTGCGTGAGGTGTTCGCGGCCACGACCCAGAACGGCGTCGAGCTGTCCGAGGAGTGGGTGCCCACAACCTGCTGGATCGGCAAGCAGGACTGCGGGGTCCTAGCACGGGTGGTTAACGGGCGGATCGTCAAACTCGAGGGGAACCCCCTGCACCCGAGGAACCGGGGCACGCTCTGTGTCAAGGGGATGGCGCAGATCCAGGCCGTCTACGACCCGTACCGGGTCAAGGCCCCCCTTGAAAGGGTGAACGCGAAGGGTGAGCCGGGCCAGTGGAAGGAGATTTCCTGGGACGCGGCTCTGACCACCGTGGCTTCGAAGATGCAGGAGGTTATCGCTAGGGACCCCCGCCTCCTCCTTTGGCAGAAGGGCCGGAGCAAGGCCAAGAGCTTCTACGACAAGGCGTTCGTCAACGCCTCGGGGGCGACCCTGCTCCACCACGGCGCCCATTGCTCGGACGCGGGCTACCGGGCCTGCGAGTACACCATCGGGATGCACGGGGTGCTCCACCCCGACTTCAGGCACTGCCGCTACATGATTTCCTGGGGTTGGAACATCACGGGAGCCGGTGGAAACAAGTTCTGCTGGATCACCTGGCCAAGGGAGTTCGTGGCGGCCAGGGAGAGGGGGATGAAGGTAGTGCACCTGGACCCCCAGCGGCTGAGTGCCGGTCCACACGCGGACACGTGGCTTCCAATCAGGCCCGGCGGGGACCTGATGTTCTGGCTGGCCATCGCGAACCAACTCATTGCCAAAGGTCACGTGGATCGCGAATACCTGAGCAAGTACACCAACTCCAACTACCTCGTGAGGCCCGACGGCCACTTCCTGCGCGACTCTCAGGACAAGGAGATGGTCTGGGACGCCAACACCGGGGCCGCGGTGCCCTTCGACGCTGCGGGCACGGACCCGGCCTTCGAAGGGCAGTACGACGTTGGCGGTGAGACCGTCAGGCCGGCCTACCAGTTGTTCAAGGACAACGTGGCAAAGTACCCGCCAAATGTCGCGGCCGAGCTCACCGACATCCCGGCCTCCAAGATCGTCGAGATTGCGGTGGAGCTGGGCGAGAACGCCATGATCGGGAGCACGATCGAGATCGAGGGCCAGTCCTTCCCCCACCGCCCCGTGGGGATAATGGCCTACCACGTGTCACAACAGGAACTCGGATTCCAGGCTGTGAGGGCGGCCTGCCATGTGATGATGCTGCTCGGGGCGATCTACACGCCCGGGGGACTGTTCATCGACACCAAGCCTGCAGTCCACTCCAACTTCAGCAAGTTCGAGAACCTAGAGGTCAAGGACCCCCCTTACAACCTGTACCTGAAGGACAGCAAGTTCTACCCCATCAACTCGAACAACAGTTCACTGGTCGCGCACGTCTTGCAGGACAGGGCCAAGTACGGCGTGGACTACCTCCCCGAAGTGATGATCGTCCACATGTGCAACCTCCTCTCGGCATTCCCAGACCAACCGAAGATCGCCGAATTCCTGGGCAAGATGAAGTTCATCGCGGTCGTCGACCCCTGGCTCAGCGAGACCGCCGACTACTACGCCGACATCGTGCTGCCCGCGGCCACCATGGAGAAGTACGAGGGGCCGGTCACCGCGGACGACCAGTACGAGAGCGCCAAGACGCTACGCATGCCGCCAATCCCCCCCCTCTTCCAGTCACGGGGCGACATCGACATCTACCTCGACCTCTGCGAGAAGGCCGGGCTTCTCACTGGGCCGGGCGGCTACATCGACGAAATCAACTCGCAGCTCAAGCTCAAGGACGAGTTCAAGCTCGACACCTCGAGCAAGCCTACGACGGAGGGGATATTCGACCGGTGGGCCAGGAGCCAGGGTTTCGAGGCAGGGGGCGTTGCCGGGCTCGACTACTTCAGGAAGGTGGGGGTAACTCCCGCGGAGCCTGTCCCGGCCACGACCCTTTACCCCTACGCGGACACGGAGCCGTTCGGGGGTAACAAGCACCGCCTCTACGGCGAGGGGCTTCTCAAGATCCAGGAGCAGATGAAGGTCAAAGGCGCGGACGAAATCTACTGGCGTGACTACACGCCCTTGCCCAGCTGGCGCACGCCCACGATCCACAAGTCGCCCCCGGAGTACGACCTCACGCTGATTTCCCGCAAGCTCATCGAGTTCAAGCAGTCCCGCTCGACCTTCATCCCGGCGCTGTCGGAGCTCGAGCCCTCCCAGCGGGTAGAGATGAACCCGTCGGCTGCGGCCGCGCGGGGGATCGGCGATGGCGACGAGGTCGTGGTGGAGTCGCACAACGCGATCAGCGGCGAGGTCCGGCAGGTGAGTGCCCGCGCCCGGCTCACGCAGTGCATCCGCCCGGATACTGTCTGCATGCCCCACCACTTCGGCGCCTGGGTCCACCCCAGGACGAAGAACTCCGGCCCGACCCCCAACACCCTCTTCTTCACGGGCGAGGGGTACGTGACGAACACCGCGGACCAGACGTTTCAGGTGGCAGTCCGAGTCAGGAGCGCTGGTTGATGCCACGCTGGGGCTACGCGGTCGACCTTGACCGCTGCATGGGGTGCAAGGCCTGCCTGATGGCGTGCAAGATCGAGAACAACACCCCGGAGGGCTCACTCTGGATGGAGGTGTTCCGGTACGAGACCGGAGACTACCCCGACGGCCGGCTGCAATTCTTGCCCAGACCGTGTATGCACTGCGAGAACGCCCCGTGTGCAAAGGTCTGTCCGGTGGGTGCGCGGTACCGCCGGGACGACGGAATCGTTCTGACCGATTTCGAGAGGTGCATCGGCTGCCGGTACTGCATGGTGGCCTGCCCCTACAGCGTGAACAACTTCAATTGGCAGCATCCCGAGGAGAACCAGTACCATGACTGGAACGGGACTCCCGAAATCTACGGCGCGGGCCGTGTGAGCGACTCGACCGGGGGCGCGATCCCGCCCTACCGGAACCCTGACCTGGACAAGAAGCAGAAGGACGGCCGGTTGACAGCCGGGGGCGGACACTTCACCGGCGTGGTGGAGAAGTGCACGTTCTGCGTCCACCGGGTGGACAAGGGGCTCAAGCCGGCGTGCGTGGCCAACTGCCCCGTGGAGGCGCTCGTCTTCGGCGACCTCGACGACCATGAGAGCGATGTCTCGAAACTGCTGGCGCGCAAGGTGCCATTCCAGTTGCTACCGGAGGTCGGTACCGAGCCGAGGGTCTTCTACGTGGGCGGACACCCGCCGCCTCCCGGCGTCGTGGGCACTCCCCCCAGGTTTAGGTGATTCGCGTGCGGCCAAGGAGCGGACGAGGGGGCTGAAGGATGATGACGCCCGACCGCGAGGAACCGGGACCGCAGGCCGATGAGGCGCCTCAAGATCAGAGGCCGGAGTCGGCCGGTCCGGAGAAGGAGACGCGAAGGACGGAGGGACTGCCCTTCGGCGTCGGGAGGCTGACCCGCGCATGGGTGGCTCTCGTCCTGCTCGGCCTCATCATGAGCGCCGTGGGGCTCTACGCGTACCAGGTCCAGCTGAGCGAAGGGGAGATCGTCACTGGGATGAGGGACGTCGGGCGGGGCGCCGCGTGGGGTCTCTACATCGTCATGGCGGTCTACTTCATCGGTGTGAGTTTCGCCGGTATCACCGTGGCCGCGCTCATCCGCCTGCTAAACCTTACGGACCTGCGTCCGGTCGCTCGCATGGCCGAATTGCTGACGGTGATCACTATCCTCCTTGGCTCATTGTGCATCCTGGCGGACCTGGGTCAGCCGCTGCGAGGTCCCGTGAACCTGCTGCTCTACGCCAGGCCCCAATCACCGTTCTTCGGCACGTTCACGATGGTGATCGCGGGCTACCTGTTCGCGAGCCTCGTGTTCCTGTTTCTCGCGAGCAGAAAGGACGCGGCGGTTCTTGCCAAGGTAGGGGGACGTCTTCACCGGCTCTACCGGATGATCGCCACCGGCTACCGGGGGACCGCCGCAGAGGCTAGCCGCCATTCGAAGGCCACCTTCTGGCTGTCCGTGGCCATCCTCCCCATCCTCGTGACTGCCCACTCCACGCTCGGTTTCGTTTTCGGCGTCCAGTCCGGGCGGCCTGGGTGGTTCAGTGCGCTCCAGGCACCGGCGTTCGTACTGCTGGCCGGGGTGTCGGGCATCGGCTTGCTGATCATCGTGGCCGCGCTGGTCAGGTCGGGAATGCGTGTCCGCGACAGGATTTCCGAGCAGATCTTCAAGTGGCTAGCGAGGCTGCTCCTGGCTGTCAGTGTGATCTACCTGTACCTGCTGATCGCGGAGTGGATGACCGCGACCTACACCGGGTACGAAACGGACCGGGGAGTGGAGTACGCAGTCATCTACGGGGAGTATTCCTGGATCTTCTGGACCGCGGTGGTCACCCTGGCCGTGCCGTCGGGCCTGCTGTTCCTGCAGTACATGTCGGGCAGGTTCAGCATAGGCGTGACCGTTCTCTCGGCAATCCTGCTCAACGTCTCGGCGATCGCGAAGCGGTACGTGCTCGTGGTCCCCTCCCAGACCCACGGCACGCTGCTCCCGTACGCCCCGGGCTCCTACGCTCCGACGTGGGTCGAGTACGGGGTGGTCATTGGAGTCACGGGCCTCGGGATCCTCCTGTTCCTCGTATTCATCAAGCTCTTCCCGATCATCGAACTCGACCGGAACGAGGAGGGCGCGACCGCCCCGGCCGGGAGAGAGGCAAGACTACCTGGCGAAGCCAGAAGGGTGGCTGCGGCCGTCTCCCTCGTGGTGACGGGGGTCGCGATGATGATCTTCAGCTACTTCGTGATGGGCGCGCCCTGGGGGGAGCCGTCCGGCGTCACCGGCGATCCCCGAATCCCGGGGGCCGCGGGCGTGTTCATCCTGGGAGTGATCCTGGTGTTCGTCTCGGCTGTGGTGTACGAACTCATCCCCGACAGGGAACAGACGAAGAAGAAGGGCGTCCGTGCTCTTTCCGAGCCGGCACCTGAGAGGTGACGCCCATCCCGGACGTGGTCGCCCCTCCGGCCGGGGAATCCGTAGATCGTGAGGGCGCGGAGCCCGTCCCACCCGCACGGGGACTAGAGACGCGCTCCCTGGCCTACAGGATGCTCGCGCGTTCGCTGCTGGTGCCTCCTGACGCGGGCTACACCGCCGAGCTGCGCGACCGCGGTCTCGCGCTGCTCCGGGAGGTGGTTCCCACTGCCACGTCCGTGGCCGACCAGGTGAGTTCGATCGTCGAGTCGCTGGGCGACCCGCCGCGGGTCGAGCCGCTGCAGGTGGACTTCACACGTCTGATGCGCGGGCTCAGGAGGCGCGGCGGCCCCCCGCCACCGTACGAGTCGGTCTACCGGGGTGAAAGTGGCCTGCGTGGGGACACGGCACGGGTGGTAAGCGAGGCCTACGCCCGGGCCGGGATCGCGATCGCAGGCGAGTTCCGTAGCGAGCTGCCGGATCACGCCGGCATCGAACTGGAGTTCCTCGGGATGTTGTGCGAGCTTGAGGCCCAAACGGTCCGGGCCGGCGACGGGGAGAGGGCGGCCCAATTGAAGGCGACAAGAGCGGCGTTCGCGGCCGACCACTTGCTCCGCTGGTTGCCCCAGTTGCGCTCCCAGGTCGCCCAGTCCGACGGCCGGGGTTTCTACTCCTGCCTGCTGGACATTGCGGAGCGGCTGGCTAGGTCCGAGCTGCTGGGTCTCGAAGGAGGCCCCGCCCGAACGGCACCCCCTCTTCCCGGGGCGGACAGTGATCCGCCTGGCCGCCCCTGATGCACCGCGCCGTGGGCGCCCACCGGGGCCCGGGACGGGCATCGCCAAATCGTTCTAGCGGCACAGGGCGGCTAGGAAGTACGTGTGCGTTCAACGAACAACAGGTCCCAGAAGGCCGCAAACCCCCCGAACAGGGCGCCCCACACGAGGAAGGTGAGCACTCCTGTTGCCACGACCAGGAAGGCCGACACCCCGACGGCCACAACCGGCAGGGACCGGAAGAGCCAGCGCCGGCGCCACGCGGACGCCCGTTCCCGCGCCACCCGCTGCTCGCGTGGCAGGGCCCCCTCGCTAGCCAGCGCCTGGTGCCGTTCCTCAAGTCGTTCGCGCACGACGGTGCTTGCCCGCGGCATTCCTGTCGCTCGGGAAATCACGCGCTCGGCGACCCTCGCCTCGCGGAAGGCCTGCACCAGCGGCACGCGGTCGAGGGCAGCCAGCAGCGGGTCGGTGCTCTGCGCCCGCTTCTTTGCTTCCTGGGACGCGCGGCGCAGCCCGCCATCGGCCCCGGGGTGGAAGGGCACGATTTCGAGCGCCTTCTGGTAATGGGACACCGCCTTTTGAGTCTCACCGGCGCGCAGGGCCTCGTGGCCGGCGGCCACCGCGCAGGCGGCCACGCCCTCCCGTGCCAGCGTGTCCTTCGGGTCGAGCCTCAGGGCCTCGGAGTAGAGGATGCGAGCGTCCTCCACGCGACCCTTGGCCAGCAGTTCGCGAGCGCGCTCCTTGGGGTCGCCCTCGCCCTGCGGGGAGGGTGCTGCCCCGGCCGGGGTCTCCATGGATGGCCGACTTGACCCCAGGGACAAATGGGTTTGCCCCAAAGGCCCCTGCCGACAAGGGGGCCAGCGGCTGAATTAAATGCCGCCGGGGGGGTTCCGCGAACCATGATCCTGGGGGTTGCCGGCTACCAGGATTCGGGCAAGACGACCCTCATGGAGATCATGATAGAACGCATCGTCGAGGCCGGCTTCTCGGTCGGGACGGTGAAGCACATCGCCCATGACAACCTGCGGGTCGACGGCGGCGGCACGGATACCGACCGTCACAAGCGCGCCGGCGCGAAGATCGCGGTGGCCATGTCCGACACCGAGACCGTGTACCTCCACCGGGAGTGGCAGTCGCTGGAGGACGTGCTTGCTCGGCTCGGGGAATCGGGGGAGTTCGACCTCGTGCTCGTCGAGGGCTTCAAGGCGTCGCCGCTCCCCAAGATCGTGGTGGGGGAGGTCGAGCATGGCGGGCCGGAGAAGTTTCGGTGGGACGGAACCGGACCGGACGCCAACCGCATTGCCGAGCGGTTGATGGAGGAGATACGCGCCGAGCGCGCACGCAACCGGACGCCGCGTACGCGCCGACGGCACCCGCGGGCCGGGGGGCGCAACGCGGCGGCGCGCAGCGCCATCCGGCGGCGGCACTCCCCGCGGGCCGGCAGGCGGCGGCGCTAGCAGCCCCGTTGGGCTAGCGCTCCTTTTCGCGCTCGCGCGCCCGCCGTTCGTTCAAGGTCGCGAACACCGCGCCGCCCATGTACAGGCCGATCATGGGCAGGGACACGAGCAGTTGCGTGACGCCGGAGGTGTCGGGGGTGATGAACCCCCCCAGGATGAGGAAGCCGATGACTGCGTGGCGCCAGAACCTCCACCACGTGCTCGCCTGGACAATCCCGATCCGTGTGAGGAGGTTCATGACAAGGGGCAACTCGAAGACGAGGCCAAACGCCAGCAGCAGGATGAGGGCGAACGAGATGGCCTGGGCGATCGAGACGGAGATGAGGAACTGTGCAGAGGCCGCGTTTATCGCCAGCTCGCGCGAGTACTCGAAAAGGAAGTGCAGGAGCGGCGGGAGGACGACTAGGTAGGCAAACGAGATCCCCACCGCGAAGAGCCCGAGCCCGGGTCCGACGAACCTGACGATCTCGCGCCGCTCACGGGGGTAGAGCGCGGGCATCACGAAGCGCCCGAATTGGTAGAGGATCATCGGCATCGAGGCCACGAGGGACAGCGTGAGCGCGATCTGCATGTACAGGACAGGGATCTCGTAGGGCGACACCTGGAAGACCGTCACGTCCGGCGGGATCAGGCTGTCGACCATCGCGCCCAGCACCTGGCCGGCAAATGGGTGGAAAGGCGAGAAGTGCGGGGTGTAGAGAGTCACGGGCCCCAGGGTACCGGCGGGTTCGAACTCGAAGAGGAAGAAGACGCCGTAGAAGAACCCGACCGTAAACAGGACGCGGAGCATCCGCTGGCGGAGTTCGCGCAGGTGCGCGAGGTACTCCTTGGGGATCCCTAGCCGGTCGAAGATCTCGTGGGCTATGTTGAACTGGGGGGGCGCCTGCGCCCTGGCCACAGTCGGTCACCCCCTGCGGCCGCAGGTCCACCTAGGTCGGGGTCTCGAGTGAGGTGCCGCACTTGGCGCAGAAACCTGCCTCGGCCGCAGCCTCGGCGCCGCACTTGCCGCAGAACCGCTTGGCTGGTCCCGGCTCGGCCGCCGCGGGCGGCGCATCCGTCGGGGCGAGAGCGGTCAGGGATGCACGCTCCTTGGCGATCTGCTTCTCCACCTCGATCCGTCCGCGCTCGTACTCGCCCCGGGCCCGCCCGAGGCTCTTGGCGAAGTCCGGGATCTTCTTGGCCCCGCCAAAGAAGAGGATGACCACGACCAGTCCTACGATGATCCACTCCATTCCTGCGAACGCCACGGTCCAACGGCCCCCTGCTGTCTTGCAGCCCTTTTCACCCCGCTGGAGTGAGTTAAATGTTTGCCGTGATTACTCGTGCGATTGCCCGCGGCCCTCGATGTCTCGCAGGTCCGCTAGGGCGCCGGGGGTGTTTGCGGAGGCGAAACGGGCCGGGTCCAACCCCCAGGCGCGCAGTTCGTCGCTGCCCACGAGGCGGGCTCCGACGGCCTTGAGGAGGCGGTGGGGCCCCTGACCTTCCGCTAGCAGCGGACCGGCCGCCTCGATCGCCGCCACCCGCCGCCACGCCGACACGAGGGGCTCGGGGCGGTCGATGCCGGGCGCGACCGCGTTCGATTCCGAGAGGAGCGCAAGGGCCCGCCGGTAGAACTCGGCAGGGACGAGCGGCGTGTCGCACGCGCTGACGACCGCGTGCTCGGCCTGCGACCGGCCGAAGGCCGCCACGACCCCCGCGAGCGGCCCCCTGCCTTGCACTTGGTCGACGACGGCCTCGACCTTGCAGCCGCGCAGCACGCCGAACCGGGGCCAGGCTGCGGCGACGGCGCGCGCAACCTGGCGGGCGTGGCGCTCCTCATCCGAAGAAACGAGCAGCGTCGATGTGCACTGTGCCAGAGCGGCGGCGCACCACGCGGCCATCGGCTGGCCCGCGAAGTCGAGCAGCGCCTTGTCCGTCCCCATCCGGACGGACTTCCCGCCCGCGAGCAGTACACCGACGACGCGGAGACGGGCGACGTGCCT
>CBEUCC010000081.1:0-10961 GCA_965541515.1 uncultured Thermoplasmata archaeon
CCGTTCGGCGACGGGCCCCGGGACGATGAGGGCCCCGCCCGCGCGTGCGGCGGCGGCGGCGGCGGCGGGCGAGCGGATCCCTCCGCCCACCAGCAGCGGGATGTCGACGGTCTTGCGCACGCGCGCGACCATGGATGGCGGGACGGGTCGGGGTGCGCCCGAGCCGGCCTCGAGGTACACGCAGTCCATTCCCAGGAATTGGGCTGCAAGAGCGTAGGCGGCGGCGGTGCGCGCGTCGCGGCGTGGCACGACCTCCGCGTGCCCGACCTTCCCGACGCGCATCCCCGGCGCAACGATCACGTAGCCCATCGCGATCGGCTCGATGCCAAGCTTGCGGACGGCCGGGGCCCCGCGCATCTGCTCGCGGCTGAGGTAGCGCACGTCGCGACTGTTCATCATGATCATGAAGTAGATGGCGTCGGCCTTGCCCGAGAGCAAGCCCGCCGAGGTCGGGAAGAGGATCACGGGCAGCGGCACGGCGGCCTTGATCGCCCCTACCGTGTCGTCGAGGTCGCCCGGGGTGTACCCGGTCGAACCACCCACCATAATGGCATCGGTGCCGGCCCTTGCCGCGGCTTGCGCGCGGCGCGCCGCGTCCTCGCCCTGGTCGATGGCCGGGTCGATGAGCGTCATATGGAGGCGTTCCTTGCGCAGGCGCCGCCAGAGCCTCGATTTCACCGTCACGCGAACCACCCTCCAATGGCGAAGGCTGCGGTCGCCAGAGCCATGCCGGCCTTGGAGAACCGCTGGGACCTTCCGCTCTCGGCGCGGACACGCGAGGCCGCGTACATTAAAGTCGCGTCCGCCGCGGCGATGACGGCCAGGTATGCGACGCCGAGGGTCCCCACCACGTATGGCCACGGCGAGAGCCCAACGGCCCCGACCGTGAACACGATGGAGAGCCACGCGGCCGCAGTGGCGCCCCGGCGCTGGGGAAAGGTGCGCCGGCTCGTATCGGCGCCCATGTCCTCGATGTCCTTGGCGAGCTCACGGCCGAGTGTCGCGAGCACGGCAAGCGCGAAAAGCGGGACGACCACCCAGGGTTTGGCAAGGACCAGGCCGCCGAAGTAGAATGTGATGCCCGAGAGGTAGCCGATCGCCAGGTTTCCGGGCAGGCCGCGCGCCTTGAGCGCGAGCTCATAGCCGACCATAAGGGCGGCCGACGTCCCGACGAGCACGAGGGCTGCAAGCGAGATCCAGAGGCCAAGAGCGAGCGAGACGCCAAAGAGCACGCCGGCCACGGCGAGCGCCGCGCGTGGGGCCACCCGGCCGGAGGGAATCGGCCGCTTGGGGTGTGCCTCCTTGTCGATATCGCGGTCAAAGTAGTCGTTGAGTGCGTTTCCGGCGCCGACGAAGCAGAACGCCGCGGCGCAGGCGGCGGCCACCTGGGGCGCGGGTCCGCCGAGCACGGCCTGCTGCCCGCCCGCCGCGACCGCGCCGGCCGCTACGGCCGCCGCAGCCACCACCCCGTTGCCGGGGCGCAAGAGGGCAAGATATCCCCCCATGGGCGCGCGAACCGCCGGGGCTGGCATAAAGAGTTCGCAGTTCCAGGCGCGCGGCTCGGGCCGCCGCCGTCAAGTAGGGCCAGCGCGTCGGGGGGCGATAGGGAGCGCCATGGCAGAGAAGCCCCTGACCACCCGGCGCAAGTCCCCGGTGGCTGTCCGCCGCCAGGCGGAGATCGAGGTAGAGCGGGAGGACCGCTTCTGGCGGCGCGTCATCATCGGTGGCCCCATACTCCTCGTGGCGCTCGCCCTCTTCGTCTATTTCCAGTGGGTCATCGAGGCGGAGATCTCCAAACACCCGTGGCTTGCGGGGCCGTTGGGTTTCTTTCTCGCTGAGACCACGGGGTTCACAGTCCTCGGGCTCTTCATTGTCATCTACTTCGACACGCTCTTCTTCGTGGTGTTCCCGGGTGAGATCTACTTCTTCTTCGCGCTAGCCAGCGGGATCTCCCCGCCACTCGCTATCGCGGCGGCCGCCTCGGCCGGCGTCCTTGGGCAGATCACAAACTACTGGATGGGCCGCTACGGGCGCCGGAAGGGCAAGAACCGGCCCCGGGCCCAGAAGGTCGTGCGTTTCGCCGAGAAGGCCAACGGCAAGGGTGGCCGCGTCTTCCTCGCGTTGGCGCTCTCGGTCCCGGCCCCCGAGGTCATCGGCTTCGCCTACGGGTTGGGGGGCTTCCCTGCGCGGACTTTCGCGCAGTTCGTGGTCGTGTTCCGCACGCTCAAGTGGGTGGCGATCTACCTCGCGTTCGTCTATTTCCGCGACTACCTGACGATCTTCGGCATCTAGCCGTCGGCGTCCCGGCGTGCGGCGGCTTCCCGCTCCATCCGGCCGACGAGTTCCAACACGTTGTCCTCGAAGCCCGCGGGTGGCTCAAACTCCGCGCGGTGCGGGCATAAGTCGTCGCGGAACACCCGCCCCGACCCCTCATCGAGGATAAACGGGTACAGGCGGCACCCCTCTGGCTTCTCGTCCTGGACCTGGCACCGGCCCTCCCGGGTCAGGAAGGAGCATCGGTGGTCCTCAAGGTTGCGCAGGAGCACCCACCCGTCGCCTACGGTGAGTGAAAAACCCGCGAGTCGGTGCCCGCGGGCAGTGAGCCGGTCGATATCCCCAAGCGTCAGCGGCATGTTCGTGTCGCGGCAGCAGTCCGTGCAACCGTGGCTGACACAGGGGGAGGCCGCGGGCGGGCCCAGGACGAAGAGGTTGGTCAACCGGGTTTCGCCCCTTCCTCATCCGGCTCCCTGGTCTTGGAGCCGGCGAATCGCTCGAGCGTAATTCCCCGCTGCCCCTGGTACCCGCCTGACCGGGCCGCGTAGGGCTTCTCCGCGGGGGCCCCCAGCTCGGAAAATACGATCTGGCAGTAGCGGTCGCCCACCGAGAACCGCACCGAATCTGGCCCCGCGTTGTAGCCCGTGACCGTGAGCGAACCTTCGAAGCCCGCGTCGACGCGCCCGAAAGCCGTGACGATCCCCTTGCGGATGTGGGAGGACCGCAGCCACAGCTCGGCAGTGAGGTCGCGCGGCAGGCGCACACGCTCGGCGGTGGCAACCGCAAGCCAGCCGCCGGGGTTGACGTTTACCCCTCCGGCGGAGATAGGCTCCGACCCGGCAAGCTGCATCTGGCCGATGGTGAGGTCGTACCCGTTGGGCGTCAGGTGGCCTTCCACAAAGGGGTCGATCCCGAGTTGCCCCCGGCGGATCCACCGCAGAATCTCGCCGTCGGAGAGAACCGCCACGGCCGCACCCGGGCGGCCATGGGCACGCTTCCCTAATAGAAACGCGGCGCGCAAGTTTCTTTTCCGGAGGCGGCGCTGAGCGCCTCTGCAAAGGGGAGAAAACGATGACTACGCTATCGGAACTCGACGTGGAGCGCAACCTCCAGAATACGATCGATACGCTGCGCAAAGCGGTGACCGAGGTCGAGCACGACCTGGAGTCGAACGGCGGCAAACTCTCGGCGCCCGGACAAGAGGTCCTGAAGATGCTGGCGGGCAAGCTCGCCGAGGCGGAGACCTACTTCGCGCGGGCGCTCGACTCGAAGGAACTCTACGACTCGCTTGCCGAGGTCGCCAAAAAGGTCGGCGACAAGGCGGGGGCGGCCCACTACACGAAACAGGGCAACACGTTCCTGGCCGACGAACTTGAGTTCAAGGGCCGGCTCCACGCCTTCTACGGAAACAACACGGTAGCGCTCAAGCACTTCCGGGAAGCGCTCGCGCTCGTGGAGGACCACGAGTTCTCCCTCAAGGGGGCGGCGGCCGCAGCCAAGCGCGTGGAGAAGGCCCAGAAGGACCTCGGGAAGCACAAGTCGAATGCGCAGGGCCGGGGCGAGGCGAAGGACTGGCTGGAGTACGGCAAGGCGCTGGCGGACTTGGGCCGGATGGAGGATGCCTCGGCCACCTACGAGAAGGCGCTTGCCACGGACGCGAAGAACCCGGACGCGATGGCGCGCAAGGGGACCTCACTCCACGCGCAGGGCAAACCCGAGGAGGCGCTGACGTGGTACAAGAGGGCGCTCGAGGTGAAGCCGACCTCCATGACGGGCCGACGAGGCGTGAACTACGCGACCTACCAGATCGAGCACCCGGAGGGCTAGCGGCCGGGGCTTTCGAGTTAATATAGGGGCCGCGGGTTGGCCACACGCGGACCGGTAGTCTAGCAAGGATAAGGCACCGGACTTCGGATCCGGACGTCGTGGGTTCGAATCCCACCCGGTCCGCTCCCCGCTGTCATAGCCTTGGCTGTCACCCGGGCTAATATCTCAATTCCGCGGTCCGACTGATCCGCGATGCTGTGAACTTTGAATCGCACTCGCTTGTCTGCCACCGCCACAACACTCATAGGATTCTGGCCGCAAACAGCATTACGGGGGAGCGGGCTCTTCTCGATCTGGGCGAGCCGTACAAAGTCGCGATGTTCATACCCGTGCTGGGATGGGCTGCCCACGTCCAGATACAGGTTGCCGGCGGTTCCAGGATGGTGTTTTCATTTAGGCCCTGAGAGCGGGCTACTGATGCGAGCGTTGACCGCCCAGCTAGGATTTTGAGACAAAAGGGGATCAGGTGAACCCAATCGTATGTCGATAACGCCTCCCTCTAGCGGAGATCGGATGCTCGTTCATTACGCGTTGTCGAAGAACCTGGACGAATGCGAGCGAATCCTTGAGAAGATGGAACAACGATCCCAAGCGCGGATTCGTGCGTCGGAGGTCTTCGAGGTCTTCGCACTTCTAGGTCTCGCGAAGTTCGGGAACCGGTTGGAGCTCTTGCCGAGGGACAAGAAGCCGCGGGTAACGGAACGGATAGCAACCGCCATTGGTAGGCTGAAGGCTCAAGTAGATCGCAACGAACAAGGCGTGCGCGGTGGTTTGTCCAGATCGATCCGCCGAGATTCAACCAAGAGCGAACGTGGGTTGCGGGATCTAGTGCGGCGGACGAAGGAAGGCACGGTCGCGCTTTGGCCCGGATACACAGAAATGGAGGAGGATTTCCTTTCACGGCTGGACAGGATCGCCTATGCGCTCAAGCTAGCGAGTGATTTGGACCTTCATGTCGACGATGCAACGATGGGAATCTGGAAGGATCTCCAATCACAGCTCGGAGTTGACTTGCCGGTAGTCTATCGCGCCTTGGTCGATGGGGGCGATTTCGTAGAGGCCTTGCCGGGGGGGTATCCGGCTTTCCTTTGGTGGTACTTTGTGGAACCTACTCCAAAGGGGGCGTCCTAAGAGCAGGCCACCCCGAGGCCTACCCCGAACCGTTGATAGGTTCACAACGTCGATGGCGATCCGGGTTTGGGGGGCGATGCCGACGAATCCCTTTGTTCCAACCGAGCCGGTTGGGGTTGGGCCCCAGGTTCGGTCCGATCTTCATCGCACTGCATCGTGGGTTCGAGAGTTCCAAACGTCCGTTGGTGCCTGTTCGGGGGTCCGTTCCCGTCAATGCGCCTGTTGCCCACACGTCAGCGCTTCGTCTCGCTCGTCCGAGGGGGGGCGGGGCAGAACCGACGATGGGAAGCCCCGCATCCCGAAGCGTCTGAATCGTATCCCATACTAGTGGGATGCCGCCGGCATGAAGTGCCTGACCGGGAGTTTCCCAATTGCTCCGATCGCCCTCATTTTGAGGCACTCGGGTTCACCTGCCACGCCACCCATTCAGAAAGCGCTAGCGGGGTATTTCAATTGGTCTGGCTGGAGACCGCCTTCTCGGGGATTCCCGCAATCAAGACGATTCACGGCAACGCCTTAGGCCTTGTGTCTATCCGCCTCCAGGCCCACTAGTCGATGAACGGGCCAATGTCCTCTCCGCGTCCCTGGCGGTCAAAGAGCAGCCACGGCATCAAGGAAGGCGAAAGGCAGGGCCGAGGGCGTCGCCGCCCCCGGGAAGCCGGCCGAGGCCGGGAAGGGGGAACACACAAGGGCCAGTCCATCAAGCACTTCCTCGAATTGCTTATGCGCCTCTAATCAGGCCAAGAAGGGGGCTTACGAGCCCCCCGCGCAATCTTGCACTGCAGCGAGGGCCCTCGAGCCGAGCAGAAAACGTTCGTTTTCCAACCCCCCCGTTCTGACACCTTGTGGCCCACACTCCCCGCATTGCACACGCCCCGTTGCCCGCGTTTGCGCGCCGCCTGAAAGGACGGAGGCAGGCGCTCTCATTCACGGCCCAATGGTCCATCCACTCCCCCAGACTTTCAAGCCTGGTGCCCCCAAAACCATTTTGGCTTGGTGCGCTTTGCGCTCTTCGCCGTGGCGAGGAAGCTCAATGGGGTTCAAGCCGACGCCAGAGCAGCAGGCCTTCCTTGCCCATGACCCCACACGACATGCGCGCCTCCACGCGGGACCGGGCACCGGTAAGAGCGCCACGGCGGTTGCGTACCTCGAAGCCAACCTTTACAACGGAAATATCCGCCGGCGTGTGCGGTTCCTGACCTTTACCAGAAGTACTACCCTTGAGCTCAGAAAGAAGATCGAGGCCGTGCTCGGTGACGATCGAATTAGGCCCAGCACAATCCACTCGTTCGCGATCTCGACGCTGTTGCGAAACCCGGGCGTTTCCGATTTTCCGGAGCCATTGAGAATCCCCGACACGTACGAGCACGACCAGTTGATCTTGAAGCACATCGCCCGAATGATGAAGAAACGACCCGACAAGACCAAGGAGTTCTTCTTCGAGATGGCGGCAAAATGGACCCGCCTTGCACCGGAGGAGCGTCCCGACATTACAGCCGAGGAAAGGGCACGGTTCGTTGGCATTTGGCTCCAGCACAGGCGCGTCTCCGGGTACACCTTGCTAGATGAGCTCCCCAACCTTTTGCGGGAAGCCCTCAAGGCTCATTCGGATCTGGTCGGTGTGGACTTCGACTTACTAATCGTTGACGAGTATCAAGATTTGAACGCGTGCGATCTAGAGGTGCTCAATCTGCTGGCCCAGAACGGCGCGGCGCTTGTTGCAATCGGGGACGAGGATCAATCAATCTACTCGTTTCGACGGGCTCATCCGGCCGGGATACGGTCGTTCCTCATCGACTACGGCACCCCCTACGACTACCCGCTTTCAGTATCGCATCGGTGTGCGCGCCAAATCATGACTTGGGCGGAGCACGTCATTCGTGGTGACCCAGGGAGAACCTCGCGCCCAGACTTCACCTTCCCGGCCGGGGTCTCGGATGGAGAGGTTGCGTTGCTCAACTTTCCGGGCCAAGTCGCGGAGGCGAAAGGATGCGCTAGGCTAGTCCAGTGGCTTATCGCAGAAAGAGGTCTACCGCCCTCGCAGATCCTGGTTCTTAGCAGGGCGGATCACAACGGAACTTTCACGGCGAGGCTGCGCCAAGAATTGGAGGACCGGTCGATTCAGGTCTCCAATCCAAAGGCGGTAGAGAGATGGATGGCCGAAAATGGGAACCGGCGCGCGATCGCGATCCTGCGGCTCCTCGTTCACCGGCGCGATTCGTTGGCCTGGTGGACTCTTCTGGAGCTCGAGCCCAGAATTGGCGAGAAGTTTCTGGATTATGCATACGACCGATGCACCTTCGGCCGGGTGCCATTCGGCGCATTGGTCGAAACCCTGGCGCCGTCAGGTTTCCCCGGCGCGTCGAGCGGGCAAGGACGACTGGCTGCAGCGATGGTAAGGAAGACCCTCGGGATCCTGGACGGCATCACGCTTCCGGATCAGCCGGAGCGCTCGGACTGGGGTGCTTGGATTACCACAGAGGCGAGAAAGGGGCGTTTACCAAGCGTCAGCCCCCAGTTCGCAAAGCTTCTTTCGCGGCTGGATGAAACACTCGAGGAAGAGGTCAGCCTTTCGTCCTTCCTTGGACAGATGGAGCCGGTTGGAAAGGACATGATGCTAACGGATCCCGGCGGCGTACGGTTCATGACAATGGCAAGCTCGAAGGGACTCACGGTCAAGGCGACAATCGTGCTCGGCGTGGACCATGACCTGATTCCCCATCCAAGAGGCGACCACGACGAGGAACGACGATTGCTTTACGTGGCGATGACACGATCCACCGAATACCTCTTCCTAACGTGGGCGAGTCGCCGCAAGGGGCCGGCCGCGCGAGCCGGCACGGAGAATCTAGATCGACGCGTGCGTTGCGAATTTCTTGAAGGCGGACCAGTTGAGTCGCAACCCGGGCTCGGGTATGTTCAAGCGATTACGCGGCGGAAACCAAGGAGATAGGCGCGGCCAAGCTACGGTTTTGCTTGCTCGAAGGGTGCCTGTAGAGAAATACCGAACGTTTCCTTGGGGCCGTTCCAACCCAATGGACGCGCGTGCCATCGTGAGCCGACGACGGCAAACGAGTCGAAGGAACTGCGCCGCCGCCGACATGGTCTGGATGATCGGAAAGGTGTCATCTAAATCGCGGTCGGGGGCGGCTTGCCTCTCCCCGACTTGCGCCCTCGGGAGGGCGGCGGGAACGGATCAGGGCGATCATGGCGGCGCCAACCCCCGCAGCGCCTAGGAGGAGTCCAGCCGCTGCAAGCGCGCCCGCGTTCTCGGCCGCTGCGCGAGCATCGGAAGTGGCCGCCCGATCGGCTGCTTCCTCCCTCTCCGCAGCGGATTGTTCTGCCTGGATTTCGGCAAGGTCTTGCCGCGTCGCATTGAGTTCGGCCGATAAGTTTGAGAGTTGTTCGGCAGTCGAAGCGATGCGATCGGCCGCTACAGCCGCGTCGGTCGCTGCCACGTTGATGGCCGCCAGGAGGGAGGCCTGCTCCTCTTGAAGCGCTCCAACGGACGCCTGAGCCGCACTCAGGTTCGCCCGCGCATCGGCGATCTCCTCGGCAGACGCGTTTTCCTTAGCCTCGAGCGCATCAAGGCGTGCCTGCGTCGCCATTTGCTCACTCAAGGCGGCCGAGAGGTTCGCGGCGATCGCACCCCACTCGATTGTGAGGTTCGCCAGTTCTCCCTTGGCACGAACGAGATCCGCTTGGGCAGCCGCCAGATCGGCTTGGGCCGATCCAAGTTGCGCAAGCGCTGCCGTAACGTTCGCTTCCGCCTCCGCAAGCCGGGCCGCGAGGCCCGCCTCGGGGTCGGAGTACGTTACATTTACACCAACGGTCGCCGCGTTTCCGAAGGAATCCTCCGCGGTGATGTTCAGCCAATTCGTGCCGGGGCGCAACGGCATTGGGAATGCGAAGGTCCCGTCGATTTCCACCGAGGCGCGAATGCCGCCCACGGTCAGCACCACGCCGGGCTCAGTAATCCCCTGAACCATCACCGCAGGGTCCTCCACGACGAGCCCTTCGGAAGGGGCCGTGATGAGTATCGATGGGGGGAGGTCGTCCGGAACGTATGTTGTGGTGGCGACCGACATGACGCCGTTTGCTTCCTCCAACCAGGCTATGGTTACAACACCCGTGCCGTTGACTGCAATCTGAGCTCCCCCGACAGACGGCGAGGGCTGGTACGCGGCCGGCGGGTGTTCCGGAGCACGCCACGATCCGTCGGGGCCTGCGCGCACAAAGTCGTAGTGAAAGGGGGGGAAGAGCCCGATTCCATGCCACAGGAGCGCCACAACGCTTCCATCGCCACCCGCCGAAACAAACCCGCTGTTCGTGTTCCGCGCGGCCACCTGGAGGTCGCCCCAGCGAGACGCGCCGTGGTCAAACCTCCATGTCTGGAACTCAACCTCAAGCGGATCCGAGCTGACAAGAGTAGACCATGACGCCAGGACTGAGCCCCCGCCCGCCACGACGGCCAGGTTGACGGCCCAACTCTTCGGCGAACTGGAGATGAGCATGCGGCCAGACCATGAGCCCCCGTCGTAACGACTATGCCAGAGTCCATCCGAAGTTAAGTTATGCTCGAGCCAGATGACCATCACCGCTCCCGATGGCTCCACGGCTACGGCCGCCTCCTCGGCGCGGGTCTGGTTCGCCACACGGTGGGCGGGACCCCACCCGGCTGAAGCCGTCCAGACCGATGTCCACAGCGTGGGCGTCGCCCCCTCGTTCTGACTCCACGTGACCGCACCGATCCCCGCGCCGTTAGCGGAGGTCGCCACCAAGGTCACACTCCCGTCCCCGCCCTCGACTGCGGAGGGCCCCGCATAGGTCCCATTGGGGAAATGGGTGCTCGCGGCGAGGTGATTCCGCGATCCGTCGAACCATTTCCAGATTACCGTAAAGTTCCACCCGTCGCTGAGGAGGTCCAGGACCTCCATGGGTGAGGCAGACGAGTTGAGGACCAATTCGAATCCCCCACCCAACGGATGACACGCCAGGCAAAGGACGAGGGTGTGCGCGGTCCCGTTCCACCGCGAGTAGGCCACGTGCACTCCGCCATTGTTCATGAGCGCAAGGTCGAACGAACTCACATTGTCGACGGCGTTGAGGCTCCGCGTCCACCCATAGAACTCTTTCTTGGCGTACGAGAGGTTGTGGCCATACCCGCCAGGATTGGGACTGTTCCAGGCGACCGCTGCGCTCCCGTAGTCGTTGATCGCAAGCCTTAGGTCTTCCACCTGCGCCGGATTCGGGTGCCGCACCACTCCCTGCCAGCCGGGGGAAGCGGACGCGCCAGAGGTTGCCATCGTCATCCCGAGGATACTGGCCGTGACGAGGACCACGACAAATGTGCGGATCCCGCCCATCAATCTCCCCCAAGGGGCGCCGCCTCACTATGTAACGTCCCTTCCCTTAAGCCTTGGTGCGGCAGCAACGGGGGTTCCTGGAGAACTTCAGGTCGGAGATTTCCAGCCTCCCGTCCAGCCGAGTGAAAACCTCGGCCTCCTCAAGGTTGTCTCCCAGGTACACCTTGCGCCCGGCTGATGCCATGACGCCAACTTCCTGGAGGCAAGGAAACGACCGTTTCTGACGCGCCATGTCCAAGAAGGACGGGCGCGGCGAGGGCTGAACGGATCCGACAGCCGGCGGGGGCACACCCAGCGGCCCCGAGCTCAGACGCGCCTTCCGCGTACCCATAAGGCGGCGGCCATCCCGCCGATCGCCACCCC
>CBEUCC010000082.1:0-10944 GCA_965541515.1 uncultured Thermoplasmata archaeon
CCGCCCCCCCGCCGGCGCCCCCCCCGGCCCGCCCCCCCGGGAGGCCGGCGGGTCTCCTTCCCCCGGCCAGGACTTGGCCTAGTCGATGATTCTAAGATCTCACGGATGCCGATTGAATCAACCTTATAGGAGATACCCGAATCAAATAGGTCGTGAGCCATGAAAAGGTGGCCCTCGATGTAGGGGGATGGATAGACCTCTTCTCGCGAACCAGGAGCGAGCTCATCGAGCAACGCCGCGAAGTCGTTCGCTGGGCGGGCGCGGGGACAACAGCCGCGGCTGCTCTCAGCGCCGTCATTCTTGACCGGTGGCAGGTCCTTGCTTTCTCGGTTGACGCTCCTCTGGGGACATTCCTCCTCCTGCTCGCCACGTACGTTGTGACCGCAGCCATCTGGCAGATACTGAAGCTCCAAGCGACTAGTGTGACCTGGTCTCTCGCAAGCAGGCCCCGCCTCCGTCCAAAAGCGTGGGAGGTTTTTGAGGCGGTCTACGCCCAACCTCGTCTAACGGGTTGGCGGGCGCTGCGGCGACGAATCGATGGATCGACAGTTCTCACGATCGCCGTTTGGGCCGTTTGGTGGATTTCGCCGACACCTGGAATCAAGGACACACTGTTCGTTCTTGCCTTCTACAGATCGGCGCTTTGGATCGTATCTCTTGTCTTCCTCTTGAAATCCGACGGGGGGAAGAAGGGGCTCGTGTTCTACATCCTAGCCCAAGAACTGCCGGATTCGGCGAGAGCCCGAAAGTTGAAAGGCGCGCTGGGGGAGGTGATGGAGCACGGCGAAGAGATCGTGGCGGCTACGCTCTTCACGGGCTACTTCGTTCAGGCAATGATACTGTTCCCGTTGTGGAACCATCTCCTGGTCTTCGACATGGACGTCACCCGCATCGTGCTTTTCGTGGCGCTAGCCATGATTCTGGTCTTGTGGGTTACGGACATATGCTGGCCCCTAGCGCGCCACTACTCAGGGATAATCATGGATTTGAGGCACGTTGAGGGGCTCGTCGCTAGGGACCATCTTTCGACGCCCAAAGAAGTAATGCACTATCTTGAGCGAGAGCAGGCCAACCAATCGGTTCTGTCAGCGATAACGGGAGAGCGTGGTGCAACCATCCCGCGATTCTCAAGCCCACAGATCAGTTTCGCGACGGGCGAGTGGTCGGATGACAGCCTCAAGATTGTAGTCACCGGGCGATCGAAGGTGGTGGAGGTACCTCGGGAGGAATTGAGTTTCGTCGTTCTCGGATCCCGGGGCCAAACTCTCTACCGTGGTCTTCCGACGGGTGCGAGTGAAGATCGGCTCATTGAGGTGAGCGTGACGTCGGGAGGGGTAGAATCCGGCCCCGTGTTGGCGCGCGATGACATCATTTGGATCAGAGCCGGTCGGGGGAGAACTCAGCTGCTTGACCAAGGGTCCTTGCACGTGTATACGGCAGACGGACTGGTCGCCGATCTCAAACCGCTTCCAGGCCTACCGCAGATGGACGTTAAGGCAGTGCAAGGGCCAATGGATTAGTGAAAGGTCGCCGCCCGCAGGTAGGCGTTGGGGGCGGCGCACGGGGTGGAGGCGGCGGGGGAGGCGAAGGCGATGCCCACAAGGAGCGCATGAGATTGTGGGCGGAAGGGGAACTTTGGATCACGTGAGCTTGAGGTTGGTCGAGGGGCTGGGTGAATCCTCCAGAATCTCCGGGTTGATTCAAGATAGAATGATAGCATCTGGACGGCACCGGCCTATCCCTTTATACCTTACCAGTACCTCGGAACTTCATTCCCCGACGGATGGTGGCGACTTTGATGGATTACGGCCAATGGCAAAGGAAGACGGTGAAAGTGACCAATTTGATGCTTGATGCGGAGAACCCGCGGATTCCACCGCCGTTGAAGGGTCGCTCGCAGGATGATTTGCTGGCGGTGCTAATCGAACACGACCTGATCCATGAATTGGCGAAGCGGATCGCCACGAACGGGTACTACGCGGATGAACTTCTCATCGTGACCCCGCACAACGGGAGATTCCTCGTGCTGGAGGGGAATCGTCGCGTGGCGGCCCTAAAGGCCCTTCTAAGCCCGGCCGCGGTGCCGGAGCAGCATAGGCGGAAGTTCATAAAACTGAGCAAGGGAATTCAAACGAACGCCATCAGGAAAGTCGGCGTCCTTGTTGCGCCTACGCGAGAGGCCGCCCTGCCCCGGATTGCGGAGAAACACACGCGTTCGATGCTACAAGCGTGGAAAACGCCGCAGCAGGCTAGATTCTACAAGCGGCTAGTTGCTGAGGGCAAAGATCCAGACCGGATTTGTGCGGACTTCGGCCTGACTCCAGGTGGACTCGACGATTTCCTGAGGCTCGGTACCCTGTACGAGATGGCATGTTCGATTGGGCTAGAAGCGGCTGTCCAATCGCAGGTCGAGAACCCGCGGAAATTCCCTCTTACCAACCTGGAACGGTTTGTAGAATCAACGCTCGGACAGGAATTCCTTGGCTTGGTGCCCGATAAGAAGCATTTCTTCAAGGGCATCGTCGAGCTAGCCGAATTCCGGAAGGGCTTCGCAAAGGTGGTTACAGACACCGTGAGAGGAAAGGAAGGCGGAATCAACTCACGCACGATCCATGACAAAGAGGCCATCAAGCGTTACCTCAAGGGGATCCAGGCATTCAAGCCCGACAAATCAAAGAAGGGCCGATTCACGCCAACGGATGTGGTAGGAAAGGTGACAGTCGCAACGCCCGGAGGATCGAGCCCAGGCAAGACCAAACGAAAGCGACGTACAACGGCAAGCCTGATTCCGTCGGACTTGAAGTGTTTGATAAGCGACACTAGGATCAACAGTGTTTTCCGCGAGCTAAAGAAGCTAAAGGTTGGGGAGTCTCCAAACGGGTCAGCACTCCTATTGAGGGTTCTTCTTGAGCTGAGCGTGAGCAACTACATAGGACAAAACAAGAGGAACAAGGACCTTCTGAGCAAGGTCGATCGAAAGGGCAAGAAGCCAACTGATTGGTACCCCTCCTTGCGTCAACAGATACAATTCGTCATCGGCGAAATGCATCCGCCCCTCGACCCCCTTGAGTTGAAGGCCCTCGGATCCTTCGTGAGAAAGGGGTCGAACGACGCGATGGTGCTCGACACGCTTGACGGCTATGTTCACAGCTATCGGATGATCCCAACAGAACCGGAGCTCCGGTCCATCTTCGTGAAGATCGATCCCCTCCTTCGCCTCGTACTAAGCCCCTTGTGACTAGGCTCATCGTGGAGAAGATCGCCATGAACCTTGCAAGTCCCCTTCGCTATCCAGGCGGAAAGAGCCGTCTTGCACCCTTTCTAGGGCGCATAATCAAAGCAAATCGATTGGTGGATCCCGTGTACTTCGAGCCCTATGCCGGGGGGGCGGGCGCCGCCCTATCGTTGCTTTTTGCCGAAAGGGTGTCGCGAATTGTCCTAAATGACCGAGATCGGTGCGTTTACGCCTTTTGGCGGGCTGCCCTGAATCAGACGGACAGGTTTCTGGAGTTGCTTGATTCTACACCGCTGACCATCCGCGAATGGAGACGACAACGGCAGGTCTACTTGCACCCCCGGGGCGAGAGTCTTCTCCGCCTGGGTTTTGCGACTTTCTTCTTGAATCGATGCAACCGATCTGGGATTATTGGAACTGGAGGCCCGATCGGAGGTCTTGAGCAGCGGGGGAAGTGGAAGCTCGATGCTCGATTCAATCGTGAGACTCTCCGAGAAAGAATCGAAAAGGTCGAGTTGTTTCGTGACCGGATTGAGTTCCACGACATGGATGCGATCCATTTTCTACGAAGCGTGGTTAGGCCCATCATCCGCAGAGGGGCGGCTGCGCTCACCTACCTAGATCCTCCGTACTATTCCAAGGCGCGTGACCTCTACCTTGATTCATACACGCATGCAGACCACGCAACCCTGGCCCGCTTCCTCGGTCGTTCGCGTTTCTTCAAATGGATAATGACTTACGACAACGTTCCTGAGATTCGAGCATTGTATGGGAAACATCCCCAATTGCCATTCGACTTGGACTATTCGTTATACGAGCGAAGGTCTGGGAGTGAATTGCTCATCCACGACCCCGGACTTACGGTCGTGTCCAAGCCGCCTTGAATCAAGAACACGAATTGCTTCGTAGGCGCGGCGGCGGCATCCTTGTCGCCCACGCGGCTCGCCCCAAGATGTCCCAGTGTTGGCGGGTGCGGTTGCTGTTGGGGCGAGCCTTGTGTTTGTGAAGAGGTTGGCGGGGTTGGGGGAGCGTTGGGGATGCGAGTTTCCGAAGGGGGCGGTGCACGTGATGGAGGCGGCGGTGGCTTTCGCGAGGGCGCGGGGGGAGGTGGGTTTGGCGGAGGTGGCAAAGTTGCACTTCGGGACTACGGCGAAGGTGCTTGGGGAGGTTCGGCGGTCGGATGATGGGTAGCTGAGGGGAAGGCAGCTGCGCCCCGAAGCGGGGGGCGAGGGGTGGGGCGAATGGAGGGGCGAATGGAGGGGCGTGTGTGGGGCTTGTGGGGAGAAGGCGCTCGAATGAGAATGCGCCTCCGAAACGGGTGATCGCCAGTCCTATTTCTCCGCCAGTTCATCTGCCCGCTCGTACACGGCTCGAGCGAGGGTCCTGGGGTCAACACCGTTACGTCGACAGATCTCAACCATAGACCACGAATCGCCCGCAATGCCATACGCATCGAGAACCCGCTGGACTCGGGTATCGATGGGGAATGAATCTACCCGAACGAAATCGCGAAGATAGCAGTCGATGATTTTCGTCGAAGATGTTTTGAGAATGCTCTGAAGGGCGGCCCTTGACACATGTGGACCCGCCCGTCTCAGCGCTTCTCGGAATTCGCCGACGGTGGTGTCGCCCCTGGCAAGGAAGGAATTGAAATTCCGGATGTTCGAAGCTTGCCAGCCGAGCTTCCCGGCACGCGACCGACCGAATCGCAGCACCTTGTTGAGTCTCGTTAATTGAGCCTCGGAGAGCTGACCAAGCGGTGCATGGAGATTCCTATACTGTTCTCGGAGTTCCTCCCAGTGCTTCCGTCGAGCCTTCCAAGGCCACGGGCCCCACGACTGCACAAACAGGAACTCCTCCTCCGGCGAGTAGTCTGCCCACTCAGATCCCCACTCCCGATCGCTGAACTGCTCGGGGTCCTCTGCCAACGCATCCTTAGCAAGTTCCAGAATCTTCTGATCCACGTCAAGGTCTAGTTCTGTGGGCAATCGATCCCTCCACTTCCATCCTGTCCCACCGCTAGGTGGCGACCTACCCCCAAGGATGTGTCCATTATATGAATTTGATCGACAAGAGGCGCCTTGGAAGCATCTGCCGCAGGCCACGTCCCCATATCGAGGTTTTGACATTTGCCCCATCATGAAAGACCTCGACCACTACATCGGCAAGTTCTCCCACCTCCACACAGCCGCCAAGCGCTCGGCCGGTCCCGCCCCCCACAAACCCATCATGCTCCTCGCAGTCCTCGACCTGATCGAATCCCGAGAAATCGCCACAAACGAAATCCGCTACGACACTCGCCTCCAGCAGGCCTTCCGCGACTACTTCGAGGACCTCGCATCGCCGGGCTGGGACCGCAACGCGGCGCTCCCCTTCTACCACCTCAAGAGCGACGGTTTCTGGCACATCGTGTGGAAGACGCCGGCCGCGGGCCAGATCAGAAACAGCAAGGGCGTGCGGGAGTACATCGAGCGTGTGGAACTAGACGAGGAGCTCTTCGCGCTGCTGCAGGATCCCAAGAACGCCCGCAAACTGCGAAGAGTGATCACGAAGGTCTACTTCCGCAAGGCCGCCGCTAAGGTCGAATCACGCAACGCGCAAATCCGTGTGCGCCGCGAGCTCGCGCCCACCCTCGAGAAGTGGGCCTCGACCCCTTTCCGGAAGGAGGGCGGGACCGGAGGAGGCGAGCGCGACCCCCAGTTTGTGGCGATGGTGATGCATCTGTACGGGCACGCGTGCGCCGTTTGTCGCCTCAAGATCCTCGCCGTGACCGGAACCACGCTGGTGGATGCCGCCCACATCCTTCCCCACGCAAAGTTCCACAATGACGACCCCCGCAATGGGGTGGCGCTATGCAAGAACCATCATTGGGCTCTCGATAGGGGGCTCATCACGTTCACGCAAAACCTGCGCGTGGAAGTCTCGCCGACGCTTGATGAGAACGCACCGACCGAGTGGATGCTCACACAGTTCGATGGGACGAAGGTACGGATGCCGACGAACGAGAGATTACGGCCGGCGAGGGATGCCGTGGTTTGGCACCGGGAACACGTGTTCTGGTCAGCGTAGGGGTCAAGGCGCCACGGCTCGTCTAGGGAGATCTAGTAGAATACCCGAAGCCCCCAGAGAGGCCATCCGCCTCTTCTGAATGGAGGGTTGTTGTGCCCGTCGTTTGGATGCTCCCCACAAAGTCCTACGACGCCCTCCACGACCGCCTGGCCGGCCTCGAAGTGCCAATGGAGCCACGAGACGCGCGCGAACGAGTTGGCGCCCAGGCCGATGTCTAAAAGCCTTGGCTTGGCATGGGAGAAAGGCCAACGCCCTCATCAATTTGATCAGGGGCCCCGCCAGGTTTGCAAGAGATGCGACTCCAATCGCTTGTAATGTTCCCTCATCGCACCCTCGTCCCACGAATCAAGGCCTACGATGTATTCGTTGATCTTGAGAACCCCGTGATTCGCTAGGTCGACCTTTTTGGCCGCGAACGGCTTGTTCTTCAGCCGAGAATTCTGGCCCTTGCCCGCTAGGGTCAGGTTTCCAAACGTCTGCAGAAATTCTCTGTACACGTTCTTCCAATCATGGCCGAGCATTGCTTGCCATTCATCGCCTGGTTTTTCGGGCATCAGCCTCTCCACACTCAATTCGTCAATTGGTGCAGGCACCTCTGGCTTGAATGCACGTTCCATCTCCCAAAGTATGAGGTGAGCCTTCTTCTTGTCCTTTTGATAAACTTTGAAATCGGGAAGAACAGCCTTCACGCTTGCGTCCGAGGGCCAGGGCTTCTTCTTTACTAGGAAGGCATGAAGGCTTCTCGTAACATTGTTCGGATTCACAATCTCGCATGCTTCTGCAAACGTTGGTCCGTACCCGCGGGTTCTTTCTCCGAGCAGCGTACGTCGAATCAAATAACTCTCGATCATTCTAAGACATTCAGCCATCTCGGATGAAGAGATCTTGTCCGCCGCCCTCCAATCCGACATCCTCAAAAGAAATGGCATCGCAGTGTTGGTCCTCAAATAGGGGAATCGCTGGAGGGCCGCTCTCAGCTCTTTGTGCCTCGTCTTCTTGGGCCTGTGGATTCCTCGGTTAAGTGAACCATAACCCCTCAGCTGTGTGGCTATTTGGCGAGGAGTCATGGGGCCTTGACGAGGATAGTAGCGCGCGAAGGTTCGGTGCGTATCACGTCGTGGAAAGTACTTCTGCAGTTTCATGATGAGGAAATGGTAGAAGAAATCGTCCGTGTTGATCTGGTCCTTGGTCCGTGTTGATTCGACATCGAAGAGTGCCTCGAACGGGGCCCAATAGCGGGATTCAAAATCATCCTGCGCTGAGGTTGAAACCCGCAGGAACACATTGTTTCGAATGAGGTCCGCGTGGCCTAGCGGTTCTCCACGGGCATTTAGCCCCTGGAATACCGCAAGTGAATTCTCCTTTTCCAGTGTAATTTCTAGGACCTTGAATTGTTTCATCAGAGTATTGAAGAATCTCTGCAATTTCTTTTGTGAAGAGCCGAAGCGTGCCGGGATCTCTTTCTTGAAAAACCGGTACGCTTTTTGAATCGTGCCCTTCGCGTCCTTCGCCCTACCCTCTACAAGCGCCTCAAGCGAACCCCTGTCCCGACTCTTTGCCTTCAACCTCCGGTGTCTTTCCCTTCCTCTCAAGAGAAGGTAACCCTCGGCTCTGCGTTCCAGCTGACGGTATCCATTCGATTGCGATATGTCCCGAACCACACAAGCGACAATGGTCATCGTAATAAGCCTCTGTCCTCCGTCAATCACAGTGGCCCGCCAAAGGCGCTGACCCCCCTTTGGAAGATACTCAAGCACAAGCGGACCGAAGAAATGGTAGCCAGCAGCCCCAGATGGTGGCCGAGGACCCTGCTGAGCCGCCACGTCGTCCAGGAGTAGTTCCCAGTCCTTCTTCTTCCACACGTAACCGCGTTGAAAGTGGGGTACGATCAAGAACTCTTGCTTATGAAGTCGATCGTGCATCGAAACGATAGAAGAGTCCAAGGTTATCCCCGATATGCTGCCAGAAACGGATGGAAATGTCTGGGATTTGAAAGTTGGTCCTGGCCACCGAAACAGTCGCTTTGAAGGCAACGGCCGGGCGACTGTCGCCCGCGATCGGATTCCCATTTCCGATACTCAAGAGGCGGGACACCATTCAACAATAGATCACGGCCGGAGGGACCCCCCACACGTGTTCCCCCGGAGAGGCTCCCGCGCCTAAGAGAGTCTGCTTTTCAAGCGACCCGGGCACCATCGTGAATCCGTCTAAACGGGCGCCGACGGTTTCGGATGGCCCGAGGGTTACTTGCGCCAAATAAAGACGTTCTCAGAAAAGCGAGTTGACCGCCGGCCAGTTCTTCGATTGACGTCTCTCGAAAGGCGCATTTCCTCTTCGAAGCCCGCTTCCGATGCGATCTTCGGGTAGAGATTCCGCTTGTCGGCCGCTATAACCACGCACCTACCTCCCTTCGGAAGCACCCTTCTAGCGTTCGTCATTGCGCGCACCATGTCTTCCCTGTAGTCCGCTACAGCTCTCGTCGAATTCCCAGCCGCCGCGGCCCCTATCTCCGAGCTTCGATTGTCCTTGAGGCCCAACAGCTCATACGAGTAACGGTGTTGCTCATGGTAGTCAATGAGACCAACGTAGGGGGGAGAAGTAATGGCAAGGCTCACTTTTGGAAGCCGCCCGGTACGTACATCACGTCGGCGGACGTCGACGCGGCAATCCTTTCTCAGCCTGGAGTATTCCGAGACTCGCTCGAATGAGTCCCACGCATACCGTTCAATAAACTGCCAAGCCGTCTCCGTGGGCTTGCATATGCGACTATGTTTGTGGCATTCGTATGGCTTCGTAGTTGGCCGACGCGGAAAATCGAGCTCAAAGTGGGTCGTCCGCCGTGCTGATCGACCTGCGCGGGACAAGACCAGATCGAAGAAATCTCGGTATCGCAAATTCTGTATCTGTTCGCGGAAACACAGGAGCTCTCGAAGCGCCGTCGGATGGTACCACGCGTTCAGGTAATCGTTGTCCGAGTCTGTAACGAATGGTTCATCGTCGAAGAACAGTGACGGATTCAGCCGTCTCTTGGTCCTATCAACTGCGATTCGAACTTCTCGCTCCAAGGCAGGAATGTCGTACTTGGCGGTCTTGACGCGCATCATCAGGCAGTTAAATTCGCTCACGTCATACCCGACAGAGTCAACGCCGAGAACTGATGCCTCTACGAGGGAAGTTCCGGAACCGGCGAAGGGATCCATAATGCGCTTGGGCGAGTACTTTCTCAAGAAGATCTCGACTATTTGGGGAATGAACTTGCCAAGGTAGGGATGAAGCCTGTGGACGTGTTTGGTTCGGATCTTTTCTGGGAGATCGCGTTCTCTCCAGTCTAGGTTGAGCTTGGTCAAGTCCGTGGAACGTGTCACGGAGGAGAAAGCTGTGAACGGGACCGTGCCCGGTTTTGCAGGGGCATCCGCCACGATTGAGGATGCCATTGGGCGCCACATCCTACGCCAGCGGATAAGTAGCTTAAGGGGGGCTAAACGAAAGCTGCTTCCACGGCTTTGGCCCCATGTGCTTCAAAGCAACCTCCTCCGCACAAGAGATGATCTCGCTGAGTGTACCCTTTCCTCCGATCTTGTCCCAGAAAGCCGCCCCCACGAGCACGTCGTTGGGAAAGTCCATGACTCCCATCGGGATTGACCATCTGTAGGGATTGCCTTCTCCAAAGGGATGGTAAACAAGGCCAAAGAAGGCTTGGGGCTTCCTATGATCGACAAACCGCCTAAAGAACCACATCTTCTTCTTTGCTTCGAGTGACTGATCTTTGTTCGGTAGAGGCGCTTTCAATTCGACATACAATTCTCCCGACGGAAAATCTCCGATGTATAGGTCACAGGTGATGCTTTGTGATTCTTTCCGCTTTCCATTGGCCTGTTCTATGATCTCCCTCTCGAGCTCCATGCTCGGAAGATTCGCGTACATCCCCTTGCGCTTCTTCTTCGGCTCTGAAAGTCCCGAGACCATCCGTTCAATCGCGTTCTTTTCTGCCGTCTTTATCTCGCCTGAAACGGTCCCGTTTACAATCACGTCTTTGAACCGTTCGCGAGCAACGATCCCCGAGATAACGACAAGGGCGTTTCCGAGTGTCGTCACCGAGGATCGTTCCTTGCGGGCAGCCTTTAGTGCCTCTGCTCCTAGAAACGGGGAAAGGAAGGGGTTAGGCGCATACGTCGGCTTCTTTGTCGAGAGAATCGTCTGAGTTGCAAAGGTATCGAATTGTCCTATGATTGCCTTCCTCGTGTGTTCCTTCACGGGCGGGACCTTGATGAAGAGGATGCGTTCCCTGGTTAATGGAATATCGGGCCTCGGCGCGGCGAACCCCCCACGGCTCCCCCCCGCCAGGAGACCCGGAGGGGGCCCGCCTCCACAAACCGCCCACCTCTCACGGACGCGCTAGTCATAGCGCTCGAGAAACGAACCGCCGCTAGCGCTAGCGTGTAACTCCTACATACGATCCCCATTCCCCCGCCCCCCCACTTTCACCGACCCCCTCCCCCCCCCCCAAGACCCTCCCCCCCCCGGGCCCCCGGCCCGCGACTCGGCAAAGACGCGATCGTTCACCGAAGCCACCTCGCGCATCTTCGCCGCCAGCTCGGGCGGCGTCCTCTGAGCGGAGTCCTCCAGCGAAACGGCCAGCG
>CBEUCC010000083.1:0-10884 GCA_965541515.1 uncultured Thermoplasmata archaeon
GACAAACGCGTCAAGGCCGGTCCCCGTGAGGTGCACGACCTCCGTCGCGCCGTGGCCCCCTAGGTCCGCGGGCGGGTTGGGCCCAATCCACGCGGCCACCCGCGGGCCTTCCAACTTCTCGCCAAGCTGGCCGGCCGCGGACTGGATCTCGAGAGCGGTGCGCGCGTCCTCTGAGTAGGTGAGCACGCCGGGCAACTCAGTTCCCCCCCGCGAGCACAGCCCGTTTCTGGAGCTCCTCGACCACGCGGGCCGCTGCTTCCTCCACGGGCCTGTCCTTGAGGATCTCGAGGCGCCGCTCCATGGGCTGGGCGCGCATGTCAACCGCCTGCACAGCCTGGGCCTCGGCCGCAAATTCCGCGTCTGCCAGGCCGAGGTCAAGGACCTTCCAGGTGGTCTGCGGCTTCTTCTTGGCGCCCATAATGGCCATCAGCTTCGGGAGGCGTGGCTGGTTGGCGTCCTTCACGACCGCGACGAGCGCGGGGAAGTCAACCTTCACCTTCTGCTCCTTGTCGCCCAGGTCGCGCGTGGCGACCACGCCCGACCCCTCGATTGCGACGGTCCGTGCGAACGTGATCTGCGGGACCTTCAGCAGCTCGGCCACGCGCGGGCCGGTCTGCGCCTGGTAGGCGTCCGTAGAGGCCTCACCGCACAAGACCAGGTCCGGCACGCCCGCCTTCTTGATGGCCGCGGCGATGAGCTCGGAGGTGGCCCGCGCGTCGAGCTTGTCATGTGGCTGCTGGACGATGATCGCCCGGTCGGCGCCAAAAGCCAGCGACTCGTTGACGGACTCGCTCGCCTTGGGCCCCCCGACCATCACGACGGTGACCTCGCTACCTGCGTTTGCGTCCTTGAGTTGCACGCCAGCTTCTAGGGCGTTCTTGTCGGCGTCCGACACCTTGACCTGGATCTGCGCGAGGTTGGGCGCTTTTCCGCCCTCGAACCGGACCTGGGACACGTCCGGGACCTGTTTGATCAACACGACAATCTTGACCATTTTCAATCCCCTAGCAATTGCAGTTCCGCGAACAAGGCGAGGGTATAAAGCGGTTTGCGGGAGCGCGCGGGCACCCCATCCACGGGCGTCACTTGTACGGGACGAACTCCGGCCCCAACAACTCCCGCCCCAGGATGATCCGCATGATGTGCAACGCGCCCTCGGCTCCCACGCTGTACGAGAGCACACCGCGCAGCCCCATCTCGATCTCATAGTCCTTCGAGTAGCCGGCGGCGCCAAACCAGACCATGACCGCCTTGTAGAGGTCGAGCGCGACCTGCGGGGCCCACAGCTTGGCCGTCGCGACGGTCCGAACGAGTTCCGAGGCGTCCACCTGGCGGCCGGCGGCGCGCTCGTCGTGCATCCACGCGGCCTTCATGACCTCGAGCTTGACCATGTCGAGGCGGCTGTAGAGGTCGGCCAGCTCGAACTGGACCGCCTCCCACTTGCCCAGCGGCTTGCCAAACACCATCCGCTGCCGGAGGTACTCGGTGGCGATCGTGACTGCCCGCTCGCCTGCGCCGATGCACGCGGCAGCCACGAGCACGCGCGCCATGTCGAACCCGTCCATAGCGTAGCGGAAGCCCTTGAGCGGTTCGCCAAGCACGTAGGAGCGGGGCACCTCCACGTGGTCGTAGACGACGGTGCACGTCGAAATCCCCATCCGCCCCATGTTCTCGATCTTGGACACGGTGACGCCTTTGGCCCCCGCCGGGACGTAGATGAATGCCATGCCCCGCGTGCCCTTCGACGGGTCGACCTTGGCAAGCACGAGGTGCCCCCCGCCGCTCCTGTGGGCCTCCATGGCCCCGGAGATGAACATCTTCTCACCGGTCACCACGGCCTTGTCGTCGCTGACCTGCGCGGTCGTCTTGATGTTCGCGAGGTCCGAGCCGCCACCTGCCTCCGTCGTGGCGATGCCGAGGAACCACTCTCCGGTGGCCACGCGCGGCAGCACCTCCTTCCTGACCTCGTCGGTCCCGTACTTGGCAAGGACGGCCGACCAGCCGGCGCACAGCAGGTAGTACACCGCGGTGGCCATCGAGACGTCACCGCGGGCCACCTCGATCCCCGCGAGGGTAGCCTGGGTGAGAGTGGCGCCCGGGCCCCCGTACTCCTTGGGGATGGTGATGCCGATGAGCCCCAGGCCGCCCATCTCCCGTAGGAGGTCGGACGGGATCTCCTGCTTCTCGTCGATCTCGCGCGCGCGGGGCGCCAGGCGCTCCATCGCGAAGGTGTTGATCGTTTTCTGGAAGAGCTTGTCGTCATCAGTAAGGGCAAAGTCCACGGGGGCCACCCGGCGGCGCGAACGCCGGGCGCCGTCAAGAAGCTTTGGTGCCGACACCCGCTAGGGGGCGCCGCGAAGGCGCAAGACGACGCGCGCCCCTCGGGGCGCGTCCGAGTTTAGCAGTTGGAGCGACCCGCCCGTGCGCTCCGCGACGAGGCGGACGGTGGCAAGCCCCAACCCTGCACCCGTGACGCGGCCGGGCTCCGAGAAGCGGGCGGCGGCGTATCCGTCCTGCCCGGGTGAGAACCCGCGGCCCTCGTCCTGGACTGTGAGCTTGAGGACGTCCCCCTCGCGGGTCGCGTCCACCGTGACGTTGACGGGCCCACCAGGCCGGTGAAACCGCTCGGCGTTGTCGACGAGGTGGTAGAGCGCGATCGCGACGAACTTGCCGCCGACGGCGCGCTCCCCCCACGCGTCCCCGGACCGCGCGACCTTGAGTGACGAACTTGGGAACCGCTCGCGCAGCATGGCAAGCGCCCCGTCAAGCTCCGCCGAGAGCGGGCCCGACGCCTCCAGGGCGTGCTTGGAGTCGCGGGCCTCCATCATCACCAGCAGGTTGGGCGCAAAGAGCGACGCGCGGCGCACGATCCCCCGGGCCTGGTCGAGGAACCTCGCCCGGGCCACCGAGTCCATCTGGGGGTCGGCCGCGAGGTCCATGTAGGAGAGCGCGGCGTGGGCCAAGTTGTTGAGGTCGTGCGCGGCAAGCTCGAGGATCTTCGTGGTGTCGAGCCACCGAGTTCGGGCGTCGTTGGCCTCGTCCCCTGCGGAGCCCTCCAAAGGGAAACCTCCGCGAACAAATGGCGCGGCCGTAGATAAGCCCTGCTCGGCGCCCTCGTACCGGCGGTACCACCCCAATCCTTTTCCGCCCCGCTCGGGATTCCCGCCGGAGCGTTTGGACATGTACGCCAAGATCAGCGTCATCGGAGCGGGCAATGTGGGGGCAACCCTTGCCCAGCGGCTCGTCGAGAAGCACCTCGCGCGCGAAGTTGTGATGATCGACATCATCGACGGCCTGCCACAGGGAAAGGCGCTCGACATGTGGTGCTCGGGCCCCATCGAGGGGTTCGACACGAAGGTGACCGGGTCGACCGACTTCCAAGCGATCGCCGGCTCGCAGGTCGTGGTCGTGACCAGCGGTGTCCCGCGCAAGCCGGGTCAGTCGCGGTCGGACCTGCTCGAAGTGAACGCGAAGATCATCCAGGATGTCGCGACGAGAATAAGGGACAAGGCGCCCGACGCGATCGTGATCATGGTCACAAACCCGCTCGACGTGATGGCCTTCCTCGCGCTGAAGACGACCGGGTTCCCCAAGCACCGGCTCTTCGGGATGGCGGGCATCCTTGACACGGCGCGCTACCGGACGTTCGTGCACGAGGCGACGGGCGTCTCGATGCGCGACATCACGGCGTTCGTGCTCGGCGGCCACGGCGACAGCATGGTTCCGCTCCCGTCGTACACGCAAGTCGCGGGCCGCCCGCTCGAGGAGATCCTGCCCAAGGAGAAGATCGACGCAATCGTGGACCGCACGCGCAACGGCGGCGCGGAGATCGTGAAGCTGCTCCAGCGCGGGTCGGCGTTCTACGCACCCTCGGCGGCGGTGGCCGAGATGGTCGACGCGGTCGCGAAGGACCGGCACCGGATCCTGCCGTGCAGCGCGTACCTCGAGGGGGAGTACGGGATCAGCGGCGCGTACCTCGGCGTCCCGGCGCGCCTGGGGAGGCACGGTGTCGAGGAGGTACTGGAGTTCAAGCTGGCCGACAGCGAGCTCGCGGCGCTGCGCAGCTCGGGCGAAGAGGTGGCCAAGGACATCGCGGTCCTGCGGGAGAAGGGGTTCGTCCCGTAGGACGAGGCGAAAAGGGGGGGGGAGACACCCGATGGGGGAAGAACCGCCGATGGAGCCTGTCCCCCTCGACCGCTTCATCGAGTTCCGCGACGAGGAGTTCTACGCGAACAAGGTGCACGACGGTGAGGACGTGCGCGTCCTCGTTTTCTGCTTCCGCCCGGGGCAGGAGATGGAGCCGGTCGAGGTGGAGCCGTCCGTCGTCCTCTACGCGGTGGCGGGCGAGGGCTACTTCACCGTGGGCAAGCACGAGCACCCGGTGGAGCCCGGCGACCTCGTGGTCGTCGAGCGCAAGCAGCCACACGGCATCCGCGCGGGGAAAAGGGGAGAGTTCGTGGTGCTGGTTGCAATCGCGCCGAGCCCGACGAGCTTGATCGGGTGACGAGGGGTGCGCTCGCCCCGGGTCGGGCCCTGGCGCCCCCGGCCCATCAGATAACGAACCGCTCGTTGTCCACCCGCCGGTTGAACACCGACAGCTTGGACACGTCGAACCGCCGCCCGCCGTAGAGCTGCGCGTGCCCCTTGCCCGCAAAGAGGGCCGCCGCCACGCGCCCGAGCGCGTCCGCCTTCATGATCCCCGACCCGCTCATCCCGGACACTACGATGGCGTCGCCCTGCTCGAACACGACGGGCGTGCGGTCCGCGGTGTGGTAGATGTAGTGGCCGGCCCACGCCCGGTGGGGCTTGAGCCCGTCGAACTGCGGCAGGTACTTGCGCAGCACCTGGTGGACCCCCATCTCCCAGAAGGCGTCCTCCGGTTGGGGGTCCTCGACGAAGGAGAGTGAGCGGCCCATGTTGTCCGAGCAGCCGATCCAGGCGGTCCCCTCGGTGGTGTCCGGCTTGAGGTAGACACCGTCCTTCGGGAAGATGAGGACGGGCAGCTGCCCCTTCCCGGCGAACGGGAACTCGATGAGCCGTTTGACCTCGTCGCTCTTGAACGTGAATAGCTGCCGCTTGCGCGGTTTGGTGTTCGCGTCGATTCCCACCGGGTCCAGCAACTGGGGTATCCACGCGCCCGTCGCCACGACGGTCTTACGTGCTCGGATCTGGCCCCGCTCGGTGCGGGCACCGGCCACACGCGGCAACTGCCACATGAAAGGCTCCCCGGGAATGCCCGCGGGGCCGTCCCGCGGCTCGAGCACGAGCGCATCGACGCGCGTGTTGTAGAGGCAGGTGCCACCGTCCCGAAGGAAATCGCGTTCGTAGACCTGCGTGAGCAGGTCGGGCTCGATTGCCCCGCACTTGGCGCCGAAGAGACCGTACTCGATGTCGCGCAGGCCCAGCATCTGCCCCTCTTCGTCGGCCGTGACGCGCGTGCGAAGGCCTGGAATCGCGCGCAGGTCGCCCTCACCGTACTCCTCCACCTCGACGCCTTGGTGGCGCATCTGGGTGACCGCGTCCCGGTTCGCGTCGCGCCCCGCACCGTCCATCAGCCACAGGTAGCCGTAGAGGCGCAGTCCCACCTCTTCGCGCCGGTCGTGCACCAGGTGCATGTAGTAGTCGATCGACGAGTCGGCAAGCGCCAGGTTCGAGGACGAGGTGAACGTGTTCCGGATGAGTGCGGCCGAGCGCGCGGTGTTCCCCTGCGCGCAGGCGGCGTTCTTCTCGACCACGACGACCCGCGCGTCCGGGTTCTCGCGCTTCGCGTGGTAGGCGCAGGCCAGGCCGATGACCCCGGCGCCCACGACCAAGAGGTCGACCGGCTCGTTGAACGGGTCAGTTCCGGGAAAGGGCAAGTCCTCCGGCCGCCAAAAGCAGGCGGGCGCCTCTTCAAGGTTCGCGTCGCGCGCGGGGCCCGCTCGCGCCTACGCACCCGGTGGCGGCGCCGCCACCGTCTCGTTGAGCTCGGCCATCAGCGCGTTCACGTCCTTCATGTGCGCGCGCGCCCCCTGGTCGATGTTCTCGAATTGGTTCACGGCACACCCGACGCACCCGAGCCCGTACTTCTTGAACACCGGGACCGTCTTCGGGTAGTTCGAGACGACATCCCCGATCTTCATCGTCCGCTTGATCGGGCCGCTGTCGGCCGTCGCGTCGGTCTGCACCGTGAGGACATCCTTGGGGACGTCCCGCTCCTCCTTGTGGAAGCGCGCAAACACGCCGCCCCGGCGGGAGGCCTCTTCGACTTCGTCCTCGTAGTTGAAGTCCCGTGCCTTGTGGCCGCCCTGCTTGATCACGAAGTCGAGCCCTGCGCACACCACGTGCTCGAACGCCTTGGCCGCCGGCGAATCGCGGTGGTTCATGACGAACGGCACGCCCGCGTCGCCGTCCACGACGAGGGAGGGGTCAAAGGGGATGCCCCCGAGGAACGGCACGCCCAGCTCCTTGGCGAGCTTCTGCCCGCCGCCGGCCTTGAACGGGTGGAACTCGCCCTTGCAGTGGGGACACACGAGGCCCGACATGTTCTCCACGATCCCGATGACGGGGATGTTCAGCTGCCGCGCGAAGGAGACGGACTTGCGCGCGTCGAGCAGCGACATCTCCTGCGGCGTGGTAACGATGATGGCGCCGTCGGCGTCCGGGATCTGCTGCGCGATGGAGAGGGGCTCGTCGCCGGAACCCGGGGGGAGGTCTATGATGAGGAAGTCGAGGTCGCCCCAGTCCACGTCCTTGATGAACTGGGCAATGGCCTTCATCTTCATTGGGCCGCGCCACACGACCGCCGTGTTGCGGTCGGGGAGCAGGAAGCCCATGGACATGACCTTGATCCGCGGCGGGACCATCACCGGGACGATCTGCCCCTCCCGGGTCGCGACCTTGTGCTCCTCGCACCCCAGCATCATGGGCACGTTGGGCCCGGTGATGTCGATGTCGAGCAGGCCCACATCCGTGGAGCGCATCGAGAGCGAGAACGCCAGGTTGACGGCGACCGTGGTCTTGCCGACCCCGCCCTTGCCGCTCATTACGATGATCTTGTACTTGATGCGCTTCAGGTTGCGCGACACCTTGACCCAATCGAGGTTTCCACGCACTTGCGATGCAGCCATGGGTTTTCGACCTCCCCCGGGGGGGTTTGGAGCCGCCTATCTGGTGGCCAGACTTGAAGGTTGTCCCCGACTGTTTCCTCGCAGCGGTCAACGCGCCGGGGGCGTTGCGCCGCGCACCCACGAGACAAGACGCTGCCACGCGGACGGTCTCCCCGCAAAGGGGTCGTTCCCCCGCGGCATGACGACCGGGGGCTCAACCGGCAGCCCGAGCTCGCGTTGGATGCGCCGCTTTTCGTCGAGCGCCGTGGGCCGGTCCTCGTTGAGTGTGCTTGTTTCCCTGACCACCGGGAGCGCCCCCGCGTGGGCGTCCCATCCCCGCCGTGTTATTTATTGGCCCCGACCGGAGGCCGCCCGCCCGCCGCCCGCCCGCCGCCCGCCCGGCGCTCGCCCGGCGCCCCGGGGGCGCGCGAAAAGAGCATGACCGGGCACAAGCCTTGGCCCGGCCGCCATGGGGAGAAGCCGCACATGGATGCCCGCATTCGCGGTCTTTGTTGTGGCGGCCGCCGTCCTTGCGACCCTGCCGCCGGCCCACTCGAGCCAAGAGGGCGCCTGGGAGGCCCGCGAGCGCGGATGCTACTGCCACGGGTCGGTCGCTGCGCCCACCGTGGGGTTCTCCGTCGACGGGCTGCCCGGCCGGTACACGCCGGGGCAGGCCTACACGGTCTGGATCAATGTGACGTTCACGGACGTGCCGGCCGCCCAAGACGGCTCCCAGGGCGGCGTCTACATCGAGGCCACCGCCGGGACGTTTGCCGCTCCCTCCGCGACGGGTGAGCCCCTCATGCAGGTGAACGGGAGCGCCGCGTCGCACACACTGGAGGGCTCCATGGTCCGCCGGTGGGTGGTCCATTGGGCCGCACCGGACACGCCGGGCATTGTCGTCACCTTCTGGGTCTTTGTCAACACCGTCAACGGCAACGAGCGCGAGACACTCGGGTCGGACCACTGGACGATGAAGACCATCCGCATCGGGGTGGGAGACGAGCCCGAGGTCACGGGGCCCCCCCAGCCGGTCCAGCCGCTCGCCCTCGAGACCTACGGAGCGCTCGTGGTGGCCCTCGTGGCAGCCAGCGTGGCCTTCTACTACTTGGCAAGCGCCGCTCGCGCGTCGAGGGGCGCTCCCCCCGAGGCCAGCCCACCGGACGAGCCCGACGAGGGCCGCCCGCCGCCATGAGGGGGCGCACCGGGGCCAACAGGCTACGCGCCCTCGCCGCGCCCCTCGGCCGTGTCCTTTGCGGCCTCGCCCGGGGAGGCGCCTTCCGACGCGAGTTGCCGCATCCGGTACTGCGCGACCCCTTTCTGCACTGCCTTGATCCCGAGCGTCGCGCACTTCAGCCGCACCGGCGAGAGGGGCACCACCACCATCTCGCGGATGTCGTCGGCGTCCATCGCCCCGACCTCCTCGAGCGTCTTTCCCTTCAGCTCGTCCGTGAGCATGGACATCGACGCCTGTGAGATCGCGCACCCCTGGCCGTCGAAGGCGACCTCGGCCACCCGCCCGTCCGCGGCGAAGGTCACGAAGACCTCGAGCACGTCCCCGCACAGCGGGTTGTTCTCCTTCGACCGGATGTCGCTCGGGTCGAGCACCCGCTTGTTCCGCGGGTTGCGGTAGTGCTCCAGGATGTTCTCCTGGTACATGTCGAGCGTCACCGCTTGAAGAGCCCCCTCACCTTGTCCATCGCCTCGAACATGCGGTCGATGTCCGCTTCGTTGTTGTAGAGGTACACGGACGCGCGGGTCGTGGCCGGGACGCCGTACCGCTCGTTGACGGGCATCGCGCAGTGGTGGCCCGCCCGGACGCACACCGCGCTGTCGTCGAAGATCTGCGCGACGTCGTGCGGGTGCGCGAAGTCCAACCAGAACGCGAGCACTCCCGTGTGGCGGTGCGGGTCTTTCGGCCCCAGCAGCCGCACGTCGTCCATCTCTCCAAACCGCGCCATCGCGCGTGTGATGAGTTGCTCGTCGTGGCGCTGAACCCAGTCCATCCCGATCCGGTTCAGGTAGTCGACCGCCGCGCCGAGCCCGACCACGCCACCGATGTTGGGCGTGCCCGCCTCGAACTTCGCGGGGATCTCACTCCAGCGGGAGTCCTGCAGCTTCACCTCGCTGATCATGTCGCCCCCGCCAAGGAACGGCTCCATCTTCTCGAGCTCCTCGGCCCGCCCCCACAGGCCGCCGACCCCCGTGGGCCCCAGCATCTTGTGGCCCGAGAACGCGAAGAAGTCGCACCCCAGCGCCTTCACGTCGACCGGCATGTGCGGCGTCGACTGCGCGCCGTCTACGATGCACAGGGCGCCGTGGTCGTGCGCCTTGTCCGCGATCTCCCGGACCGGGTTGACCGTCCCCAGGACGTTGGAGACATGCGTGACCGTCACGAGCTTCGTGCGGTCGGTGATGAGCCGGTCGAGGTCCTCCATCTGCAGGTAGCCCTCGTCATCGAGCCCTATGTGCTTGAGCACCGTCTTCCGGCGGCGCCCCAAGAGCTGCCACGGAACCTGGTTCGAGTGGTGCTCCATCACCGTCCCGACGACCTCGTCGCCCGGCGACATCTGGTCGCCGAGCGAGTAGGCCAGCAGGTTCAGCCCCTCGGTCGTCCCGCGCGTGAGGATGAGCTCGCGCGACTCGGGCGCGCCGATGAAGGTGGCGATGTGGTCGCGCGCCCCTTCGAAACGGTCGGTCGCCTCCTCCGAGAGTTGGTAGATCCCCCGGTGGACGTTTGCGTAGTGGTTTGAGTAGAACTCTGCCTCGGCCTCGATCACCTGCTTGGGCTTGAGGGACGAGGCGCCGCTGTCGAGGAACACGACGGGCCTGCCGTTGAACTCACGCCGTAGCGTGGGGAAGTCCGCGCGGATCTGCTCCGTCGTTAGTAGCTGGGTTGCCGCCATTGTCTCGACCGGCCCCGGATCTGGCTCCGCCCCATAAAAGCTCTCCACCGGTCACCCCGGCAGTTCGACCAGGACGCGACCGTCCTGCTCCTTGGCCGGGTACTTCGCGAGCGGCTCCTCCGCAGGCGGGTTGAGCGCCGCCCCCGTCTCGATGTCGAACTGCGACAGGTGTAGCGGGCAAGTGAGCTGGCTGGCGGTGAGGAAGCCAAGGCCCAGGTCTGCGGTCTCGTGGGTGCAGATGCCCTCCAGCGCGCTCAGGCCCTCGGGCGTTTTGAAGATGAGCACGCGGCGTCCGCCCACATCGAAGGCGTTGATCCGCCCGGCCACGAGTTCCCCGGACGCGCAGACGTCGTGCCAAGCCACCGCGGGGTCACCCCTTCAGGCCGCGCGCCACTTGGCGGCCACGATCGAGCGCACCGACTCGCGGAGGGACTCGCCGCCCATGCCCCGGACGGCGGGGCTCAGGAACCCCTCCACGATCAGCCGGCGCGCGCCGTCGGGGTCGAGGCCGCGCGAGGATAGGTAGAACACCTGGCCCTCGTCGAGCTGCGAGACCGACGCCGCGTGCTTGGCGCGCGTGACCTGCGAGGTCTCGATCTCTAGCCCGGGGATGGCGACGGCCTTGGCGTCCGGGTCGAGCAGGAGCGCGAACTGGCCGAGGTAGGAATCGGCTTGCGTCCCCTGGTTCTCGATCGCGATCATCCCCTTGACGCTCGCCTTCGAGCGGTTCCGCAGCGCCGCACGCGCGAGCAAGTCGGACCGCGCGTTCTTCCCGCGGTGCGTCGCGAACGACGAGAGGTCAAACCTCTGCGAACCCGTGCCAAAAGCGACCTCCGCGTGCACGACCTGCGACCCGTCGCCCGCGAGCTGCGTGTGGACGAAGCTCTTGG
>CBEUCC010000084.1:0-10826 GCA_965541515.1 uncultured Thermoplasmata archaeon
GGGAGCTAGGCCTCGGCTGTTGGGCGTGGATTGCAACATCGAAACCCGGCTCGAAACATTCATGGCCGGGTGCCTCGACCAAAGGAGGGGGTTGACCCAGGGTGTCGGGTGACGCGAATTCGGTTGGGGAGGATGTGCTAGCACAACGCCCAGCTCCAAAACACACCAAGGCACCGCCAGAGCCGCCCGGATCGCCCCAGGAGGAGGCAGCCCGCGAGGCGGGCGGTGAGGCCGCAGCTCATGCGCGGGAGACGCGCGGCCCGGGCCCTGCGCCCTCCAAGGGGGCCCAGGCCTTCGACGCCGTCAAGGAAAGGGCGCGCCACACGCGGCGCGGTTTGCGCCGGTGGCAGGAGGCAGCTCGGTGGGCGACTCTCGCCGAGCTCCTAGGGCTCGTTGCCGCCGCGCTGCTCCTTGGTGTCGTGGGCCTGGCGTCGGCAGGATTCTACGGGAGCGGACCCCTCGCCCTCGCCGGGATGTACATCGGCGTGTCCTCCCTGCTCATGTGGCTCTGGGCGCTCTTCCACTTCGTCCGCGGCCTGCGGTCGGCCCGCGCGGGGCGCGACGAACTCGGCTACCTGCAGCGCCGCGAGGTCGACGCGGCGACGGTCCGCTCCATCCGCGCGGTGGCCGGCTTCGCGGTCGTCGGGGCGATCGCCGTTTTCCTCACGCTCCAGGCGGAAACCGTCACACGGGCCGGCCGGCTTCCGGACGCCGTCCTCTACGGCTTGGCGGCGGCCGGCGTGGCCGGCCTGCTCGCCGTCTTCCCGACGACTCGGGCGATCGCGGGCGTCCTGCGGAACCTCACCCCCTCGACCGGCAAGCGGGGCCGCCGGCGGTTCGTCCTGCTCGCCAACCTCTGGGCCGTGCCCGTGATTGCGGCGTACCTCGTCGGGTCTCCCCTTGCCGCGCTTGACTACGAGGTCGCCTGTCAGGACCTCGGCGGCTGCCGTTCCAGCGACCTCGTCCCGATGGCCTCGCCCGCCTACGGCGCTCCTATCGCACTGCTCTCCGAGCCCCCGGCGGCGCTATCGCTGGAGGCCCCGCTGGTGGGCGCCCTGGTCCTGCTCGGGGCCCGGCTCGCGGGGTTTCACGCGCTGCGCCTCCTGCGGTCGCACCTCGAGGAAGCTGACCTCTTCCTCGTCAACCACGTGGCGGCCCAGGCCAAAGCCTCGGCCCGCCCCGAAACTGCGGCCTAGGGCGGCGCCTGGGCCGCGTTTCCGCCCCTAGCAAAATGTACTTTCCAACCCTAGGGGTTAAATCGGCCCCCCCCGCTCCGCGGGTCGTGCCCCAGATCGACGGCTCGAAGTGTGCGTGCGGGCGCGAGGTGTACCCCGCCCGGCGGTACTGCCCTGACTGCCAGCGGCCGATGGCTGCGGCGCGGCTCCCGGCGGAGGGGGTCGTGGAGACGTGGACCACCATCCATGTCCCCCCGGAGGGGTTCGAGCCGCCGGTGCATGTGGCACTCATCCGGATCTCGCCAGGCGCCAAGGGCAAGCCCGCCGTACGGGTCGTGGCCCGGACGGATGGACCCGTAGAAACCGGAGGGCCGGTACGGCTGCGCCCGGAGGGCGAAGTGCTGTGGGCGCAGGCGGCCTGAGGAGGTGGGGACGTGCGTTTCACCTACACGGACGACCAGGAAATGGTTCGCAAGATGGTGCACGAGTTTGCCGACCGCCAGTTGCGGCCCAATGCCCAACGGATCGACATGGAGAGCGAGTTCCCCCTCCTCAATTTCAAGGAGGCCGCAAAGCTCGGGCTCGTCGGGGCGCCCCTGCCGGCCGAGTACGGGGGGGGCGGGATGGGCGCGCTCGAATGGGCGATCATCATGGAAGAGTTCGGGCGTGGCTGCGGTTCGACCGCGCTGACGCTAGCTGGCCACACGTCCCTCTGCTGCGGCCACATCAACATCGCCGGGACGGACGAGCAGAAGAGGCGGTGGCTCCCGAAACTCGCGTCGGGCGAGTGGATTGGCGGTTGGGCGCTCACGGAGCCCGGGACGGGCTCGGACGCCGCCGGCCTCAAGACGCTCGCCGTGCGCAAGGGGGACGAGTGGGAGATCTCGGGGTCCAAGATGTTCTGCACCAACGGCTCCAAGGCGCAGGCCGTCGTCGTGCTCGCCTCCACCAACCCCGAGAAGGGGAGCCACGGGATCTCCGCGTTTGTGGTCGAGACGGACACGCCCGGCTTCCACGCTGCGAAGGACGAGCACAAGATGGGGCTGCGCGGGTCGGCGACCTCCGAACTCGTGCTCGACAACGTGCATGTGGCCGACGACCAGCGGCTCGGGAGGGTGGACTGGGGGTTTGCCGACACCCTGAAAGTGCTCGACAACGGGCGCATCGGCATCGGCGCGATGGCGGTCGGGCTCTCGCAGGCTGCTCTCGACGACTCCATCACCTACGCGAAACAGCGCACGACGTTTGGAAAGACGCTCGCCGAGCACCAGGCGATACAGTTCATGGTCGCCGACATGACGATGGAGGTGGAGGCCGCTCGCCTGCTCGTGCTTGCGGCGGCCCAGCGGAAGGACAAGGGGCTCGACTTCAGGACGCAAGCGTCGATGGCCAAGCTCTACGCCTCCGAAATGTCGTCGCGCGTGACCAACAAGGCGGTCCAGATCTTCGGGGGCTACGGCTATGTGTCCGAGTACAATGTCGAGCGCTACCTGCGCGACGCAAAACTCACCGAGATCGGCGAGGGGACGAGCGAGGTCCAGCGCATCGTGATCGCGCGGTCGCTCGGGCTTGGGGAATGAATGGGCCCCTCGCCTCCGCCACCGAGCCTAGCGCTGGAAGATCAGGCTCGGGTTCCGGGCGCCGTCGGCCAGGGTCGCCGGGAGGGGCGCGCGCTCCTGGATGATGTCGAGCAGCAGCGCCTCGCGCGAGCTGGCCTGCAACGACCCGCCCCCGGCCTTCACGATGGCCGACGCCACCGCCTGCATCTCCCCCTCGCGGCCCGGCGCGAGGTGGATTCGGAGCAGGAACCGCCGTGTGCCCGGTGGGCGGGGGCTCGTCACTTCGACAAGCGCCGCCGCGTCCACCGCCTCGGCCGCGCGGAGCTGTCCCTGGATGAACTCGATGAGGTACACCGGGGCGCTCGCCGGGGGGCTCGTGGTCTTGCTGTCGTCCGTCTCTAGTACGCGCACGGTGCCGCCGCCCCCGGGCCCCTGTGGGGTGCTCGGCGGCCTTGGACGCGAGAAGAAGCCCAAGCCACGCGCCTCCCGACGGGGAGCAGGGGCTCTCCCAGATATTCCCTTTGGCCAGCTTGCCAGGCCGCGCCTCACCGGCGACTGCGCGACGACGTGCGCGCCTTCGGCTTGCGCCGCACGAATATGATCCGGCTCTGGGCGCCCTCCCCGTGGCGGATCTCGAATTCGGAGTACAAGTCGTCGATCAGGTCGAGCATCTTCGAGTGGCCGTACGTGCGGGGGTCAAACGCGGGGTCGAGCTTGAGCACGGCGTTGCCCACGCCCGACATCGTCCCCCACCCGTCGTCGCGGGCCACGTGGTCCAGCGCACGCCGGAGCACGGGGACGGCATCGCTTCGGGGACGGCCGCCGCTGCGCTCGAGCGTCTCGCGCCCTTTGCTGGATGGGCGCGAGCCCCGGGCCCCACCCCGCGAGCCGCGCCGGGAGCCGCTGCGGCTCGCTCGGGGCCGCTCCTCGTCGAGCCCGCGGGCGCCGGGCAGGTTCTCCATGTACACGAAGACCTCGCACGCGCGCCGGAGCGCCTCGGGTGTTTTCTCGGCGCCGATCCCCATCACAAAAAGCCCCTCCTCGCGGATCCGAGTCGAGAGCCTCGTGAAGTCCGAATCGCTCGTGACGAGGCAGAACCCATCCACGACTCCGCCGTGGAGTTCGTCCATTGCGTCGATGACAAGGCCTATGTCCGTCGCGTTCTTGCCGGCGACGTTGGCGATCTGCTGGACGGGGACGAGCGCGTGCTCGCGCAGAACGGAGCGCCAGCCCTGCATGCGCGTCGAGCCCCAGTCCCCGTAGACCCTTCGCACGACGAGGGACCCGTACTTGGAGGCCTCTGCCAGCATCTCGCCGATCAATTCGGACGAGGTGTTGTCTCCATCCACAAGGAACGCGAGCCGCCGGGACGCACGCCGGTCGTCCCGGGAGACGGGGTCGGCTGCGCGGTCGCTCGCATGTTCTGCCTGTTGCTTCGAGCGCCGTACCATGGCGCCGGTCATCGCCACGACAGTCTATTAAGAGTCGTGCACCGGCACCGGGCGACCCCGTCCGCTCGTGGCACGGGGCAAACGTTGCGACAAGGCACCAAGACCGCCTCGCGACGGAGTGAGGGGCAACCCTCGCGGCCGCAAACACTATGTCGGATCGAAGCGCACTCAGCGCGGGGCAAAACCGGTGGGCCACCCCTACGCCGTGGCTGCGTGCCCGAAGTGCGCATTTGGGCTCCCAGCCGGTGCTCTTGCGTGTCCCCGTTGCGGGCTGGCATTCACCGCGCCGGTCGGCGCCGCGCCGGCCCCTGGAGCCCCGCCCGCGACCGCGCAACCTGCCGTGCCCCAGGCACCGGCCGCGCCGGGGCCCGGCGTCGCCGCGCCGGCCGGGGCAGGCGGCTCCAAGATGCCGGCCGCCACCATCGCCATCATCGTCGTTATTGCCGTCCTTGGTGCCGGAGCCGCCGCGTTCATGCTGATCGGTGACGGCGCGGTCGGGGACTGTGCCCTCCAGTACCGCTATGAGGGGGTCGTCCGCCACCCAGGGTGGACCCAAGGGGAGTGCAACCAGTGGTGCGCCGAAAACCTGGAGCCCGCCGGGCGCGCGATAGACTGTTGGTTCGACGCATACTAACCTACAGGCGGCCCCGCCGGCCGCCTTCCGTCGTGGGTGCGGGGCGCCGCTCGTGGGGCTTGAGTTCCCTCCATGCGACCCTCGAGGGGTCCCGGTTGCCGCACTTGGGGCACGCGGCCGGCTCAAGCAGCATGTGGGTCGTTAGCCAAAGGTGGCGGCACACCTCGCACTCGTATTCGTACCGGTAGAAGACCAGCTGCCACGCCCCCCGTGCCTGGCAGGTCCCAAGCGCTCGATGGCCCATACACGTGCCTGGCCCTGCCCCACCGCTGGCCCGCGCAGGTCACCGGATAGGTGTTAAATACTGGAACTCGGCTCGCAGTATCCAGTCATTATACCCCGGCGCTCTTTTTCGCGCCTTACGGGGACCTTCTTATGGAGCAGCCTACCGAACTGAAGACAGGGACGACGACCATATCGATCGTCTGCAAAGACGGTGTGGTCATGGCGACCGAGCGCCGGGCCACGGCCGGCCACATGATCGCGCACAAGAACACCAAGAAGCTGTTCAAGATCGACACCAACCTCGGGCTAACCGTTGCCGGCCTGGTCGGCGACGCGCAAATGCTGGCCCGCTACATCAAGGCCGAAGCCGAACTCTACCGGCTCAAGCGCGGGCGCTCACTCACCGTCAAGGCCTGCTCGACGCTGATGGCAAACATCGTCGGGGGGCGGTCATACTACCCCTACTACGTTCAGCTCATCATCGGCGGTGTGGACGACGACGGCGGGCACACGTACTCGATCGACGCCGCAGGCGGCTCGATCGGCGACGAGTACATCACAACGGGTTCCGGGTCGCCCTTCGTGTACGGCGTCCTCGAGGACCATTTCAAGAAGGACCTCTCGGTCGACGACGGGGTCAACCTCGCGATCCGAGGCCTCACCGCAGCCATGAAACGCGACGCCGCTTCTGGCAATGGGATAGACGTCGCCATCATCGACAAGAAGGGCTGGCACACCTTGGACGACGACGAGATCGTCAAGCGACGCGACCAGATGGGGCTCACAGCTCCCCAGTAGGCTAGACCGATTCGCATTCATACTCCCGCGCCCGCACGGGGGCGGTAACGAAGGCGCGCGCCGTGGGCGCGTGCCTGCGAGGGCTCCCGGAGGAGGCGCGTCGCGCACCGGCTCCGAACCCTCCGCAGGGCACCCCAGACAGCACATCAAGTCCCAAAGGAAGGCAACGCGATGGCTTACGACAAGTACCGCAGGGACACGACGGCAGCCGTCAAGGCGACGGTGCCCGACGGCGTCGAGATCAAGTCGGTCGAGTTCGAAGGACCCTACGTCGTCATCTACACCAAGTCGCTGGAGGCCTTTGCCGAGGACGGCGAAATCGTCCGGAAGCTGGCGCAGACGCTGCGTCGCCGCGTGATTGTCCGGCCCGACCCGGATGACCTGACAACCCCCACCGAGGCCGAGGAGAAGATCCGGGCGAGGGTGCCAGACGAAGCCGAAATCACCAACATCTGGTTCGACCCGGCCACCGGGGAGGTGACCGTGGAGGCCCGTAACCCCGGTGTCGCCATCGGGAAACACGGCCAGTTGCTCAACGAGTTGAAGCGGGAGACACGGTGGGCACCGATCGTCCAGCGGACCCCGTCCATCCCCTCCAAGACGTTCGGAGAGATCCGCGCCTACCTGCGCATGCAGGCACAGGACCGGAAGGACATCCTTCGCCGCATCGGGAGGCGCATCAACCGCGAGGTCTCCGACAGCGAGAACTGGGCCCGGCTCACCACGCTCGGCGGGTTCCGGGAGGTCGGCCGCTCGTGCGCGTTGCTCTCGACCAAGGACTCCAAGATCCTCATCGACTGCGGCGTAAAGTTCGGCGGCCAGGACGATGCGACCCCGTACCTGAACGCGCCCGAGGCCCTTCCCCTCGAGCAGATCGACGCGGTCGTGCTCACGCACGCCCACCTCGACCACTCGGGGATCACCCCGCTGCTGTTCAAGTACGGCTTCGAGGGAGCCGTGTACTGCACGGCGCCAACGCGCGACACGATGTCCATGCTCATGATCGACTACCTCAAAGTGGCCTTCGGGGAGGGCCGCAAGGCGCCGTACGAGACGAGCCACATCCGCAAGATGGTGCTCCACACAATCCCGCTGCGGTGGGGTGAGACGACCGACATCGCCCCCGACGTGCGCCTAACGCTCCAGAACGCCGGGCACATCCTCGGCTCGAGCTCCTGCCACTTCCACGTGGGCGACGGCCTCCACAACATCGTGTTCTCCGGCGACATGAAGTACGAGGACACATGGCTCTTCAACCAGACCCACGACCGCTTCCCGCGGCTCGAGTCGATCCTCATCGAGTCGACGTATGGTGGCTACCACGACTTCCAGCCCACGCGCCGCGAGGCGCGCGACAACCTCCGGGAGATCATCCAGCGGGCGGTCGAGCGGGGCGGGCAGATCATCGTGCCCGTATTCGCCGTGGGGCGCTCGCAAGAGGTCATGATCGTCATCGAGAACCTCGTGAGCAGGGGGGAGATCCCCGAGTTGCCGGTGTACCTCGACGGGATGATCATGGAGGCCACGGCGATCCACACGGCCTACCCCGAGTTCCTGAACACGGCGCTGCGGAACCGTATCTTCCAAGAGGGCGAGAACCCCTTCCTCAACCCCATCTTCAACCAGGTGGAGAACGCCGAGATGCGCCGTGGCGTGCTGACCGAGAAGGGACCGGTCATGGTGCTGGCGACTTCGGGGATGCTCAACGGCGGCCCGGTGATGGAGTACTTCAAGAACTGGTGCTCGGACCCGCGCAACTCGATGATCTTCGTGGGCTACCAGGCGGAGAACACCATCGGCCGCAAGATCCAGAGGGGCTGGAACGAGCTCACCCTGCTCGACAAGGGCAAGCAGATCTCCTACCCCATCAAGATGCAGATCGAGACCTGCGACGGGTTCTCGGGACACAGCGACCGGAAACAACTGATAGACTACTTCCGGCGGCTGCACCCCAAGCCGCGCACCGTATTCGTCGGGCACGGCGACGAGACGAAGTGTATCGAGTTCGCGACCACGCTACGCAAGAAATTCGGGCTCACGGCGCTCGTGCCGCAGAACCTCGAGACGATCCGGCTCGCGTGAGGGGGACCTCACATCCTTGCCGTGAGGGCGAGCCAACCCAACCAACGTGGACGCAGGCGCTAAGGTGGGGGCTCACGCGCCGGCCGCGTGCACCCGGTCCATGACCGCGGCCGCGGCAAGCGGGAACGTGATCGTCGCGTCCGAGTAGACGGTCTCCAGCCGGGCGTCCTCGGGCACGATCTTCCCCCAGGATATCGCCTCCGCAAGCGTCGCGCCCGAAAGGCCGCCCCATTGGGGTGAGTCGGTCGTGAACTGCACCGCCGCGCGGAAGCCCCCGTCCTCGACCATCAAGGAGGACTGGAGCGTGAAGTTCTTGGGGCTGCCTCCGCCCACGACCACGATCGCGCGGTTTGATGTCGAGCGCATGTCCTCGACGAGTTCCTCGAGGTCCTTTGTCTGGTCCGGGATGAGACGGTAGCCCTCGTCCTTGTGCTTCTGGTTGGCGTTGTGGATCCGGATCCCCCAGTCGGAGTCCATGATCGCCGGCGAAAAGACGGGCACGCCGGCCTTCGCGCAGGAAGCGAGCAGCCCGTCGTCCCCGCGGCTCAAGAGGTCGTCGCCAACCGCCTTGAAGATCGTGGAGGGGGCGACCACGGACGCCGACCCCGCGTGGGCCTTCGTCAGCGAAGGGATGATCTCGCGCTCCACCTCGTTCGTGTAGATGTCCCACATGTCGTCACGCACGAAGATGTCGTAGATCCGGTAGATATTCTGCGACTTGAGCACCGCGTCGTCGGCCAGCGGCGAGCCCTGGATGAGCGACCCTGGTTGGGCGCCGCTCTGTGCGTCGTGGGCCAAGTTCGCGCCCGTGGAAATGAGCGTGTGGATCAGCCCCTCGGTCGCCAGCTGGCCGATGAGCCGCCGCAGGCCCGCGGGTGTCATGGCCCCGGCGAGCGTGAGGTAGACCTTCGCGCCGCCCTTGACCGCGTCGGCCCAGATGTCAATCGCGTTGGCAAGGCGGCGCGCGTTGTAGGCGGAGCCCGAGTAGGCGTGCACCAATTCTTCGATCGTCATCCCTGCACGAACGGTTTCTTCCCTTACCACGGGCCCCCACTTCTCGTGGGGCCCGGACTCTCGTTTGCCGGTGTGTGCCATCCTCGGTTCCCCCCCCTAACCGCCGCTCGGACGTGGTCGAATTGCTCGTAGCATTCTCCCCTCGCGCGTTGGCGGTCGTTTCACAAAGAATGCGGCCGGGAGAAAAGTGTTGCGATTGGCGAAATCCCCTGCAAATCGGTGTCGTGCGCGAAACCGGGTCCTCGCCCCGATCAACTACGTGCCGGGAGGGGATCGTTTGCGACCCACCGATTGGTCGCCGGGTCGCCCACGAGGCAGACGCGCGACGTTGGGTCGCCCTCGAGGACCTCGAGGCCGTTGCGGGCGGCCAGCCGGCCCGAGAACTCCCGGACCTCGGCAAACGAGGGCATGTTCTCGGGGTTGAGCCGGTTGCGCGAGTCGCCCACCCACACGTACCCCTTCGGCTCGATAAAGTCCGGGTCCGCCACCGCGTCGAGTGCAGCGAACCCTTCCGGGTCGTCGAGGTTCCACCCCTTGACCAGCGTGTGGCGAATAACCGTCCGGCACGCAAGCGAGGGCAGCAGCTCGAGCGTCCGGTTCAAGTTCTCCCACAGGCGGGGGGTCTGCGGCGCGCAGAGACGGTTGAAGACCTCCTGGTTGGGGGCCGCCACCGTCACGTAGAGCTGATAGGGCAGGGGGTCGAGCCGCTCGAGGACCGCTGGGCCGGTCCCGTTCGTCACGAGGAACGTCCGCAGCCCGCGGCGGTGGCACTGCTCGAGCAGTTCCTCGAGGTACTTGTACATCGTCGGCTCGCCCGAGAGCGAGATCGCCACCTGGTCGGGGTTCCAGGCCTCCTCGAACCTTTCCCGCGGCACGCGGGGGTCGCCCTTCCAGCCGACGATGAGCTTCCGGTGCGCCACGATCGCACCGTCGATGAGCTCCGACGGGTCCACGGGGTTCTCGTTGCCAAGCTGGTACCCCTGGTACCTCCAGCAGAAGAGGCACATCTCGTTGCACTGGTGGACGTTTGGCGTCATCTGGATGCAACGGTGGCTCGCGATGGCGTAGAACTTCTGCTTGTAGCAGCCGCGCCCGGACTTTAGCGACTCCTTGCACCAGTGACAGACCTTGACCGCTCCCCCATCGCCGATGAGGCGGTACCCTTGGCGGCCGAGCGCCATCTTCAGGGATGCGTCCACGCGGGGGGCACCGGCCTTCGCAGAGTCCGCGGGCTATGTAAGCGTTCTCGACGCGTGGTGGCCGGAGCCGCGCGGCGGCTGTGCGTTTCACTGCAGCGAAGCGATGTCCGCTCCACACCACGGGCACTTCGTGTCGCGCGCGTGCGCTGGAGACTTGCACGAAGGGCAGACGACTCCGGGCTCCATCTTGTCCGACTCCTGGAAGTCCGAACCGCGCGCGTGCACCGCCGGGTCCGGCGCGTGGAGCTCGAAGCCGTCGGGGCGAAGGTCAACCTGCACTTGCTGCTTGTTGGAAATCGGTTTCTGGAGCCGGCGCGACATCTTCCAACGAAACGACGCCATCTTCTGGTCACGCTTGGCCATGGCCTGCCCCACCCAAGGTAGGCGGGGCGGCTAATCTGCGTTTCGGCAAGCCCCTTCCGTAGCCCCTCAGAACTCGAAGAGTGACTTCTGCGGGGCCGCGCCCCCGTCTTCGGCGTCGGGGGGCGCTTGCTCGTCCCCGGCGTCCCCGGCGTCCCCGCCTTCCCCGTCCTCGACCGCGGCCTCCTCCCCGGCCCGTTCGTCGGCCGGGGCCGCTTTAGGAGGGACTTCCTCCGGCGCGTCGGGGTGCCCCGTGCGCGTTGGCGCCCCCCCGCCCGGGGGGCCCGGGGTGGGGGTGGTGGGCGGGGTCTCCGTTGGTGGGTTGGGGG
>CBEUCC010000085.1:0-10826 GCA_965541515.1 uncultured Thermoplasmata archaeon
TTGATCTTCTTGATGTACTCAATGTGCATGAAGTGCTCTTTGTCGGCGAGCTTCTTGTTGGCGATGAACTCCTGCTGCGCCTCGTCGGCCTCGGCCCGGTGGGCGTCTGCCCCCTCGTAGAGTTGCATCATCGTCTCGTGCTCGGCCTGGGCCTGCCGCGCGATCTCGGACAGCCGGTGGTGCTGATCCTCCGCTTCCTGCTTGGCGGTGCGCGCCTCGCCGACCGCACCGTACACCTCCTTGTCGGCCTCCATCAGCGCCTCCGCCTGCTTGATCTCCTTTTCCAACCGCTTGAGCTCCGCGACGATCTCCTTCTCCTTGGCCGAGGTGAGCGCTTGCGTCTGGTAGCGGAACTCCAGCTGGCGCTTCTCCTCGCGCAGCCGCGGCACCGGGACCGCCGTCTCCTGGTGGCGCTCGCGCTTTAGGTTTGACGCCGCCTCCCCCAGTTCGTTCGCCTTCTGGTTTGCCTGGTCACGAAGAACCTTCGCGGCCTTCACTTCCTCGTTGAGCTTGTTGCGCAGCTCGCGGTGGGTCGAGGCCTCCGCCACGCGTTTTGCGACCTCGGCGTTGAGCGCGTCGCGCTTCTCGGCAAGCTGCTTCGTCCGCGTGTTTAGCTTGTCGCGGTCGGTCCGGTGCCGCTCCGCCCCCTGGTTGAGCTCCTCGCGTGCCCGCTCGAGTTCTTGGAGGCCCTCGGTCCCTTCGAGCCCGTCGATCTCCTCCTGGACCTGCTCGAGGAACCGCTTCGAACCGGCTTCCTCCTTGGCGAGGTCCTGTTCGGCCAAGAGCGCGCGGCGCTGAAGGTCGGTGAGTGGCTCTTCGGGAGCCACCGCCTCCGGTCCCCCCCCGGCGGGCTTGGGTGCCTTGGCCCCCTCCGGGGCCACGCCCTCGGCCTTCCCCTTCTTCTTGGCGGGGGCCTTCCGTTTCTTCTGGGCCTTGGCCGGCGCACTGGCTCCCGGTGAGCCCTTCTTGGGTTTGGCCTTCTTCCCGGGCGCTGCCTTTGCTTTCGTGGTCGCCTTGGCCCTCGCCCGCTTGGGCTTGGCTTTCGCGGCAGGGGCCTTTTCAGCAGGCCCCTTTGCCGGCTCTTTGCTGGCTACGCCTGGGTTCCCGGAAGCTTCTGGCTCCGGCTTCGTGTTCCCAGCATCGTCACCCAGCGTTAACACCTTCAACGATCGAATGGCTTGGCCCACATTAAGATCGAGATTCAGACTAGCCAGAATGCCTGGCTACCGCGCTAAATTAGCTCGTGGTATTTATACGCATCGAACGGCTCGTGGAAGCAATAGCGAACCGTCGTGAAATCGCGTTTGAAAGCGGTAGCATCCGACCGCACGCGCTCCGGCCGGTCCTTTGCAATCGCCGCCCGCGCCATCAGTCGCGCGATTTGGGCCATCTCGCCCTTCCCCATTCCCACGCGCGTGCACTCCTGCACGCCGACGCGCACGCCCGATGGGTCTTGCGGGCTCCGGTCGCGGTCGTGGGGTAGCATGTTCTTGTTCGTGATGATGTTGCACGACTCGAAGAGCTTCGACACCGCCGCACCGCCCCCCTGCGCGCGCACGTCGATCGCCACCTGGTGCGAACGCGTGAACCCCGCGCTTTCCCCGAGCACCTTGAATCCCTCCGCGTGCAGTGCCTCGGCAAGCGCCCGCGCGTTCTGGACAACCTGCTTGGCGTAGGCCTCCCCATGCACCTGAAACTCGGCCAGCGTAATTCCGAGCGCGGCCAGCGCGTGGAGGTGGTGGTTCGACACCACGCCCGGGAAGACGCGCGCGCGGAGCCGCTTGAGGAGATCGTCGTCGGCCGAGTCCGAGATGACGATCCCGTGCTGGGGCCCCGGCAGTGTCTTGTGGGTCGAGCCGGTAAGGACGTCGGCCCCCTCGCGCAGCGGGTCCTGGAACTGACCGCCGGCGATGAGCCCAAGCACATGGGCCCCGTCGTACCAACAGGTGGCGCCCACCTCCGCGATCACGTCCCTCAGCTCCCGCAGCGGCGTGGGGAAGAGGAAGAGGCTCATTCCAAACTGGCACACCTTCGGTTTCTCCTGGCGGATGAGCCGGATCGACCCGTCTATGTCCAGGTTCATCGTGTCTACGTCAAAGGGGTAGTTCACGGAGCGCAGGCCCCGCAGTCCAACGGCCCCAAACCTCGCGGTGGAGATGTGCGCGCCGTCGGGCAGGTTGGGCGAGGCGATGAGGTCGCCGGGCTTTGCCAGCGTGAAGAGCGCGGCCATGTTTGCGACCGTGCCTGAGATCGGCCGGGGGTCGGCGTGGCGAGCCGAGAATACGTCGCGCGCCATCTCCATGACGCGCTCCTCGACTTCGTCGACGAAGAGGTTCCCCTCGTAGTAGCGCTTTCCCGGCAGCCCCTCTGCGTAGCGGTCGGCAAAGTCCGAGATCATCATCTCCCGCGCGAGCGGGCACATTACGTTCTCCGAGGCGATGAGCGGAATTGAATCGCGGAACCACTCGGTGTGGCGCCGGACTCGGTCGCGGATGAACTCTGCGTTGGCCGGGCCATCCCCCATGGGGAGGGCGTAGCGGGGACGGCGTAGAAAAGACCGGCGGGCGGCGACGGTTGATGCAGTTTGATGGGGGGCCGCCTGGGCCCTGACCTAGCGCTTAAATAGACCCAGAGGGTTCGAGAAAAAGTTTCGATGAAGACATACCTGAAGCTGTCCTTTTCTAGCGAAGGCGAGAAGCCGTCCACCATTGTGGACAGGCTCATGAACCTCGGATTCCGCCCGACCCCGGGGAAGTACGACCTGGTCTACGACTGGGACAAGGAAGCCACCATCAAGGACATCATCTGGTTCGGGGACAAGATCCACTCGACCGTGAAGGGCGCGCAGTGCTCCTTCGAACTCGAGACCGTGTAGGCGCGCGGCGGGGCGGCCCTGGGGGCGAGCGCTAGCGGCTCCATCCCCCACGCGACTTCCACGAGCGCCTGCACGAATCGCAGAAGGTGGGCTGCAGCCGGCGCAACGAGGCTGGCTCGTGCGTCGCGTTCATCAGGCACCCGTGGTTCCGGCAGTGGACCATCCCGAAGGTGTGGGCAAGCTCGTGGAGGACCGCGCCCGCGAGCCGGTCGGCGGCTTCGGCGGGCGCAAGGCCCCCGCGGAAGAACGGGTGTGTCGAGAAGACGGCCACCCGGCCGTTGAGCTCAGCAAGCCCGTACACGGTGGGGCGGCTGTCCTCCTTCAATTCGAGGGCCGTCAGCCCGAGCACCCGAGGCGCGGGCTCCCGCCGTAGCGCAGCGAGCGCGAAGTGCGCGTCGAGCCGGTCCTGTCCGGGTCGCACGAGCGAGGCAACCTGCGGTCCGGGCGCGCGAGCGACGGTGGCGTCGAACCCGTGCGTTGCTAGTCGCGCCGCGAGCCCCTCGCCAGCCCCTGCGGGCAACGGGCCGATCGGCACGATGCGCAGTGGCGATGCCACGCGGTCCCCCCCATCTCCTCACGCGGGGTCGTACCGCACGGTCGCGTCGCCCGAGTAACCGACAGAAACGAAAAACTGCACCGGCTGGGCAGGGACCACGTCCAACAGGACGACCCAAGTCCCCTCGGCCGTCAGGTTGGCTTGGTCCACCTGGATGATGACCTCCGTGACGAAGTTGTTCCCCGTGATCGTGCGGGCCTCGCGCGCCACCTCGACATCCTGGGGGTTGCGGACGGACACGTTGACCTTGGCACCCGCGGGCTGGACGGTGCTCAAGTTCACCGACACCCGCAGGGCTGTCGCGCCGCCCCACGCGGTAATCGATCCGACCGTCCGCTCGCTTGGCGGCTGCCCGGTCGTCCAGTTGACAATGCCGGGGGCGAAGGTCACATGGTCGTTGACCCAGGAATTGCTCGTCGCCGTGTCGCGCAGCCCGTCGTCGTCCGTGACGGTAAGCGTGACCTCGAACGCCCCGACGATCGTGTACTCGTGCTGCACGACGGCGCCGGTCGCATGCTCCCCGTCGCCGAAGGTCCATTCATAGGTGGTGATTCGGCCGTCCGGGTCGGTCGAGTCGGCGGCGCTGTACTCCACCACCTCCCCCAGGACGATCGTCCTGTTCTCCGGAGTGAACTGGGCCTGCGGCGCCTGGCCGGGGCCGCCCGGCCCCCCGTTGCCAGGTCCCTCTCCCGCGGGGACGAGCGTGTACGCCGCGAGCCCCGCGACGATCATCAGCCCGACGACGAGCCACACCAGCCCGCTTCCGGTCGACTCTTCGGCCACCTTCGTTCGCACGCCGGACGGCTAAGATAAACCCTCGCCGCTCACAGGCGTGCCGTCGGAAGAGTCACGAGCGGGGCGAAGTCGTGTCGGGCGTCCGTCGGGCGCGGCCTCCAAGACGTACTCGCCCGTGTCGAGTGCCTCGGCCTCGGCGGCTGGGAGCACCCGGCGCGTGACGCGCGGCGCCTCACCGATCAGCGCGCTGTTTCCGTAGGGATCTTTCAGGACCAGGGTCGCCGCTTCCTTCCCCGCAACCAGGGCCTCCAACCGTTGGGTTAGCTCCGCCGCCCTCGACTGGGCCTCGGGGGCGGGAAAGAGTGCTTTCGCACGGGCCACGGCGTCGACAAAGTGGCGGATCAACCCCTCCACGTTCGTCACTTCGGCGATGCTGGCAGGTCCGGGCTCCCAGAGGAGGCCGAGTTCGGGCAGCTCCACCGTGGCGGACGAGGACTTGACCGCGCGGACGAAGAGGTCCCGATCGCCCTCGACGCGGATCGTGAACTCAGTTGGCTCCTGGATTCGCGGGAGGAGCGTGTCCGCGTGCCGGAACCCGCACGCGGCGCACAGGAACACCGACTCGAACACCTCTCCGAAGAACGGGACCTCCAGCAGGATCGTGCGCAGCCTCGCGTCGGGCGACGCGCAAACAGGGCAGGGCGCGATGATGTCGGTGGGCTGGCCATCTCCCCGGGTCAGCGGCGTGGCCGACGAGACCTCGGGCAAGTCCCCGAGGCGGTCAGGCGGCCGTTTCGAATTCACGGGCCGCGACGGGGCACCCCCATACTTCTTTGCTTCCCAGGGTGGTTGGCCGCCGATCGGTTGTGCCTCCAGAAAACCTACATATACGGCCCTCCAAGATTGCCGGCGATGGGTTTGCAGGTCCGATGCGGCAACTGCGTCCACTGGCAGAGCAGGCGGGAACTCGAGATGCCGGAGGGCACCGGGTACTGCGACTTCCACGAGAAGGTGTACAAAACGAATCATACCTGCGACTTCTTCGTGGCTCGGGACTCGGCGGAAGGGCGCACCTACAAGAGCCGGCTCTATGGCAACGGTGAGGACGATGACGACGAGATGGACGAGCTGGAGATATAGGGGGCCGCGTGCTTGACTTCACTCCCGGTCGCAATGCAACTGCTCTACGCGCCGGCGCCGCGTGAGATCCAGTTCAACTGTCCCTGGTGCACGACCCGGCTAGCGCTGCCGGAAGAGGACTTCAACAAGGAGCGTGCGGTGCTGTGCCCGCGATGCAACAACCCCATCGACCTGGCCGTGCAGCGGCGCATCGACGAGTCCGCGGGATCCGAGGCGCCACCGCCGCCGGCCCAGGCCCCACCGTCGGCGCCAGCCCAGGCCCCACCGCCGGCACCGGCCCAGGCCCCACCGCCGGCACCGGCCCAGGCCCCGCCGCCCGCGCCGGGCCAGGCCCCGCCGGCACTGCCCCCCCCGACTGCCCCGGCCCAGGCCCCGCCAATCACGCCTCCCCAGCGGCCACAGCCCACGCCTCCCCAGCCGCCACAGCCCACGCCTCCCCAGGCACCCCAGCCCCAGACGGCCCAGCCCCCCGACCGCCCGGTCACCGCACCGGGTCGGGCCGCTCCGCAGCGAGAGCGCAGGGCGAAGGCGCGACGGAAGCGGGCGCCGCCGCCGACCGCCCCGGCCGAGCCCCCGCCGCTGCCGCCCCTCAGACAGAGCCAGAAGCGGATCGCGGTCCCCGATTTCGACCCCGAGAAGCCCATCGATATCGACGCGATCTTCGAGAGCGAGCGAATCCACGTCGCCGACGTCGACTCGCTGATGAGCGGGTCCGACCTCTGGGGAACAGACGAATCCGTCCGGATCGGTCCGCCGGAGGGCAGCGGCCCCCGCATCGACATGGCCACAGGCGTCGTGGAGTGCCCGTCCTGCAAATACGAGAACACGCCCATCCCGGTCGGTTTTGAGTTCGGGAAAAAGCGTAAATGCACGTGGTGCGCGAAACCGCTGCCGAAGTAGGCGAGAGGGAGTAGCGGGGAGTGGATTTGAACCACTGGTCTATGGGTTTCTCCCGGGCGACTTGCGGCCGCCCGTTATGAGCCCATCGGGATTTCCTGGCTACCCCACCCCGCTAGAAGGTAAGGTCGGGACGCGGGCACATCGTGGCCCGTAATAAAGCTTGGGCGCGCCCGGGCTGCCCGCGCGGCTTCACGCAGTTTGGATGTGCACGGCCCCGTCCTTGTAGTAGACATGGAGCTCCGAACGCTTGAGCCGCTGGATCCTGTTCACCGACTGCAGCAGCTTCGAGATGGGGATGTCGAGCTCCGCCGCAGCCTCCTCCGAATTCCACGGGTAGGTCTCGAAGTCGTAGGACCGGATGAACTTCCACACGGCCTCTTCCGTCTCGTCGAGGTCGTCGTCGCCGGCCATCGACCGAGACAACAGCCGCGCTCCTTTTCAAGGTGGCGCCTTGGACAGGCTCCGAAAAGCCTTATGGGGGCGCCGGGCCTCCTGCGCGCGGGGCCCCGCCGTTGTCGTCAACCCTCGAGGACCGCGGCGACCCCTGGCCCGGGCAACCGGAGGACGACGGCGGCCCCCGCTCGTTCAAGGAGCGGTTCACCGCGCGCCCGAACATCGGCACCTGGATCGGGGTCACGGCGATGTTCACCTTCCTCTTCGCGACCGCGCTGCCCTGGTACGCCGTCGTGGCCGAGGTGGACCCTTACGTCGCTCGCACGACCATCATCGAGTTCGACGGCCTCCGGGGGCTCACGGTGGACCCGCGCCTAGCCGACCTGTTCGACTTCTCCATGCCGTCATTCCTCCTGCCGGTCACCCTGATCGTGGCCATCGCCCTGATCTTCCGCCTCCGCTCGCTCTTCAAGGCCCCCACCGCCGCCAAGCGCGCGTGGACGTTTGTCCGCGGCACGATCGGGATCCTCCTGCCCGTCGGGGTCGCCGTGTTCATCATCTCGCAGGTCCCGAGTTTCGTGCCCCCCGACGCACCGGGCGAGATCCACCAGTTAGGGGTCGCCATAGGGTCGCAGCCGTTCGGGGGGCAGGAGACGCTCGAGGTCAACATCACGTCGCCCCAGAGCCAATACCAGGGCGAGGCAACCGCCATCCTCGAGTGGGGCTTTGGGCCTGCCCTCTACGTCATGATAGGGGCCGTTGTGCTTTACGTGGTCGCAGCCGCGATCGAGATGGGGGCCTCGCGCCGGCTAGGGGAAGGAGAATACTAGGCCCCCGCGGGTCGCGCGGGGGGAAAGGCCGCCCAGATGGGCGGCACCTGGCGGACAGGAGCCCCTACAGCTCCACAGCCGCGCGTTGCTTGGCGTAGTGTGCCAAGACCTCGGTGTCGTAGAACCGGCCGACATCGACAAACTCGTCGCACCCGCAGTGCATGCACGCACCGCCGGTATGGTCGGCTCCACAGTCCTTGCACCGAAGGGTCTTCCTCGCCTTTTCGTCGCCCATCGGATCTTTGCTCCTGTCGCACGGCGCGGTCGGGACGACCGTGCCGCTTGTAGACATCCGCGCGAGCCGGAGACTGAGTATTTGAGCGTGATGTGGAAGTGTCCTCACGACCGGCCGAAAGGAACCAGACGGCCTCACGCACTGGCGAATTTCGCGATTCTGATAGCCACATCCCGGAAAATCGCCTCCCCCCGGCGCGGGTGCCAGGGCCCCCGGCACCGGTCGCCGCAAGATCAGGCGGGGGGGAAGGGCTAGTGCGGGGGGCAGGCCTCGAACCTGCGAAGGCCTTCGCCACAAGGTCCTAAACCTTGCCCCTTTTCCGCTCGGGTACCCCCGCACTTCGGGCGCGCATCAGGCTCCGGGCAAATACGCTTGGCCGCCGCCTACGGACGGCGCGCGCCTTCCAGGGCACGGAGCTGGCCCAGCGCCGCCTGCACGGTGGACCGCGCGTTGGGGACCCGTGCCTTGGCCTGCTCCCACGTCATCCCCGGCCCGGTGATCCCGAGGGCGACCGGACGCCCGAACTCCGCCGCCAGCCGAAGGAGCGCGTCGGCGGCCCGGTGCGCGATGAGTTCGTCGTGGCGGGTCTCGCCCTTGATGATCGCGCCGATTGTGACCACGGCGTCCGCGTCGGACCATGTGAGCACCTCGCGCACGGCGCCCGGGATGTCGAACGCCCCGGGCACCGCCACCTCGCGCACCACCTGGGCGCCCGCTCGCTCGGCCTCGCTGCGCGCCTCCCCTAGCATCGCCCGCGTGACCTCCTCGTTGAACTCGGACCAGACGATGGCTAGGCGCACCGGCCGCCTCACGCGCCGTTTCCCCCGCCGGAGCGCCCCCTCGTCCTGGCGCCCCTGGCGCAGGCCGGTCCCTGCGCCCCGCGCCATCCGGCGCGGGTCGGCAAGGAGGTGGTAGACATTCAGCGCGTGCTCACGAGCGCGCCGGTCCATCAGCTGGCCGAGGTCGTTGTCGTCTCGCGCCTCGGGCGTGTGGACGAAACATTCGATGATGTGCTTGCCCGTCTGCAATTGCACCTGCTGGAGCCCGAGCGAGGCCTCGTGGGCACACAGCTGGTCGACCGGGGCACGGCCCGCCATCCCGAGCGCGATGACCGCGTCGGCGCCCCGCTCCTCGATCAGGATCTTGCAGGCAACGGGCAGGTCCTTGAACCCCGGGACGGTGTATCGGACCGGGTCAACGGCCGCGCCGGCCTTGGTCCAGGCGTCCAGGACGGAGCGGGCCATGTCGAAGCGCGCGAATGTGGTGTCGGCCACGCCGATGCGGTGCCTACGGCCCGGCGCGCCCGCGCGCCGCTTGCCCGCTGGCCTGCCCGCCCTTTTCGTCGTTGCCATGTTCCTGCCCTTCCTTTGCCGCCGACGTCCCCTCGACCTCTTCGATCCGCCGCTGGAACGAAAGACCCTGCTCCACCTTTGCGATGATCTTGCGCGTCCCGTCTAGGTCGTAGCCGCTCGTCTGCTTGGAGAGGCGGACGACCTTGATGCTCCCAAGCCCCCGGCGCTCCAACTCAGCCTGGATGTCATCGACGCGGAACGACTGGTCGTAGCCAAGCGCAATGATGTCGGGCCGCACCTCCTCGACCGTCTTGTAGATGTCGTCCTCGCGTCCCACGACGGCGCGGTCGACCGGCTTGAGGCCCTCCACCAGCTCGCGCCGCATCTCCTGGGGCGTGACCGGCTCGTGCTTGCGCGTGCGGACCAAGACGTCTGTCGCGACCACAACGATGAGTTCATCGCCTAGCTCCTTGGCGCTTTGCAGGAAGTGCAGGTGGCCCGGGTGGAGGAGGTCGAAGACGCCGGTGGCCATCACGCGGACCATCGACGGGCTCTCCAGGCCTCAACGATCTCCTTGCCCTCTAAAAAAGGGTGGCCATGGGCAGCCGCGTACGCGCGCGCATCATCCTTCGACAGCGCGCGGCCGTCGTCGCCCATCATCTCGCAACCCAGCACGACGGGCGTCACACCCGCCATGTGCATCAGGGCGACCGCGAGTTCGCTGTGTCCAAATCGCGTGGTCAGGGGCGAGGCTGTCGCGGAGCACACGGGCACGTGGCCGGGGGAGCGGAACTCATTGCCAAAGAGCTCGAGGGCGTGGCCGTTCTCGAGTCTCAAGACCTCGTCAGCCAGCTCGCCGAACCGTCGGGCCGTGAGCGCGCGGTCTTCGTCCGTGATCCCGGTGAAGGTCTTGCGGTGGTTGATCCACGCCGAGAACGCGGAGCGGGCGTCGTAGGCGATGTCGTTGGCGACGAGGTGCCGGAAGACCGGATGCCTCGTGGAGGCCTCTGCCAGGAGGTCTTGCATGAAGGGCAGGCCGAGGCGTGTGTGGACTTCATTGGCCACGGCCAGGAACACGAGCCCCCCACCCTCCTTGCGCATGGTGCGGATGTGTTGGGGTGTCACCGCCTTGGCCGCGACCAGGAAATCGGTCTCCCGCTCCCGGTTGTCGGAGTCATACACGAGCACGAACTGGCCCGCTCGGAGTGCCTGTAGGGCGCTGTCCAGTGCTGGCGTGGTGGCGGACATCGGGGGGTGCCAGCCGCCGCGTCGGCATAAAGAATTGGTTTTTACTGTTTTTCTGGTAGGTCTGCGGGCGCGGTTCTGGGCGGCCGGGATTGCCGGCCCGGGGTAGACGCGTTCGAGGAGGGAGTGGGACCGGGCGGATTCGAACCGCCGACCACCCGGTTATGAGCCGGGCGCTCTCGGCCGGACTAAGCTACGGTTCCCGCCGGGGGGAGGCCAAGGCACGATAAGACCGCTATTGGCGCCTCTTGCTGCCTACTCCACGATTCCGTCCCCGTCCGCGTCGCCCGGCACCGACACGTCTGTAGGCGGACGGGTTCCCTGGCCGGGCGTCTGTGATGGGTCGGACAGGCCCGGGAACCCACCGTCTATCCAAGGCGGATCCGGGCCCTTGTCCATGCCCGAGCCGTACCCGCAGGCGTCGGAATCGCTCCAATCACAATCTGGGTACAAGGGGTTGGGGTCAACCCCGTCGGGTATCCAGTCGTTGTCCGTGTCGGGGTCTTGCGGGTTTGTTCCCTTGGTGTACTCGACCCAGTTGTCCCATTGATCGCCGTCTGGGTCCGACAAGTCGTCTTCCCTGTCTGTGGGATCAAACCCGAACTCCACCTCCCAGCCATCGGGG
>CBEUCC010000086.1:0-10684 GCA_965541515.1 uncultured Thermoplasmata archaeon
GGGGTCAATCTCAACAGACCACAGGTCGATCCCGCCGGCCAGGTTCTTGACTTGCATGTACCCCAGCCTCCGGAGGAAAAACACAGCCATCATCGAGCGCGCGCCGGTGTGGCAGCAGATGATGATCTCTTTGTTCTTTGGGATCTCCCCCGTCCGGTTGGCAAGTTCGTACGTGGGGATCAGGACCGAGCCCGGGATGGAGGCAAGCTCGGCCTCCCACGGCTCGCGCACGTCCACCAGGACGAAGTCCTCGCCGCGTTGGATCTTCTCCTTCACCTCGGCGGGCTGGATTTGGGCGATGTCGTAGGGGGACGCCACGAGGGGCGGGCAACGCGCCGGTTCTTTAAGGTTGCGCCCTGGCGATCACTCGCCTGCGGGCCCGAGCTGGCGCAGGACCTCTTGGGTGTTTGCCGCCGGCGTGGCCCCCCCTGCGAGCAGGGCCTCCACCGCCTGGCCCGCGCGGCCACCCGTGTGGTCCCGCTCACCGATGGGCGGCTGCGTGACCACAACCACGCGGCGCCCGACCTCGAGGGCCGCGAGCGCCGTCTCGAGCGCAGCCAGGTTGGCCGGCCCGACGGGCAACGGCGCGACGACAACAGCTCGGGACGCGACTGCAAGGCCCCGCGCTTCGTCGAGCGACCGCGGGGTGGCGGGCGAGAACGGCGCTTCGGCAACGACCCGGAGTCCGAGGCCCTCGGCCGCGTCGAAGTCTGTGTCGAGCACGTTGACGACACCCACCGACACCTCGTACCCCGCGCGGACAAGCGCCGGGAGCAACTCCTGCCCCGAGCCGCCCCCGCAGACGACGTGCACCCTGTGGCCCGGCACCGCACCCGCTCGGGCGGGGCCCGCGACGGCGAGTGGAACGACATACGTAGCGCCTGTGGTAGGATGGCGGCGCACGAGTACTTCGACGCCGAACGTTGCCTGGATGGAGGCACGCGTCAGGACCTCCTCCGGCCGGCCGAAACCGCGGGCGCGACCGTGGGATAGCACGAGGACGCGCTCGCAGTAGCGAGCCGCGAGGTTGAGGTCGTGGAGCACGGCGACGGCCGTGAGCGACCGATCACGCACGATTGTACGGACAGTCTCCATGACCTCGAGTTGGTGCGTGACGTCGAGGTGCGCCGTGGGCTCGTCGAGAAGCAGCAACCTCGGTTCCTGCGCCATCGCACGGGCAAGCACCACCAGTTGCGCCTGGCCGGAGGAGAGCGTCGTGCTGTCCTTGTCCGCGAGTGGGAGGATCCCGGCGCGCGCCATGGCGGTCTCGACCGCCTCGCGGTCGGCGGGCGTCGCGCGGCCGACGCCGCCCATGTAGGGCGTGCGCCCCATCTCGACCATCTCGCGGACCGTGAACGCCCACTCCGTCGGTTGTGCTTGGGGGACGACCGCGAGGACCCGCGCGCGCTCCCTCGCAGTAAGGTCCGTGATCGGGGCCCCATCCATCGTGACCGACCCGCCGCGCGGGCGCAACGTGCCCGAGAGGCCGCGCAGCAGCGTCGTCTTGCCCGAGGCGTTGGGCCCCACCACACCGACGACCTCGCCGGCCTCCGCCTCGAACGAGATGCTGGACAGCACGGGCTCGGCACCGTATGCCAGGCCGATGTTGCGCACGCTCAGCCCCACGTCCGCAGCCTCCTGTAGCGCCGGAGAAGGTAGATGAAGAACGGAGCGCCCAGGAAGGCGGTGAGGATCCCCACGGGGATTTCCGTGTCGGCGATCGATGACCGTGCGATGAGGTCGCACCCGGCCAACAGGATCCCGCCGAAGAGCGCCGAGCCGGGCAGGAGGTAGCGGTGGTCCGGGCCGATGAGGAGGCGGACCGTGTGTGGGACGATGATTCCGACGAAACCGATGATTCCGGCAAACGCGACGGCCGCGGCGGTCGCGAGCGCCACCAGGAAGAGCACGGCCGTGGTCGTGCGCCGCGGGTCGATGCCAAGGCTCTCCGCGACCTCGTCGCCGAAGAGCTTTGCGTTGAGCGCGCGCGAGTAGAATAGGAGGGCCGCCGAGACTGCGGTGACGGCAGGGCCCACGATGAGCACCTGCGTCCACCCGGCGGCCTGGAAGCTTCCGAGCAGCCAGAAGATCACGTTCACGCGGCGAACCGGGTCGAAGAATACGATCGCCGAGGCCACAGCGGCAAATAGCGAGCCCACGGCGACGCCCGCAAGTAGCACGCCTTCCACCGGGAGGCGCCCGCCGACCTGTGCGACCTGGTAGACGACGGCCGTCGCGAGCATCGCACCGACGAGCGCGGCGGCGGGACCCGTGACCACGCCGAGGAAAAACGCCCCGGTGACCGCCACGGCGGCCGAGCCTACGGCCGCGCCGGACGACACGCCGAACAGGTAGGGGTCAGCAAGCGGGTTGCGCAGCAGCCCCTGCATCGCCGCCCCTGCGACGCCGAGCGCCGCACCGACAAAGACGGCAAGCAGGACGCGTGGCATCCGCAAGTCGATCACGATTGTGTGCACGGCCGTGCCGTCCGACGCGCTGGACCCTGTGGCGGCATCGACGAGCACGCCAAGGACGGCCCCGACCTCGAGCGGGACATTGCCGATGAGCACCCCCGCGACGACCACCAGGAGAAGGATGGCGGCAAGTGCCGGGAACACCACCCGGCGGGGATATGCCACGTGGCGCCGCCCCCGCTAGAAAAGCTCGGGGTGGAGGGCCACTGCCATCCACTCCGCGCCGAGCGAGAGCCGGGGGCCAGGGCGGTCAATGATGTCGGCATCGGGGACGCGGTGGACGCGCCCCGTTTCGACCGCGGTCATGTTCGACCATGGGGCCGAAGTGTTCATGGTCTCCTTGGAGAGGGTCACATAGAGGCCCAGGATGATGACCTCGGGGTCGGCCGCGACGACGGACTCCAGCGGGACAGAGGCCCACCCCGAGGATTCCGCGAAGATGTTCACGCCGCCCGCCAGCGCGATGAGGTCGTCACCGCGCGTCCCTTGACCGGATGTCCAGTACGTGCCAAAGTCATCGAGGAGGTAGAACACGCGCGGCCGGTCGCTGGCATGTGCGACCGTTTCCTTGATGTCCTCGAGCTCGGCGCGCAGCGTCGCGGCCACCGCCGTTGCATTTGCCTCCTCCCCGACCGCTTTGCCGATGAGCTCGATCATGGGGGGTACGTCGAACACACGGTAGGCGTCCGCGAAGAACACCGTCAGGTCCAACTCGCGCAGGTGCACGACGTCGGTGGCCGCGTTCAGGCTGGATACGAACACAAGGTCGGGGTCCAGGGTGACGAGCTTCTCGAAGTTGATCTGCAAGTTCGTGAGGACGTCCGGCAGGTCCGCTGCCTCCGGGGGGTAGGTGTCAAAGTCGGTGCCCCCAACGACACGTGTCCCGGCACCGATGGCGAATAGCACCTCGGTGTGGCTCGGGGTCAGCGACACGATCCGCTCGACGTGGGTCGGGATCGTGACATTCGTCCCCTCGCCGTCGGCGACGACGAAGGTAGCCTCGCCCGGGGGGCCCGGCACCTGCCCTAGGCACCCGGCGAAGCTAACGGCGAGCAGGAGACTCACCGTAACCAGGGTGGGGGCGGGGCGCACCATGCGCCACGCAAATCCATTTTCAATAGATAAAATGTACTTTAGCGGCGGGGTTCGGGCCGGGTGGCCGTAAGGTAAACGAGGTCTGCCGTGGCGATGAACTCCTCGAGGTCCATGAAGGGGGAGAGCTCCTCCTGGCCCACGGTCACGAAGAGCTCCTTGGCGTCGGCCTCCATCTCCGCGTACTCGAGGTGGTTCGACGGGAACGACAGGCAGACGTCGAGAAAATTGGTCGTCCCCCAGAGACGCTGGCGCACGCGCGCCGGTGTGACCGATACGGACTCGAAGCCCGCGGCCCGGGCCGCCGCCTGCAGTGCGCCGGGCGCGCGCTGAGCCCGAGCGTTTTTCTCGTGGGCGGCCGCGACTCCACGGAACTGCTCTAGCATGGGGCTCGGGCGCGACGTCCGAAACCGGTGGATGAGTTTCTCGACCACCGCCATCGGCTCGATGTGACCCGGGCCGAGGTGTACGACGGAGAGCATCCCACCAGGCCGCAGAAGGCGGAAGGCCTGCTCGAACTCGTAGGGGCCGTCCGTCATCGGCATTCCGAAGGCGGAGACCACGGCGTCCACCGACCCGTCGGCGAGGGGGACACCGCGTGGCCCCGACCGCACAAACCGCGGGCGCGGGCCCGTGCCGCTGCGCGAGGCGGTCTTCTGCGCCTCGCGCAGGAACGCCGGGGAGACATCGACCCCCACCGCGAGCCCCCGGAGGCCGGCGCGCAACGCACACGCGGCCGTGATGATCCCTGGCCCGCACCACAGGTCGAGGACACGCGCCCCCGGCCGTACACCCGCCCGTTCGACCGCGCCTTCGCCGAACACGGCGAACATCGGGGCAACGTTGTCGCACCACGCGCGGGCGCTCTCCTCCACGCCCGCCTGCCAGGCCCTGACCGGCGCCCCGCGGGCATCCCGGGGTGTCAATGCGCGCGCATGGACGCGCGGCTAATGAAGCCGCACGCCCATTCGGTATTAATAAGCCCCAAGAAGTTGACAGGGAAACCCCCCGGCGACCGACGCGCACGCGCGTTGTGGCGGCCCGTGGAGTGGATGGGGGCAGACACATAGCAGACAGCGACAAGCGGGCGGACGCGCGCAAGTGGGTTGCCGAACTCATCGGCACGTTCTTCCTCACGTTCGCCGGGGTCAGCGCGATCATCGGGACGCAAGGGTCGAACATACTCGTCATCGCGTTTGCCCACGGGGGCGCGCTTGCCATTGCCGTCTACGCCTTCGGGCCCGTCTCGGGGGGCCACGTCAACCCGGCCATTTCGCTCTCCATCTACGTGGCCGGAAAGATGAGCGGCCGGGACCTCGTCGCCTACATCATCTTCCAGCTCATGGGCGCCGTCATCGGCGCGTTCTTGGCGGCCTCCATCTTCCCGACGCCGATGGTCGAAACGGTGAGCGACGGCGCCACACTCGGCGCTTTTACCCAGAACGCCTCGTCCTCCACGTACAACCTCGGCTCCGCGTTCGCGCTCGAGCTTGTCATGACATTCTTCCTCGCGTCGGCGGTGGCGTCAGTCGTGCGCGGCGGCGACAAGATGGCCTCCACCTCCGGGCTCGTGATCGGCGGGGCCCTGTTCGCATGTATCATGTTCGGCGGCCCGTGGACGGGCGCTTCCCTCAACCCGGCGCGCACGATGGGGCCGGCGCTCGCGAACCCAACGGAGGCCGTCTTCGGGACTTTGTGGCTCTATTGGGCCGCGCCGCTCGTTGGCGGCGCGATCGCCGGCATCGTGAACGCGTGGATACGCAACGACATGCCCGGGCGCGAGCAGCCGGCACCGGCTGGCGAGGCGCCCAAGTCCAGCGAGTGACGGGCGCGGCGCCTACTCCTCTTCCGACAGGATCGTCCCGCACTTGGGGCAAAACGCGTCGAGCACGCTCGTCTCTTCCCCGCAGTTGGGGCAGGCGCTCACCGAGAGGCCGGTGGTGGCCGGGTCTGGCTCCTCCTTGGGGGGCCGCTTGGCCCGCCGCTTGCCAGGGCTCCCCACACCTTCACCGCCGCGACGGGTCGATCCACGCAGACACGCGCTGGTGTTCCACCCGGAGGCACACGTCCTCGAAGTACTGTACACCCGCGGCCAACGCCAATTCCTTGGCTCGAGTGTTCGTGATCCCGAGTTGGAGCCAAATCGCCTTCGGGGAGATCGTGAGGGCCTGCTCGACCACTTGGTCGCACTCGGGGCCGGGCCGGAACAGGCAAACGATGTCTACGGGCTCCTCGATCTCGGTGATGACATCGAATGCCTTCTGCCCGAAGATCTCGTCCGCTGTCGGGTTCACGGGGAGAACTCGGTAGCCATGCTCCTTCATGTATAGGGGCACGGTGTGGGCCTCCTTCTCGGGGTTCTTGCTGCAGCCGACGACGGCGATCGTCTTGGCGCTCCGCAGGAGCTCTGCGATTTCGTCGCCCATGGTGTGACCGTAAGCGCAGGGCCACAGGGGGAAGAAAAGGCTATCCTAGTACGTTTGGCGACGCCGCCGCAAGCGCGCTGCGGAGCATGTCCTCGGGCGGGACGTCCTCGCGCCGGCCCTTCCACGAGTACTCCCGCGAGTAGAGCCCGGGCGCCGGCTGGCGCGCCTCACTGTCGGGGTCGATGTCCACCCCGTTGACGCGGACGGTGGGCGAACCGCGGAAACCGAGACGGGCAGCCTCACGGTCGCTGCGCACCCGTGTCATGGTGAGTTCGCGCGCCATCCCCATCGATTCGAGGACAAGCAGGGTGCGCTCGCGCGCGCGGCGGTAGGCGGGGCACCCGATGTAGTACATCAACTCGACGCGGACCGCCGGGGGCTTGTCCGTCACGGCGAGTCCTCCCACGCCGTCGGAAGGGAACCGGGCATCACTCGACCTCACGTCTTGGGGGGTAGCGGGTTAAAGAACCGGATTCCGACCGGCGCGCCGATCAGAAACGCGATGACCAGCGAGATGATCAGGATCGCCTGGAACCGCTCCACGGTCGCGGGCGTCTGGCGCAGCCCGAACTCCCAGGCCACGAGGATCCCGAAGGTCACGACGAAGAACCATAGCGGCACCAGCCGGTAGTTGAGCATCCGGGCGCGCTTCTGTCGTTCCTCGACCGGGTCGGGCGGTGCGGCCGGTTCCTCCCGGGCCTCGTCCTCCATCGGCTCACTCCTGGAGGATCTCCACGCGCCGGTCGCGTGAGACCCGAATAACCTCCTCCAAGAAAGTCATCGCGTCGCGACGGTTAAGCTGGGGGATCTGACTCGTCTCCAGGCGGACCCAGTCCGAGTCTACGAGGACGTCAAACTTCTCGAAGTTCGAAGGCGACCCCGAACGGGCGGGGCGGATCCGAAGCTTTGCGATGCGCTCCCACGCGAACTCCCGCAGCCGCGGGCCCACCCGGAGCCCGAGCCGGACGGACGAGACCGTCGCGACCGGCCGGCGCCCGTCGGGAAGGACGGTCCGCAACTCCACGCGCTCGGGGACCGTATTGCCAAGGGATTCCTTCACGGCGTCGAAGAAGGCCGTGAGTTGCTCCGTGTCGGGGTGGCGCCCCAGGATGGAGGGCTCCAGCACGAGCCGGGCGCCGTCCGCGTAGTGGAACGTGAACCGGAAGAACATGTGCTCGGCAAGCTCCTTGCGCTCCAAGTCGTTCTGCTCCACCTCGACGCGCGCGAAGTCTGTGTAGGGGACCCGGAAGTCCATTGCGCTTCGGAGGGTCACGTGGGGTTTCATCGGTGGCGCGATCCCCCGCTCGAAGAGCGTCAGGAGGTTGACGCGGCAGAACAGCAGGTACCCGCGCAGGGCTAGGAGCACCGCCCCGAGGCCGAAGACCACCGTGAGGACCAGCCGATCGCCGGGCGCGTAGTCGAGCACCCATACCACCGGCACGAACCCGGCGCTCACCGCCCCCAGGAGCACCCAGAAGCGAAGGAGCCCCACACGGCGGCGGCGGATCTCGTCGGCCGTGCCCTTCGACGGCTCCATCACGGGCGCGCCAAGCCCTGTATTGTCGTGGTCGTGCTCGGGCCCCAGCCGTGGCTCGCCACGCCCCCCTGCCGCGCCGCCGCCCGCAGGCCCGCGCGCTAGGGGGAGGTCGGATTGGATCATCGGGGGGCCCGCGCCGGCCATGAGGCGTGCAGGATAAAACCGGATCGCAGGGGCCGGGGCACGCGCCTTTCAAGTGTCGCCCGTTGCGGCCGGTTCCTTGTCGCGCTGCGCGCTCAGGAGGCGCTCTAGGTTCGCGGCGGCGGTGCGTGACTGCGGGTTGAGCTTCAGCGCGCGCCGGTAGGACGCAATCGCTTCCTCACGGTCGCCCAGTCGCTCGAGCGTACGGCCTAGGTTGTTCTGCGCCTGCTCGAACTCCGGGTCGATCTCGATCGCGCGCTTGAAGGCCGACCGCGCGCGTGCGAAGTCCCCCAATTCGAAGAACGTCGTCCCCCGGTTGTTGTGGGACACCTTGTCGTGCGGGTCGGCCTGGATCGCCCGGTCGAACCCCTTGATGGCTTCCTCAAGCCGGCCAAGCTCGTGGTACGTTGAGCCTAGGTTGTGCCACAGGTGGCGGTCGTCCGGATCGACTTGCGTGCCGGACTCGAGCGCGCTCGCCGCGTCCTCGAAACGCCCGAGGAGGTGCAGCAGCACGCCGAGGTTGTTCCACGCCTCCTTGAGGCGGGGGTTGTACTTGACCGCCTCGCGATAGCACGAAAGCGCCTCCTCCTCGGCCGCCGTCCGCTCGTACAGGTCCCCCTTCAGGTTCCACGCCTCGGCGTCGTCCCGGTAGCTTGCCAGGTACTCGTTCACGAGCCGCATCGCCTCCTCGTCGTCGCCAGCCTCGGCGCGCTGGCGCGCTCGGGCAACCTGGCCCGCGGCCGGGGGGGCCCCGGGCCGCGGGGGCTCGGGTCCCGGTTGGGGCGGCGGGACCGGGTCGCGGGGGCGCGTCACCTCGCGCTCGGCCTGCTCCTTGAGCAGGAGCGGGATCGGCGGGGGGACCGCGCCCTCGGCATACGGCGCAAAGCTGTGCGCGGGCGCAAGTTTCCGGTCGTCCGCCGTCGGGGCCTCCCCACCGCCGGGTGCGTGGCCGATCGCCATCCCGGGCAGGCCTTCGATCGGCGGGGCCGAGACATAGGGCGTCGTCGGCTCCACCTCGTCCCCCGCGCCGTCGGCCGCTTCCTTCCGGCGCGCCTCGAGCATGCCGTCATACAGCGTCTCGAACGTGGGGGCCGTCTTGGATTCCAAGTCGGCCATGAACGGGTCGACGTCGAACGAGGGGCGGCGGAAGGTCTCGCCTTCCTCGGTGGTCTCGTCCCCTTCCTCGAGCGCGCCCGAGAGCGCCTCAAGTTCGCGCTCGATCTCGTCGCTGGGCACGTCCCCCGCCTCGATGGGTTCGGGCGTCGGCGGCCGGGGCGGCGCGCTGACCACGGGCGGGGGCGCCGGCCTGCCCCCCGGCTCTGTGCGTTCGTCCGCCCCGTCGGTGGGCTCCCCCGGCGCCACCTCGGCACGCGGATCCCCGGACTCCGCGTCCGTGTCCTCCCACCCGCTGGGAGCCGCCTCGAGCGCGCGCCCGAGCTCTTCCGAGTCCGGCGGGCCTGCCGGCTCCGGCGGTTCCGGCGCGGAGGGCTCCGGCGTTAGAGGCTCCGGCGGTTCCGGGGTGGGGGGCTCCGGCGTTGGAGGCTCTGGCGCGGGCGGTTCCTCGGGCGCCGGGGCATCGGGCGCTGGGGCATCGGGCGCTGGGGCCTCGGGAGCCGGGGCATCGGGCGCTGGGGCCTCGGGAGCCGGGGCCTCGGGCACCGGTGCCGGAACCGCCTCCTCCGGATCGACCGGCTCCGGCTCCCCCGCGTCCTGTGCGGGCGGCTCGACCGTCGTAAACCCCTCGACAGGCACCTCTTCTGCCACCATCCCGTTGAGCTCGACCTCGCCGATCACCTTCGGCTCGAAACCCTCCCCCGTCAGGTCCAGTTCGCCTTCTCCAATCGAAGTCGGCTCTGCGCCCTCATCGTCCGGCCGGGCCCCGCCGGGCATCTCCTCCTCGTCGGGCAAGGGGCCGGCCGGGATCTGCACGGGCGGCGGCGCCTCGGCCGGCACCTCGCCGATCCCTCGGCGCTCCTTGAACTCGTCCAGGGCCTCGCTCACGACCTCGCGGTCCTTCTCGAGTGAGTTCTCCAGAGCCAGTTCGTGCGCCTGCAGCGCGTCGCCGACGCGGTCGAGCTGGTCGTAGATCAAGCCGAGCGCAAGCAGGTATTCGGGCGTGGGGCCGTCGAGTTCCGTGAGCTGCTCGTATACCCGGGCCGCCGCCCCGTAGTCCCCCTCTGTCAGGTACGCCGTCGCGAGGTGGCGGTTGCCCTCGACGGACTTCGGGTCGAGCGTGACGAGTTGCTTGAAGTACTTGACCGCGGCCGCCGTGTCGCCCTCCTTGATCGATAGGCTGCCAAGCAGGAGCAGGTCGCCCGCCGTCGCAGTGCCCACCGCGTGGAGGCCGGCTGCCGCCTCCAGCACCTCCGGGTCCGGGCGCCGCGCCGAGATGCGCGCGTCCAGCCGTGCGCGCAGTGCCGCAGCGTTCTTCGGGTCAATGCGCAGGATCTCGTCGCCCGCGCGCTCCAAGCGCCCGAAGTCCCCCGCATCCCGATAGATGTCGAGCTCGTTGACGCGCGGGGCGATGAACGCGGGCGCGAGGCGCCGGGCCGCGTCGAAGTCCGCCCGCGCCCGCTGGGTGTCCCCGACCGCCATCCGCGCGACTCCGCGGTTGTTGAGGACACTTGGCACGGCTCCCAGAGCGCCCACCAGGACATCGAGGAACTCTAGGACGCCCACCGCTACCTCCGGTCCGCCACCCGCGGGCCCCTGGCCGCGGCTGGCGGCCAGCAGGATCGACGTGGCCCGCACGAGCGGCTCGACCTTCATCGAAGGGAGCCGTCCCCGGACATCGGCGTCTGTCATGACATGGCCGATGACCAGGCGTGCCGTCTGGACCTCATCCTCTGACGGGTGCGTCGCGAGGTCGGCCCGGATGCTCAGCGGGAGCTTCGATCGGCTGAGGAGTTCCATCATGTCGTAGAACGTGCCGGGTTCATCCCCCATCGAGCCCCTCCGGGTGCCGTGCCTCGCGCGCCGGGTTTGGGCGGGCGCAGGTTGGCACCGTTCGATCC
>CBEUCC010000087.1:0-10669 GCA_965541515.1 uncultured Thermoplasmata archaeon
CGACGCGGGGACGGATGGCCTACGACCTGGGCATGGACGAGGAGGTGCTCGGGGCGGGCCTTGGCAACCTCCTCGAGCGCCAGGTGGTGACGGAGGGCTACTTCGTCGTCGGCGAGCGCCCGCAGTACATGCTCGACAAGGACAAGAAGGGCATCGAGAGCCAGGTAGAGCGCGCCGTCCTTGTCGATGAGAACGCGGTGACACAGCACATCATCGCCAAGCAGTTCGAGCGGTTCGAGACGGTCGACGACTACTTCAGCACGTTCATGAGCGCAGGTCTGGTCTACGACGTCTTCAACCGCGTCAAGAACTTCGACATCGAGGACTGGTGGGACCGACGGGAGCGGGAGGAGGTCCGGCACGGCCGGTTCGTTCGCCGGCAGGTCGGGTTTGCCCACGACAAGTACACGGACACGCTCGTTTCGGCCTACCGCCAGGAGGCGCCGCTGCGCACCGACGAGCGGGCGCTCGAGATCATCCGCTCGACGGACGGCATCACGGCGTCGCAGCTTGGCAAGCGGCTGCACCTGCCCAAGGAGCAGGTGCAGGAGATCATCGACCGGCTGGACCGGAACACGTACATCTGCCGGAAGGCGGAGGAGCGCAAGTCATGGTCGTCGCGCAACGTGTACATCGCATACCCGCTGCGGCGGATCGTGAGAGACGCCAAGCGACGCGTCATCCTGCAGTACCTGCTCTCGTCGGGCCCCTCCTCCTTCACGGCGATCCGGGCGTTCACGGGCTTCACGTTCACCGAGGTCTTCTCGATCCTCAACAAACTCGAGGACGAGAAGGTCATCCGCCGCATCTCCGTCGTGGGCGAGACCTCGATCGACATGTACGTCCTGGCCACGGAGCTCGAGGAGCTCACCGCCAAGGCCGCCCCCGACGAGGTCCAGGACCGGATGCGCATCCTCTCGCTCTACGACCCCTTCGTCCAGCCGATGTGGGCGGAGCTGACGACGAAGTACGGCGAGGGCTGGATCTACCCGCTGATCAAGAACGGCGAACTCGTCGGGATGGTGGAGAAGTGGAAGATGTCGGGGGCCGTGGACATCCGCGAGGTAATGCTCGAGGACGACTCGCTGCTGCCCGAACTGCTCCGCGAACTCGACCGGATGATGGACTTCTACAAGATGATGGGCATCGAGATCCTGCGGATCCGCAAGGTCTTTGGAGCCCCGATCGAGGAATTGGAGGAGGGCCTCCTGGACGTCTTCCGGGCGGCCGGCTACCACGTGCTCCAGGGGATGCTCATCAAGGGCGCGCTCGTCCCCACGGTGTTCACACGGACCGACGTGCACTCGTACCTGCTCTGGAAGCAGCACATCCACCCGGAGAACAAGGTGCGCGACGTCCTGCGCCTCGCACAGCGGTTCGGCGGGATCCGGTCGGACTTCGAATCGTACCTGCGCGTGCAGCGGTTCCGGCGTCTGCGCCGGCACCTGCGGGACAACGAACTGCTCGCGGGCCTGGTGATCCCCGCGCACCTCACGTACTGCCTGAAGAGCGACCTGCGCCTGTACAAGAAGGCAAAGTCGAGGAAGCTCACCCCACAGATGGAGGTCCTGCTCCGTCAGCTCCCGAAGTTCGACGCGGTGTCACGCAAGGAACTCTTTGAGCGCGTCGAGATGGACCCGAAGGACTTCGACGAGGCCTTCAACTCGCTCTACGAGGGCCTCTATGTGGTGCGCAACGGGCAGAACAAGTACCTGCGGATCGGGGAGTCGACCGAGACCAGGCGGGAGGCTCGCCGGATCATCCTGGAGCGGCTGGTGAACAACTTCGGCGTCGTGTCAGCCGAGGGCCTAGCACGGATGACGAAACACGAGTTCCGGATGCATGAGATCCGCGACTACCTGTCGCACCAGGAGCACGAGGGCCGGCTGGTCAAGGGTTTCTTCATCGAGGGCGACGAGACGCTCTACTGGATGATCAAGGAGGACATGGACAACGTCACGAAGGTCCGCTGCGAGGAGTCGTTCGTCCTCTCGCCATTCGACCAGCTCGCGCTGTTCCTCGCCTCCGAGATCCGCCGCAAGTTCAGGATCGGCAGCTGCTTTGTCATCTTCAACCGGGGGGAGATGAAGGGAGCGTTCAAGGGGACGAAGAAGGGCAACACGCTGGTCCTCTCGCAGTTTGTCGGCGGCGACCAGGAGCAGCAGATCCTCCGGGCGTTCGAGCGCCAGTGGGGTCTGCGCGTCACGGAGCAGGAGGACGGGCAGAAGATGGACGACTGGGAGATCATGCGCTTCTGGGAGGAGCAGGCGTACTGACGCCGCCAACTCGGGCGTTCCCTTTATCCACCGGAAAGGGCCGTCCCCCCGCTTGAGGGGGCCTTGCCTCGACCGGATCTGCGGTGCGCCGCCGTCGGGTGCGCCTCTTCCAGACGCTTTTCGTGTTCCTGCTCGTGCCCGTCTTCCTCTTCTCGGCGCTCCTGTGGCAGGACGTGGCGGTCACCCCCGACCTCTCGCTAACGTACGTGACGTACCCCTCGGAGGGCGGCGTCACGATCTCCGGGCTGGTCGTGCGCCCGGCGGCCGAGTCCGGACTGCTCCCCGGCGTCCTCGTGGTGCACGGGTACGGGGACAGGAAGGAGGACATGCACCGGGTGACCCTGGAATTTGCCAGGCGCGGCTTCGTGGCGTTGGCGATCGACCTGCGGGGGCACGGGATGTCGTCGGGCACGTCGTCATTCATGGCGCCGGGGGCGGAGGTCGAGGACATCCGCTACGGGATCGCGTTCCTCCGGGGTCTGGAGGGGGTCGACCGCTCGGCGCTCGCGATGGTGGGGTACGAACTGGGCGGGACGGGCGTTCTCCAGGCCGCGGCGACGCCCGACGGCCAGGTCAACGCGACAGTCGTGTGGGCCGCGCCCATCGACCTCGTCGTTCTGTGGGAGGAGCGGCCCGAGGCGCTCTTTGACATGGCGGGGCGGCGGGCCCTTTCTCCGTCGGTGCTTGATTCCGACGCGCTGCGCGAACGCTCCCCGTCGCTCACGCTCGCGTCCGTGCGCCCCAACTCGACGCTCTTCGTTGCCGGCGGCCTGGACACCCAGGTGCCGGCCGACCAAGCGGAGACGGGGGCAGTCCTGGCGCCGGGCGGGCGGCTGGCGCTCTACCCGGATCTTGGCCACGACCTCTTCAGCACGGCCGTGGACGCGGAGACCATCTCGTTTGTCGAGATGCGCACGAAGGGACGGGTCTCCCTCCCCCGCGACGCGATCTACCCGTTCGTGGACCGCGACCACCTGGTGCTCACCCAGGCGATCACCGCGCTCACACTGCCTGTCGCGTGGCTGGCCTGGGAGCGCTGGTGCACGCGCAGCCCGCTCACGGTGAAGCTGTACAACTACCCGGGAGACCGCACGCGCCTGCTTGCGGCGGCGTTCCTTGGTGCGGATGTGGCGGCCTTCGCACTCGTTGTGTACGGGTTGGGTGGCCTTGCATCGCCGGGGCCCTCGGGCCTCCTTGAGGGGGTGTTCGCCACGCCGGGGGCCTTCGCAGCGATCGCGGTGGCCGCGGTCGCGCTTGCGGGGGCCGGCGCGGGACTCGCGTGGCTTGAACGGCGCGTCCGCGGGCGCGACGAGAAGCAGTTCGAGGAGGCCGAGGGCCTGCGCCGGTCCTTGTTCGTCGCGCTGTCGATCGTCCCGGTGCTCCTGACCGGAGCGGTGCTCGAATCGGTCCTGGCACAGGGGACGGCCTGGCCCTCGTCCTACGTCTTCGTGCTGGCGTTCCTCATCTTCTTCGTGTTTGCGCTGGGCTTCGAGGCTTTCCTGCGGTTGCGGATGCAGCGGCGCCTGCGGGACTTCATCGAGACCGTCTTTGGTGAGAGGGGCCTGCGCAACAGCGCCGGGTCGGTCGTCGTCGGGACGGCCCTCTACTTCGCCATGATGAGTTTCGCCGCCGTCTTTCTCTTCGCTGCATTGCCGGCAAGCGCGCTCCCGTCCGCGCTCTCGGTGACACTGGCCGTCGGCCTGCTCTCGTCCGTCCTGTACGACCGCACGCGGAACATCCTGGCCGGCGCATTCTACTCGGCGTTGTGGCTCACATGGATGGCCAACGGGGCGCTCCACTTCTAGACCCCGCGTCTCAGGGCTTATATCCGCCACCATGCTAAGCGGACGCGCGGGCACACACGGCCATGGCCAACATTGAGCAGCAGATTGCCGACGTCGAAGCCGAGATCACCAAGACGGCTTACAACAAGGCGACTCAGCAGCACGTGGGCAAGCTGAAGGCGAAGCTCGCGCGCCTCAAGGCGGAAGCCGAGAAGCGGGCCGCGGCACGCTCGGGCGGCGGGCGCGCGTTCGCGGTGCGCAAGACGGGCCATGCGACCGCGGCCCTCATCGGGTTCCCGAGTGTGGGCAAGTCGACGCTCCTCAACAACCTGGCGAACACGCGCTCGGAGGTGGCCGCCTACTCGTTCACGACACTCGACGTGATCCCCGGTCTGCTCCGGCACCGGCACGCCGAGATCCAGGTTCTCGACCTGCCGGGGATTTTGAAGGGGGCAGCGACCGGCCGGGGGCGGGGGCGTGAGGTCATCGCGGTAGCGCGGTCCTGCGACCTGATCATCTTCGTCGCGGACGTCTACGCGCCGGACATCTCGCCCCTCGTCGGGGAGTTGCGGTGGGCGGGCATCCGGCTCAACGAGCGGCCGGCGGACATCCGCATCACGAAGACGACGCGGGGCGGCGTGCAGGTGCGGTTTGCGGTCCGCCAGACGCACCTGACCGAGGAGTATGCGGAGGCGCTCGTGGGCGAGTACGGACACACGAGTGCGGAGGTGGTGATCCGTGCGGACGTCACGGACGAGCAGCTGATCGACGCGCTGGCGGGCAACCGTGTCTACATCCCCGCGGTCGTGGCGCTCAACAAGATCGACGTGGCCGATGCCCCGCTGATGCGCCGGGCGCGCAAAGCGCTGAAGGGCTGGACCGTGGTGGAGATCTCGGCCTCGACGGGGAAGGGGGTCGCGAAGTTCAAGGACGTCGTGTACGACCGGATGGAATTCATCCGCGTCTACCTGCGCCCCCAGGGTGGCGAGCCGGACTTCGCCGAGCCGCTAGTCATCAAGTCAAAGTCCACGGTGCTCGAGGTGTGCAACCACATCCACCGGGCAATGCGCTCCCGCTTCCGGTACGCGAATGTGTGGGGCAACAGCGCCCGGTTTCCGGGCCAGACGGTCGGCTTGGACCACGTGATGGAGGACGAGGACATCCTGACCGTCGTCGTGCGCAAGAGGTGAGGGGCACGCAGGACGCGGCGACGGTCGGGCTCGTGGCCCTGGCGGCCGCCGACGCGGCCGCCTACCTCGCCTGGGGCTGGAGGACACGGGAGGACGCCGACAGGCGCGCGGAGGTTGGCGCGGCCGTGGCCACGGCGGCGGCGCTCGTTGCGGTCGTCGCGCTCCCGCCGGAACTCGCGGCCGCTGGGATCGTGGCCGTCCTCTGGACGAGGGGCGCGTGGGACTGGCTGCACGCAGGGGGTTCGCCACCCCTTGGCACGGACGTGCCGCCGGACTACCCGTGGGTGGCCCTGGTGGCCAAGGCCGTGGCCACGGCGCTCTTCCTGCTTTTCGCATTCCCCGCGTGAGGCCCGGGGGCAGCGTGCGCGGCCACTCAGCTCGCCCATCACTCATCACGGATCAGCCTGTCGCGTCGCATCATTGTGGCGCAACCCCAAGAGGCGGCGCGGGCAAAAAGCCTGGCCCACCGCGGCCCGGCTCTGGCCCGCCCGGCACCCTTTATACCGGCCGCCCCGCATCCGAAGCGCGTGTCCGTGACCGTCCACGGAGCCGGCCCAGCCAACCCAGCAAGGACGGAGACGCCAGACGTCGAGATGACGCGCGTCTACACCGCGACCGGCGCACTGCTCGTCACGCTCGTGGCGGGGCTGGTGCCCGACCCGGCAGGGCCGTTCCTCTTCGTGCTCGGCCTGATTGCGTCCGCGTTCCTCTTGCGCAGGGCCTTCCCCTCCATGTGGCTCTACTCGATCTGGCTGGCGGCCGTATACGCGCTCTCGTTTGTCGGAGCGCTCGCGTTCGCGTTCTCGGCGTCGGTGGGGACCCCGGCCGTCTCGTCGGCACCCGCGCTGCTCGTGGGCTCGCTGCTGGCCGAGGGGATCGCACTCTACATCGGCTTCGCGCTCTTTGCCGAGATCAAGAGCATCCGCGACTTCCGGACGCGCCTCTCGGTTGCCCGCGGGGACAGCCCGCCCGAGTACGCACGCATCGGGATCTGGACGCTCGGGCTGCTCGGGTTCTTCCTGGTGGCCAACCTCAGCGCGGTCCTCTACGTGGGGTGGGTGCGCGGCGAGCCGATCCTCCCGCTCCACGCGGCCAGCGAGGCGCTGCTCATCGGGCTTGCGGTCTACCTCCTCTACTTCGCGGAGGTTGCGTTCGGCCAGCTGCCGCCCGAGTACCGGAAGGCCGCGCGCGAGCACGAGCGGGGGGAGGCGCTCCTTCGCGGGACGGCGCTGCGCACGGGGGCGCACATCCTGGCGGGCGCGGGGTACCTCGGAGGCATGGAGGACTGCCCCGTGTGCGGGCGGCCGCTCTCGGAGGAATCGCGGGGGTGCCCCCGGTGTGGCCGGGCGGCGGCGGTGGGCTGGTGCGGCCAGAGCGAGGTCCATGTCGTCGCGTGCGAGCACTGCACGCGGCCGGTGGTCTACGGCAAGCCCCTGTGCACGCACTGCAAGGGAGAGCTGCGCGAGGCGCTCAAGTGTACGCACTGCGGCGTTCACAGCCCGCTCTCGGAGTGGGGGCCGGTGGTCGCGGAGGCGGACACCGCGTGACGGACGACGGCGCGCAGGCCCCTAGTTCGAGAGAATCTCGAGCGTCCCCTTGTGGGACGGCGAGACCTGCATCTTGCCCCGCCACTGCTTTACCCACCCGTTGGTGATCCGGATGTTTTGGCCGCTCTCGACCTTCTCGATGTCGTCGTTCCAGAGGGTCACTTCGACTGTGTCACCCTTCTCGTCCTTCCCGACGGCGTTGCAGACGCGGCCGGGTTTGCCGTACTTCGAGGTGAAGTCGCGGGGGTCGGCTTTGTCGGTAATGCGCAACTCCAGGGTGTCAACGGGCTGGTTCGGTTTCAGGTCCTTGATCAACATCTCGGGGCTCAAAGTCGGCCCACGGGCCTCCCCTTGATAAACGTTCGGTGGAGAGCAGCGGAGAGCGGGAATGGGGCCTGGGTGCCGTACAATGTGCGGACATACGACAAGTGGCGGTGGGATTTTTTTGGGGGGGTCCCGTGGGGGAATCGGGGCGCGATGGTTGGATCAAAACAGGAGCATCGCGCTAGGGGCCGTCGCGCTCTCGTGCGCTGTTGGGACGTTCGCGATACGTTGGTTCCGTGTTGGATGGCACCAGACCCCAGCGATGCATTGTCCCGCGATGCACCCCTCTGTCGTGGCCATTTTTCTTGTGCTGGTGGTGACATCGATCGCCTGTGCAGTGGCTGCCTTGATCTTGGAGCGGCGGCCCAGCCCAGGCGATGCGCGCGGTAGGCTACGTGGCCGGCTTGCCGTCTCGGCCTCGGCAGCCGCCGCGTTGGTCCTCACGCTGTTCTCGATGACGCGCACGGCCTGTGCGTGATCCATGATCGCCCGTTGCAGACGTGCGCGAACCTGAAATAGCGTCGCCGCAATCGCGCCCTCCTCCCGGGGCGGAGGCCGGCCTGTATGAATCTCCATGAGTACCGCGGCAAGGAGATCTTCGAACGGTACGGGCTGCGCGTCCCGCGCGGCAAGGTCATCGCATCGCCCGACGAGATCTCCGGCATCAAGTTCCCCGCCGTTCTCAAGGTCCAGGTCGCCGTCGGCGGTCGCGGAAAGGCCGGCGGCGTGAAGTTTGCAGACGACCTCGAGGGCGCGAAGAAGGTCGCGGCCGAACTCTTGCGGATGGAGATCAAGGGCTTCCGTGTGACCAAGGTGCTCGTCGAGGAGAAGCTCGACATCGCGGATGAAGCGTACCTCGGGGTCGTCCTCGACCGCCTCAACCGGTGCGCCGTGCTGCTTGCCACCGCGGTGGGCGGCATGGAGGTGGAGGACGTCCCGGCCAAGAAGATGTTCAAGGCGCCGATCGACCCGCTGGTGGGACTGCGCCCCTACCACCTGCGCGAAATGTCGCGGTTCCTGGGATACCCCAAGGACGTGAGCGAGCAGCTCGAGTCCATCATGACGGGGCTCTGGAAGATCTACAACGAGCTCGACGCCACGCTCATCGAGGTGAACCCGACGGCGATCACGCGGGACGGGACGGTGTACTGCGCGGACTCCAAGGTGGTCCTCGACAACGACGCACTTTTCCGCCACCACGAGTTCGCGGACGAGCCGGAAGAGGTCCCGCCGCTCGAGAAGAAGGCGCGCGAGCAAGGGATCGCCTTGGTCCTGCTTGAGGGGGACATCGGGGTCATCGCCAACGGCGCGGGGCTCACGATGGCGACACTCGATATGCTCGACCGCTACGGCGGCAAGCCGGCGATCTTCCTGGACCTCGGCGGGACGGACGACCCGGAAAAGGTGAAGGCGTGCTTCCGCCTGATGAACGAGGCGCGCCCCAAGAAGATCTTCCTCAACATCTTCGGCGGGATCACGAAGTGCGACACGGTCGCGACGGGTGTGACGGAGGTCATCAAGGAGGAGCAGATCACGATCCCGATGGTCGTCCGTATCAAGGGCCGCAACGAGGAACAGGCCCGCAAGATCCTGGAGGCCGCGGGGATCCATGCGGAGACGAAATTCGAGGCCGCCGCCGAGCGGGTCGCAAAGCTGTAGGGGGTGTGGAGGTGCCTGCGTTCATGAGTCGGACGACCCGCGTGATCGTGCAGGGCATCACGGGCCAGCAGGGCGCGTTCCACACGCGCGCGATGCTAGACTACGGGACGAAGATCGTTGGCGGCGTGACACCGGGCAAGGGCGGGGAGCACGTCCACGACGTCCCCGTGTACAACTCGGTGGCCGAGGCCGCGCGCAAGGCCCGCGCCAACGCCTCATGCATCTTTGTCCCGGCGCGCTTCGCGCTGGACGCCGCGCTCGAGGCGCTGGAGGAGCCGCGGATCAAGCTCCTCGTGGTCATCACGGAGCACGTCCCGGTCCTCGACGCGATGCGGGTCGCGTCGGTCGCGCGCGCCCGGGGCGTGCGCGTGGTCGGCCCGAACTGCCCGGGGGTCGCCGTCCCGGGGGTAGGGAAGATCGGGATCATGCCGGACACGATCTTCCGCCAGGGCTCGGTGGGCGTCGTGTCGCGGTCGGGGACGCTAACCTACGAGATCGTCAACGCGCTCTCCGAGGCGAAGATCGGGCAGTCGACGGTCGTGGGGATCGGCGGCGACCCCGTCCAGGGCACGAACGTCCTTGAGATGCTCAACTTCTTCCAAAAGGACAAGCGCACCGAGTCGATCGTCGTGGTCGGGGAGATCGGGGGAAACGCGGAGGAGGCGGCCGCGTCGTACATCCGCCGGCGCGTGAAGAAGCCGGTCGTGGCATACATCGCCGGCCGTGTGGCCCCGCCGGGCAAGACGATGGGCCACGCCGGCGCGATCATCTCGGGCCGGGGCGGGACTGCGGCTGCCAAGGTCTCGGCGCTGGAGGCTGCGGGCGTGAAGGTCGCGGACCGGCCGGGCGCCGTGCCGGAACTGCTCCCGTGAGGTCAGCCAGCGCCGGCCGATGTGGTGGCGGTCTCCAGAGAGGCCGCTCCACGCCGGTGACAGGGATTGCGCCCACGGCTCACAGCGGGTGTGGGCCCAGGGAGGGCGGCCCTTGCGGCCCCAGAACACGGGGGGCACGGCACGAGGGGCACGGCACGAGGGGCGGCTCACTTCCGGACGGCCCGTAGCTTGTGGACGCCGTCCTCCTCACGGGGACGCTCATACGTGTAGCCGTTCTCTGCAAGCACCGGAAGCAGGAACGTCAACTCGCGGTCCGAGGTGATGACGATCCGCTGCCCTTCGCGCGTCCTCCAGAGGCGGGTGGCGACCACTTTCGAGGCCTCTGCCGGCCGCATCCGCGAGATGTCGAGCCGTATTGCGCTCTCATCGGTGTTGTCGGTCATGGCCACGACCTCAACGGGGCGGGGGCGCCTGCCGCCAAGGGCGGGAAGGCATGTATCGGGGATTTCAACCGTGCATCACCCTGGCCACCACAACCTCAAGAAGAAACGGACGGACCCAAAAACCCTAGCCTATGCCCGCCGCGCGACAACCCTTAACGGACTACTGCACCTTGATCACTACGGTGTGGGCCCAGCGGTCCCCGAGCCGCTGCCCGTTGTCGAGCACGAATATGAGGTCGACGAGCGCCACGATCCCGAAGGTCAGGCCCCACAGGAAGAGGTCGACGGCGCGAATGAGGCCCTCTTCCAGGCCAATCGCGGTCATGTCTTCCTTGACGACCTTGAGCCCCATCGCCATCTTCCCCAACGTCTGCCCGCGGGTTCCCTCCATCAGGGCGAAGTAGAGGAAGGCGAAGGCGGCCCAGACGATTCCGGAGAGGAATCCCAGGGGGCTGAAGATTACGACAAGCGTGAATATGGACTGGATGACGAAGATGACGATGGCGTCGATGACCAAGGAGACGAAGCGCAACGGCACAGCGTCCTTGGCCATCTGCTGGCCGGGCAGGAGGGCGGAGGGGGTACCGCCGTAGCCGGGTTGGGCCGGGACGCC
>CBEUCC010000088.1:0-10661 GCA_965541515.1 uncultured Thermoplasmata archaeon
ATCACGATCCACGAATCTGCGGTATCCCATCCAACGCCTCCACGACGAGTGTGCGGACAGGTCGCTCTTCGGTATCGCGGAGGTCAGCGAGCCGGCGCAAATCCTGCGAGGGGTCGGGGGACCAGGGGTGGGCCGGGACCTCAACCGAGAGGAGCAGGACGACGGCCGCAAGTGCAAAGAGCCCCGCCCCGCCGGAGGCGGCGCGGCGGTCGCCCGCCAGCCGCACGGTGCGCCCCATCGGGCGCCGGGTCTCTCTTGCGCCCTAATGAGCGGCGTGGGATACTTATCGTGCAACCCTCGCACCATCAAGCATGGGGGCGACGGCGGCGCGCAGGTCCTTCTCCCACACGGCGTGGGTGGCCGCCTGGGCCACGGCACGATCGATGGGGTTGAACGCCACCGAGACGCGTGACTGGTCAAACAGGCCGCGGTCGAATTCCGAATCGCCCACCGAACCGGTCTGGCTCGTGTCGACCCCGAGCTTCTCCTGGATGGCCTCAACAACCTTCGCCTTCTGGCGAAGCGGGACCTCGACCGTTGCGTCGTCCAAGAGCCTGCCGTCGGGTCCGAAGCAGACCCCGTTTGCACGCACGATGTCGAACCCGGCCTCCTGCGCCACGAGGTCCGCCAGCGGGCGCAGGCCCCCGCTCACGATCGCGCACCGCGTCCCTTGCGAGCGCAGGGACGCGACCGCCTCGCGCATCCCCGGCATCCGGGGGGTGGGCGCCAGGATCCGGACCAGGTCGTCTGCGGTCATCTCAGGTCGGCGCGTCCGCCACAAGGCCACGTCACGCAGGATGAACTCGCGGTCGTCGATGGTCCCTTCCATGAACTCGAAGAGCGCGTCCGTGTTGTCGGTGCCAAGCGCCTCGTGGACGACGGCCCAGGATGAGAAGTGGTCCACCAGGACGCCGTCCATGTCGAATACGACGAGCCGCAGCGCATTCCCCGTGGCCCCCAACGTCGATTCTCTGAACATCTGGAGAAGACTGGCAAAGCGCTCATATAACGGCTCCCCCCATCCGTGGATGTCCACAATGTGTGGGCCCAGACGCCCGGAGGTATGGACGGTGACTGATGACCCGGAACCTCCGGCCGGGAAACGCCAACCGCCCCGTTCGGACGCGGGCGGCCGCGAGTTTGCGGGCGAGACGGGCCTCGCTGAATCGACGACGGGCCCACGCGTGACCGGCCCGCCGGCCGTCCGACCCCCGCCCCGGCCCCAGCCCCCGCCCCCGCGCGAAAACAAAGCGGCGGCACCCGCACCCCGGAAGCCGGGCGCCACCGTCGCCGGTTCACAGTACTTCTCGGCGGCCGGCGAACCGACGGCCTGGAGCGAGCGCGCCCTGCCCGCCTTCGGCCGCGAGCGCGATGTGGACTCCGACGCCGACGAGCTTGCGGTGGACGAAGACCTCGGGGCCCTGACACGGCGCAAGGAACGGGAACGGGCTTCCCAGCTCGCGGCACGCGAAACCCAGGCGGCTCCCGACCCGGCGTCCTCAGGTTCGCCGACGGGCAAGGACCTCGACGCCGAGGCGGGGGCCCGCGAGCTGGACGCGGGGTCGCCGGACATTTTCCGGCGCCAGCGCCGGCGCGGCCGGTAGGCCACGCCGGTGAGGGGACGGGGCCGCGCGAAAGTGCGGGGTCAAGCGTGGTGGCGGTGAAGGTTGGAGGGACGCGCCATGGCCGCCCCTCAAGTTAAGCATAAGAACTCACCAGCGGTTCCCTCGCCCGGGGGCGGAGTGCCGCATGTTGGACCGTGCGCGCGTTGAGGCCGTGGCGGCCAAGTACGACCGGGCCAAGCTCACGGTTGCGTGCCTGGGCTCCCACTCTGCCTTGGACATATGCGACGGTGCCGCCGACGAGGGCCTCGCTAGTCTTGTCGTGGCCCAAAGGGGCCGGGAGCGCACCTTCGACCACTATTTCAAAGCGCGCCGCCGGCCGGACGGCTCGCGCGAGCGGGGTACCGTGGACCAGTGCTGGGTACTCGACCGCTATGATGAGGTGCTGCAAGACCACCGGCAGAAGGCGCTACGCGACCAATCCGCTATCTTTGTGCCCAACCGCTCCTTCACATCGTATGTGGACATCGGCGCGATCGAATCGGCCTTCGAGGTTCCGATGTTTGGTTCCCGGCGTATGCTGCGGGTCGAGGAGCGGGGCCAGGGCCAGGACTACTACCACCTCCTAGAGAAGGCCGGCATCCCATTCCCGGCGAAGGTGGACTCGCCCGGGGACATCGACGCGCTGGTCATCGTGAAACTCCCGCACGCGCGCAAGCGCCTTGAGCGGGGGTTCTTCACGGCCGCGTCGCACCGCGAGTACCAGGAGAAGAGCCAGGCGCTCGTCAAGCAGGGCGTCGTCGACCCGGCCGACCTCGAACGCGCTCGGATTGAGCGCTACGTGATCGGGCCGGTCTTCAACCTCAACTTCTTCCACTCCCCGCTTACCTCGGGCGCCGCGTCCATCGAGCTGCTCGGTGTCGACTGGCGTTTCGAGAGTTCGCTGGACGGACACGTCCGCCTGCCCGCCGGCCAGCAGTTGGCCCTGGGGGACGCCCAGAAGGTGCCCGAGTACACCGTCACCGGTCACAACTCGGCCACGCTGCGCGAGTCGCTCCTCGAGAAGGCCTTCGAGATGGCCGAACGGTTCGTCGCTGCGTCCAATGAGCACTACCCCCCGGGGATCATCGGGCCGTTCTGCCTGCAGACCTGCGTGGACAAGGACCTCCGTTTCTACGTCTATGACGTCGCGCCGCGCGTCGGTGGGGGGACAAACATCCACATGAGTGCAGGCCACCCGTACGGGAACAGTCTCTGGCGCGTGCCGATGTCTACCGGTCGACGGATCGCGCGGGAAATCCGTCTGGCGGCCGAAGAGGACAAGCTTCATCGGGTGCTGACCTGAGGGGCACGATGTGCCGCGAGAGCCCATTGTCCGGCACCGCGACGGGAAGCTGGTGCGATACCCGCCCGAGCGGTTTGAGTTGCTTGCCGCAAAGCGGGCCTTGTCCGTGCCGTTCCTGCGCGCGCTCCCCGGAGATTCGCGCCTCTACGGGTCCCTCGCTCGCGGGGACGTCCGGCCGGGCTCGGACGTGGACATCGCGGTTCCCTTCGGTACCAACTCGTTTGCCGTGGAGATGGCGCTATCTCGCGCGGGCAAGTCTGCGACGCAGCGGCTCCTCGTCCAGGCCACCCCCAATGCCGTCATCAAGGCGTTATGGGACTTTGGCCAAGTGACCGTCTCCCTGCCGCTCACGCGGCCGAGCCCCGTTGAGGAGGGCTTTGCCGGTTTTGCGGGAGCGGTCTCCCTCCCGCAGGTCGAGGCGAGCGTGCGGGTTCCAGGCATCGACAAGCGGCTGATGCTGATCGGACCGGCGCCGGAGGGACACCTCGAGCAATCGGTTGACGACCGTACCGATGAGTGCGCGCGCCTGCTGGGGATTGACCCACAGGTCATCCTGGCGCGCGTCCGCGTGCTGCGGCGGCGGAGCCGGACCGGACGGACGGGGGTATTCCTCACGCGGGTCATTGGCGATGACGATACGCCCGAGTCCGCGCTCGCGCGTGTCACCGCTTCGAGCCCCGCGGTGCGCCGCGCCGTTGGCGGTCGGCCTTGAGTGCGGCCTTCCGCTCCTTCTTCACGCGCCAACTCTCCGCCGGAGGCCGGGGTTTTCCCTTGGAGCGGGCCGCGCCTTCCACGCGCCGGTAGAAAGTCGCAAGCTCCTCTACAGTGTGCACGCTGTTGTGCGTAAGTCGGCGCAGGACGGCCCTCACCTCCAGGTCCGCCTCCACGCCCGCGCGCTCCAGGCCTCTTTGGAGGCGGCCAGCGAGTTCGTCTCCTTTGCGGTCCCAGTCCATGAGGACGGTCACATGGCGCTCGCTGCGCCCGAGCTCCTCGCAACGGTGCAGGAGCGGCTGGCCGGTGTTCAGGAGCTCCACGTTCTGGTCCACCCCCAGCCGCTCTAGCGCCGCCGCGTCACGGCGCCCCTCGACCAGGATCGGGCCGCGCTCGGCCGCCTCGTTGAGGGCATCGAGCACCTCGTCGAGGCGTTCCAACAAGAGCTCCGGGTCCCTCAAAGGGCGTCCCCCAACCGCCGGCGGACCTCCTCGCCCGCCAGCCCCTGGACGCGCAGGGTCTTGTCGCGCGAGCGCGCCCCTCCAAGCAGCATGACCCGACCGGGCTCGACCTCGAGCGCACGGGCCACCCGCACACGCAACTCGGCGTTGGCCGCGCCCTTTCTTGCCGGTGCCGCCACGCGGACCACGAGGGCTCCCCTCCACGGGTCGGGGCCGTCGATCCCGGGATCACGCGCCGACGGCACCACATGGACCCGGATCACCGCGCCCTCCGGGCCGTCCGTGACCGGGTCGGCAGTGCGCGTGTTGTTCGTCCGCTTCACGGCTGCGGTAACGGCCGGCGCGCCGATAAAAGGGGTTGCAACCCCCCCCTTGCCAACGCTTTAATCCACACACCTGGCTCAACGGGAGCCGGGCACGCGTGGAGGTCGAAAATCCTCTCCTGGTACCTCGTGTGCGAGGCCAGGCGGCAGCAGGGGGTGGATGCGGTGGCCAACGGGGGCCAAGACAGCAGAAGGGATGACACGAGGGACGACAAGAGGGACGAGGCCCAGAAAAGAGAGTGGCCCAACGAGCCGCTCACCATCGGGGAGGTCGAGACTTCCCCGGGTGAGACCCGCTCCTTCCCGCTGAAGGTCTCCGAGTTCGCGGACACGTCGCCGATCCGCATCCCCGTCACGGTGGTCAACGGCAAGGGTGCCGGGCCCACCATGCTGGTGAACGCGGCGGTCCACGGCGACGAGCTCAACGGTGTCGAGGTCGTCCGCGAGTTGATCTTCGAGGTCGACCACAGCGCGATGGGCGGGTGCCTCGTGTGCGTGCCGGTGGTCAACGTCCCCGGGTTCCTGAACTCGACGCGCTACCTCCCGGACCGGCGGGATCTGAACCGGTCCTTCCCCGGCGACAAGGAGGGCAACTTCGCCGAACGGATCGCCGCCGAGTTCTTCGACCAGGTCGTCAAGAAGTGCGACTTCGTCATCGACTTCCACACGGCGGCCGAGGGGCGGGACAACATGCCCCATGGGCGAGCGGACATGGAGCGCCCGCTCGTCCGGCGCATCGCGCGGGCGTTTGGCTCCCGCGTCATCATCAACAACTCGGGGAACCGCGCGACGCTTCGGTACAACGCGAACAAGGCTGGGATACCCGCAATCACGGTGGAGATGGGGGAGGCCCACCACTTCCAGTTCGACTACATCAAGGAGGGGCTCGCAGGTGTCCTGAACGTGATGGTGGAGCTCGACATGATCGACGGTAATGTCCTGCGTCCGCCCTTCCGGGCCATCGTGCGAGAAACCCAATGGCTCCGGGCCAACCACGGCGGCATCCTCCTGCTCAAGACGCGTCCGGAGACGCTTGTGTTCGAGGGCGACCTGCTAGCGCAAGTCACCTCTCCGTACGGTGCGGCGGTTGACCGCACCCTCGCGCCCTTCAACGGGATCATTGTGGGTGTCACAACAGAACCGCTCGTCGAGCCCGGCGCGCCGATCTGCCACATTGTGAAGGTGGAAAAAACACTCGAGACACTCAAGCGGAAACTTGGCGCTACCCAGGAGATGGAGATCAAGTCGTCCTTTGGCCCCGGTGGGTCCACGGCGATCTCCCGAGACGCGATTACCGACGACGAGGGCAGGGGCGACCCCCACCTGGAATCGGAGGGGTCCAGGCGATAAGACGACGCGGACACCGCCGATGACGAGGAGGAGGGGCGGTAGGCGTGCCAAGGCAGGCGGTGCCCTCGATGAAGGGGGTGTCCCCCAACGTTAACGGAGCGAGTCATCGCGGCGGTACCCGCCTCTCGCACTCCTGACCCCGCTGGGGGGGTTGTGCGGCCACGCTAGCACGCCTCTTCACCACGCGTTAGCGTTCGGGGCGCGAGGGTCGTAGCCGCGTTGGGGGCCCTAGAGCCCCTGTTGCTCCGCGTAGTCGGGACAATTCACAAATCCTTGCCCACTTGCCACGGAGCAGGCAGAGCCGTACGGCTGGGGCTTTATAGGTTCGCCCCTCCCGCGTCCGATCTTCGAACCGTGGGGTGGCGTCGATAGTTTCTTAACGGCCCGCTGAGGCTCTTTCGCGGCCCGCCCGGCCAAGGAGGCGCACGCCCTGCCTACGGACCTCGCGATGCAGGCCGAGCAGCTGGCCCGCGGCTTCGTTGAGGCCTTTCGTGCGGAGATCGAGGATTCGTTCTGGGCGGAGGCCGAGCGTGTTCCCCTCGGCGGCGCCACCAAGGTGGGGGCTGAAGGGTACGCTTTTGCCAACGGCTGCATCGTGCTTGTCTACCGGGCCAATGTGGAAGAGGACTTCTGGCGCGGCGAGGACGCCGAGTGGGAGGTGCTGCGCGAGCGCATCGGCGAACGGGACTACGCGCACCTCGCGGTCTTCTACCCTGGCGCATCCACCTCAAAAGACGCGTTGCGCGCGATGGCCCGGGAGGACTGCAAGCGTGCCCTTGAGCGGGGCCTCTGGGAGCCCTCCGTCGCCATCGCGCTCAAGGAGACGCGCGAGGTGCGTGACCGCCTCAAGGAGCTCTTCACCTCCAACCCCTGGCTAGAAAAGACGCTATCGGCCGCTTCAGGTCGCCTGGCGGCCGCCGAGGACCGGATGTCCGCCCTGCGGGAGGCGCGGGCCGAGGCCGAGCGGGGCTTGCCCTATGAGGACTACGAGGACGCCGTCGAGCGCGCCGAGCGTTTTGCGGCGCAAGAGGGGGACGAGCGTCTCGAGCGGATCAACGCGCACACCGGCGAGTTGTTTGCGCGCGAGTTCGTGAAGACGTACAGGAAGATCGTGGAGGGCAACTCGCCCGCGCCCCAGGAGCAACCGCCCTTCTACCGCGCCTACCCCTACCGGATCGCCGCGGTGCTCCTTCCGAACAAGTGCCTGCTGCTCACCTTCCGTCACTCCGCCGACGCGCCGGGCTTCGAGTCCGTCGAAGTCGGGTACCCGGAGGCGGTCGAATTGCTGGACAAGCCGGACGGAGCGTTCGTTTTGGGTTTGGACAATGACGCGCGGCTCGCGTCGGCCGAGGCAAAGTACCTCGCGGAGCGGGTTGCGGCACGGACAACCACGGAAGCCAAGGCGGCGGCCCAAGCAAAGGAGCTGGCGTCGGTCCTCGAAGAGGTCGAGAAGGACGTCACCGGCTCGGGAAAGACGAACCCTTGGTTGGGCCCCCAGGCCGCCAAGATGGCCGAGTCCCTCACGCGAGGCCGCAAAGCCCTCGAGAAGGTCCACGCAGACAGCGAGGACCGGCTGGAGGTTGGTGCTGTCCTCTACAATGAGGTCGTTCGGGCAGACCCGACGCTGGCGCCCCACGCCCACGGGGAGGGCGCCGTCGCGCCGGCGGCGCCAGCGGACGAACCCGCGCCTGCCGATCGCGCGGACACGGAGGTCGTGGCAGAGGGCTCTGGGTCGGGGACCACACGTGCGGCCGAGCCGCAGGTCTCGAACGTCCCAGAGAGCCCGGCCCATGTCTTCCAGGAGGTCTCCTACTACGACTTCCCCCAGTCCGAAACGGTGCGCGAACTCGAGGCGAGCACGGAGCTTGGCGACGCCGCGACTGACCCCCTGTCAGAAGAGCCTGCCCCTGCCCAGGGGGACGACCTGCGGCCCAAGTACGCGGAGCTCGAGTCGCGCGTCGGCGAACTCGAGCGGCGCCTCTTCTACATAGAGCGCTACACCGAGATGATCCAGGAGAAGCAACTGGAGCAGACCAAGAAGCTCCGTGATCTCATCCAGGTAGAGGGGAAGCGGAACCGGTCGCGCTCGCTGGGCGTGGCCCTCGGCGCCCTGCTCGTCGGGGTCTTGGCGCTCATCCCTGTGTGGCCACAGACGCTAGACGCGATCCGGGCGTTCTTCGCGTCCATGGGGCTTGGCTAGGCCGGGCGACCTACGGCTCTTCCTTGGACGGGGGGCGCTTGCCCGACCACTTCTTCCGCATGTATAGCCAATAGAAAGCCGTGGCGGCGGCCACGCCCGCCAGAAGTCCCCAGAGCACGGTGACCTCCGTTGGCTGACCGAGGTTCTCGCGTTCTAGGATCACCTCGCCTAGGTCCAGGACCTCCCGCGCGGTCACGTTCACCACGAGGCGGACGGGGGTGAAACCCGGCGCAGAGACGATGATCGTCTGGTTGCCGGCCGGCAATCCCTTGATCTCGAAGTCACCCTGGCCGACGCTCGTCACGTTGAGGTCCTCGAACTCCACGCTCGTGTTTGCCACTGCCGCGCCCGTCGGGTCGAGCACCCGCATGCGTACCCCCCCAAGCAACGCAAACGACACGTCAAGGTAAGCCGGCAGGGACGACCGGTCGGCCGCGTCGAACACGGTCAACCGGAAACGGTAGTCCCCGTCGGACGCCTCGAAGGGCATCTGGGTCCAGGTCGTCCCGTTGAGGAACGTGGTGAACGAGCGGTTGTCCATCGAGTACTCGACCCGGAACGTGGCCACGCCGCTGCCCGCCCCGTCGTCGCCAGACCACGAGGGGACGAACGTGGGGACAAAGTAGACGGGGTCGGCGGGCCCAAACGCCCCGGTGGGTGGCGAGAGGTCCACACGGACATCCACGAGCTCGGGACCCAACTCGTTCCCCGCGCCGTCAACCACCCGGACCTCGAACCGGTTGACGCCTTCCGTGTCGACGTCGATGGTCACGGTGGCGGCGGAGAGGTTGCCTGCGACATCGGTCCACGCCCCTCCCTGGGGCCGGTAGGACATCGTGACGCCCTCGCTGCGGTCGTCAAAGGCGCGGAGCGTGACGCTGACGGGGCCCAGGAACCACCCGCTCGGCCCCGGGTTGGTGGAGAACTCAACCGAGAGCATCGGAACCAGGCTATCGAGCCGCAGGCCCACCGTCAGGAACCGCGTCACCTCCTGGACGTGGCGAGCGCGCCCGAGCGTTGCAGACACGGCGGTGAATACGTGGGGTCCGTAGGCCTCGGTCGTCCCGTCCCCGAACATTGCCCGCTCGAGGACATCCATCATCGGCATGACCCCTGCGCCGCTGGTCCTGCCGGCCTCGACCACGGTGCCCGCCGCATCCTGGACATTCACATCGACGCCTGCGCCGGGCCCACCGGCCGAGTCTTGGACGATGATCCGAACGTGCCAGCCGATCCAAACGATGGCCTGGGAGACCACGTGGGGTTCACTCATCGAGCAGTTGATCGCAACGATGCGCGCACTGTCCTGTGCCAGTAGGCCCGCGCTCGTGGCTGTGGGTACCGCGTCGGTCATCGTGAGGTTGACCGTGTCTGTGACTGTGATTGCGTGGCTGGCCGCGGAGTTGATGACCGCCGCGGAGATCCACACGTCGAGCGATCCCTCGAGCCGGACACCTCCCAGGGCGTCATCCGAGAGGTCTGCGGCCGAGAGGGTGAGGTGGCCCGAGCCCGAAGCATGGAGGCCAAACGCGCCGTTCTGGCCGATCGAAGCGCCCGAGAGCGTGAAGTTCGCGACATTGTCAATGGACAGCCCGCTCCCGCCGTTGCCGTCCGCCCCCAAGTTCTGCACGTCGGCGGTACCGACACGCGCGAACGCGGCGCCGTGGCGTGTGTTCGAATCCGCCTCCAGGCCCTCGATCAGCACGCTCCCGGAATCGTGCACGAGCAGGCCTTCAGCCCCGTTGCCCACCAGGGACAACCCATAGGCCTCAAGCGTCGTCCCTTCCACGCGCAGGCCCGGGCCGCCGTTTGCGCGCGCGTCGAAGTTTGTGACCACCGCCCAGCTGACCATCTGCAGGACAGCCCCCGCGCCCCCGTTGTTGAATGAGGCGAAGTTGGTGAGTTCAAGGGTGATAGACGCGACCGCCAGGAAACCGTCGTAGGTGTTTGAGAGGGACGTGACGTTCGAGAACCGCGCCGACCCACCGGACACCTGCGGCCCGGCCCAGTTGTCCGAGAAGCGGGTGCCATCCACTGTGACCGTCGAGTCCGTTGCGTCGAGCGGCAGGTGCCACCCGCTGACCTCCCCGCCGAGGAGGTCTGCTGAAGCTGTCTGAAGTCGGACCGCTGACAGCGGACTCGTCTGGTTCCCGCCCTTCACCGTCGCGTTGATCCACACGGCTCTCCCTCCGTTCGAGATCAGGATGACGTAGGGCACATTCACGTCGCGTGGTGCGACGACCCCGTCCTCGATCTCGAACAAGGCGCCCGAGGTCACATTGATGACCGCGATCGGCTGGAAGGCCGACAGCCGCGCCATTTGGTCGATTACCAGCCTGGCCCGGCGCAGGACGAAGGACGTGCCGGGCTCCAGGGTCAGGTCACCCGTCAGGTTGATCCCGTCGTCCACCAGCGACGCCCCGCCTTTGACGATCCAGTCGAGGCGCACGAACGGGGCCACGACGATCGCGCTCGCGCCGTTGTTAGAGAAATTCCCATCGACCAGCCGCGTGCCGTTGGCCAAGATCTCGATACCCGCCCAGCCGTTCCCGCGCACCGTAAGGTTCCGGAATGTATTGCCTGTGGATTGGAAATCGCTCGTCAGGCCATAGCCAACGTTGCCCGCAAAGGTCACCCCGTCAAGGAGCAGCCCCGTGGTGACTAGCAGGTCCGCGCCCTGGAACGAGTTGCTTGCACTCACGTTGGTTA
>CBEUCC010000089.1:0-10605 GCA_965541515.1 uncultured Thermoplasmata archaeon
CGTTGGTTAGCGTTACATTGGGCCCGGTGTAGAGAAAGAACAGGGACGTGGCGACCGCGCCGTCGAATACCGAGTCCCGGATGACAGCGTCCGTGGCGTTGAAGATCAGGGCACCGTCTCCCCTGGAGTCGGATCCATTGACGCGCGAGATGTCGATGACCGTCCCGCCCCCGAGGATGAGCGCCTGCGCCGACGCCCGCTGGAGATCGGCGCGAAGGACCCGGACGTAGCTGGAGCCGCTAAGTGTAAGGCCGGTCCCCGCGGCGACGTCCGTGATTGAAATGTCGGTGAGGTTCACCCACCGCGAGTCAACGATCTCAAGGCCCTCATCGCATCCGTTGGACTGCATGCGCAGGACGTCGACGCTCGTGGCAAACTGCACAAGGCCCACTTGGAAACACGGGCCGGTGAAGTTGAAGTCGGACACCGAGAGGCCGGATACGCGTGTCCCGGTCAGGACCACCCCGGCGGTCCGGCCCGAGGTCGTCCCCATTTCCACTCGGCGCAGCACCACACCGGAAGAGTCCTGGCTTGTGTAGAGGACGTAGTCCGAGACCGAGCCGGTGAAGTCCTCGAGGGTGGCCCCGGTCACCGTCAGGAGGCGAACGGCCGCACCTGCATCCACAAAGGTCAGCCGCGCCGCTGAGAGGTTGGTGGTGGCGCGCGCCCGGATGGTAGGCCCGGTCGTCGAGGACAGGGAATCGACCAGTGCGATATCCGATCCGCCAAGGGTCTCCATGCCGATGCCTCCCCGGAGCGTGGAGAATGCAACCGTCACGCGCAGGCTGTCCACGAGTTCGACCGCCATCGCGGTACCGTTGTGGTCGAGCCGGTCCACGGTGACATCCCACACACGTTCCCCCCGGACCCCCCACGGGGAGTCCGTGGTCACGTCTTCGACGTGCAAGGACCCGCCTGCGTCGCGCAGCAGCACCGCCGTGTCGAGGGATCGGATCAGGGTCACGCCGCTAACCCACGCGGTGCAGGCCTGCCCCCGGCAGTCGACGCTGACTGCAGGCGCGCCCACGCCGTCCCCGCGCACATTGGTGATGTTGAACTGGGACGAGGCTCCGGCGCTGATGCTGACGCCGCCCACAAGCGAAACGTTGAGGCGGATGTTGGCAAAGACACCGCCTGTGAGAAGGTCTGCAACGACTGCGACCCCCGCATCCGCGTTTGACGGGATCAGGATCCCGTTGACGATGTCCACGTCGGTCACGCTGACGGCGCGGGCCACCGGGGTGAGCAGCTCCAACGCCACTCCCGTCGTGTTTACCACGACAAGGCGCGCAAAGGTCATCGATCTCACGCTGCCCGATGCGTTGACCACGAGCATCGACCCGGTCGTGTTCTCCGCGCGGAGGTCATGGAATGCGATACGGTTCACGGAGGCGTAAGTGCAAACGATCCCGTGGTCCGTACCGCTGAGGATAGTGATGGGCCCAATGGACCCGTTGGTGAACTGCGTGCCGTTCAGGGAGATCGCCACCCCTTGGGTGACGTCGATCGTCAGGTTGGAGAGCGTCACGTCGTCAAGTTGTCCAACGTCCACGACCAAGGATGCGCCAACCATGGTGATCGCCGTGAGCCCGTCGATCCGCAAGGAGAGCAACGACAGGCCCGAGACGGTGAGGCCCGCGTCAAGGGTCGTGAGGGTTACATTCAGGATGACCACATTGCCCGGCCCCTTCCAATCGAGCGTCCCAAACTGCGGGGTTGCATCCACCGTCGCGTTGCGCAGGGTCCCGTCCCCGTTGAGGTCGGTGCCAAGGACTCCAACGGTGGTCAAGCCGACCCCGAGGAACCCATCGACGGTCCAGGCCGAGACGTTTGTGAGGGTGAGGCCGGACTCGCCGTTTTGTCCGGCAAATCCCTCGATCACGACGTCCGTGGTATCAGCTATGACCAGCGGCGCTAGGGAATCGGAGATCACGGTTTGCTCGACGCGCACGTCGGTGCACCGCTCGATCCTTCCCATTGACCCGGCCCACAGCGAACTGGTCCCGGAGACAAGGAGTGCCGTGCATCCCCGGATCTGTAGCCCGGTGTGCGACAGGGTACCCACGGGTGCAGGGATCCCCTGGATCGCCATGCCGTCCACCGTGAGGTTCGTGCACCCCGTCGCGTCCAGACCCGACCCCGCAGGGCCCGCGCCTGGCGGCTGGTAGCCCAAGAGCCGCGGGATGTCCACCGTGAGGCCCGTGAGGTTCGTCCCGTTGGTTCCCGTGAGCAGGATCCCGTACGTGTGGTTGCGAAGTGTGACGCTCGTGAAGTGCTGCCCGTTTCCGCCCGTCACGTTGGCCGCCACTGCGGCGCCGTCGAACGTCGTGGACTCGACGGTGAGGTCGGTTGACCCGCGGACGAGGAGGACTTCCCACCCGTTCCAAAAGGTCGTGTTGGCCACCCGCACAGTCGCGTCGACAATGGAGAAACCGGCTCCAGCAACCTCGGGCTGGGTCGCGTTCCACCCCGCGCCCGACACGCGGGAATTCACGATGGTCAGGGTCGCGTTTTGCCCAACCGTGGCGTGGAATCCAAATGTGTCCGCCTGGAGAACCCCGGCGTCGGCCGCCGTGGCCGGGTCGCCGTCCAAGTCGCTGAGCTCGAATGTCGCACCGGCCTGGATTTCGAGGTAGTTTGTCCCCGGTCCGTCCACCGTGAGCGTGAGGCTGGTCGCCCACATGTGCAGCTCCCCGGCCACCGTGATGTTTCGGTCAATGGTCAGTGTGGACGCGAACAGGTTCAAGGTCCCGTCGACCGTGAGGTTCCCGTCGACTAGGATGACCTCGCTCACAACGGTCTCGGTGGCATTTGCCGGGATGACCCAATCTCCCGACCCCGCATAGCTAGACGCCCCGGCGGGCGGCGCAAGAAGCAGGAGTGCGGCGCCGGCTGCAAGGAGCGCGACGGCCCCGGTGAGGGCGACAGGGCCAAGCCCTTGTTTCTTGCCCAATGCCCCCACCGAAGTCCTCCCCTCAGGGGGCATTTCGGATGCCGGCGGCTGCGATAAAGGGTTTGGGGTATCGGCCGGACGGGGGACCACGGACGGCCGCCAGGGGGTGGCCCCCCGCGCGGCTGGCCGCGCGGGAGGAAAGGGGCCTACGGGAGGAGGCGTGCCAGCGGCTCTAGCCGAAGAGCGCGCCGAGCCCGGCTGCGGCTTCCTCTTCTGAAACGTCGGGCTCCTTCTTCTCTTCCTCCTTCTTCTCCTCCGGCTTGCCGCCCGCCTCAGGAGCGGCCGCCGCAGGGGCGGCCGCAGCCGGCGCGGCGATCGCCGTCTTGATGGCTTCCTCGATGTTCACGCCCTCCAGGGCTGCAGTCAGCGCCTTGACACGGGTCGCGTCGACCGTCACTTCCGCGGCTTTTAGCACCTTCGTCAATGCATCTTCGTTCACAGGCTTTCCCGCCGAATGTAGCACCATTGCGGCATACACGTATTCCATGTGGTTCTCCTCCGGTTCCGTTCCCATCCTCTGTGATCATCCAAATAGGCTGGAGAGCCCGCTTGCCGCCTCGTCCTGCGAGACATCGGGCTCCTTCTTCTCTTCCCCCTTCTCCGTCTCGGGGGCCTGCGCGTCGACGCCGGGCCGATGCACGGCCTCGGCTGTCCCTTGGACCGCAGCCTTGAGGTCGTCGTCCAGGCCATCCGCCAGCCGCAAGGCCAGTGAGAGCATCTGCCCGTGGGCCCGGGACACCATGATCTTGACAGTCGTCGCGTTGACCACGCCGGCACTTACCGCAAGGCGCACCGCGCTCTGATTCGCGACAGCCAGGATCGGCCGGATCGTGACCTCGTTGGGGTACGCCGCGTACACCGCGAGATTGAAGCTCGAGGAGGCGCCGCGCCGCACGTCCCCGAGGATCGCGTCCACATCGACCGCCAGGACCGACGGGGTGTAGACCAGGCCCTGCTCCACTAGGGCGTTCAGGTTGAGGCCCACCTCGACGGGGAAGATCTCGAACTTGGTCAGGACGGCCGCGATCGGCTGGGTGATCACCTCGCCCGCCTTCACGAGGACCTTGTCCTTGCGTACCACGACCTTCTGCGACTGGATGGCGGCCGGGATCCCGACTTTCTGCAACTCGCCCACGATGGGGCCCGGCTTGAACGGCGTGTCGCCGGCCTTGATCACGAGGTCCTCCGTCGCCACCTCGCCGCCGCGCGCCGGGGCCTTGGACTTCGTCGCTTCCAGGCGCTGGAAGAGCTTGAACGGGTTGAGGTCAGAGGAGATGAATGCCGGCTGGCCCGTCATGTGTCCCTCCAGCTGCCCCACGTCGCCCGCCTGGGCCTTGGCCGAGCCAAACGCCCTGCGCATCAGCGTCTTCTTTGCAACCGTGATCTGCGCGGTGCCGCGGAGCCCGCGACGCATCGCGTTGAACTGACCGGAGGGGATCCCGCGGATGTCGAGGATCCCGACGACGGGTCGCTTTTCGAGTTCGGCGACCAGGTAGGCCACTACGTCCGTCTTCCGCTCGGGGATGTGCTTGGACACGGGGGTTTGCCTCCTAGATCAGCCGCTCCGACGGGCCCATGGTGGTCTTCACGTAGACGGAGCGGATGTTCATCCGGCCGTGTACGAGCTTCGATGAGAGCCGCTTGATGACCATGTCGATGTTCTCGGCAATCTGCTCGGGCGTCATCGAAGTGGCGCCGACGGATGTGTGGAACGTGGGTTTGTCGCGAGACCGGAGGCGGACCGTCTGGCGCATCTGCTCGACGACCGGGCCAGGATCTGCATTCGGCGGGATCGGCTTGGGCATCTTTCCCCGGGGGCCAAGGACGACGCCGAGCCGGCGGCCGATCGTGGGCATCAGGGGGGCTTCGGAGAGGAAGAAGTCCGTCCTGTTCGCGAGCTTCTTGGCCGCGCGCTTGTCCCCCGCGATCTTTTCGATCTCCTCGGGCGCGATGACTAGGTCGGCCACGCCCCTGGCGCGGACGGCAAGTTCGCCCGAAGCGAATACGCCGACACGGACGGGCTTGCCCTTCCCGTAGGGGAGTTGGATCTCCTCGTCGATGCGGTTGGAAGGCGTGGCTAGGTCGATGTCCTTGAGGTTGATCGAGAGATCGACAGTCTCCACAAACTTTCGCGCTGGGCGCTGCTCGAGCGCCTTCTTCACCACGCGTAGGGTCTCTGTGTCTGCCGTCACGGGAGTTCACCGCCGTAGTCCACGCGGGGGCGCTAGCCCCCTCCTACAGGGTCTTTGAAAGAGAGCGCTAGGGCGCCTCCTTCGCGAGGGCCGCGTCATACTTGCCTTCCATTATCAACTTTTGTACCTCGCGGGCGTCCTGGCCCTCCACGGTGACACCCATCGAAACGCACGTGCCGACGACCTCGCGGGCGCGGTCGCGCGTCGTCTTGCCCAGGAGGTCGGAGGCCTTCATCTGCGAGATCCGGACGACCTGCTCCAGGGTGAGGTCGCCGACCTTCGTCGTTCTCGACTGACCGGACCCCTTCGAGAGCTTTGCCTCCGCCAGGATCAGCGCCGATGTGGGGGGCGTCCCGACGGTGACCGTGAACGACTTGTCGGCCTGGATCACGATCTTGACGGGGACTTTCATGCCCTTCATCGCGGCCGTGTGTTTGTTGATCTCCGTGACGATCGCCACGACATTGACCCCGAGCGGGCCCAGCGCAGGGCCAAGCGGGTTGCCGGGGGTCGCGGCCCCTCCGTCCACGAGCACTTCTACGGTGTCTGCCATTTGTACCACCCACGTTACTCCAGACTAGGGCCGCTTGGGCCTTCAGGCCCGCGCGTCCTCGTCCTCGCGGTCCTCCTCTTTCTCCAGGACGCGCACGGCGTCGCCCCGGACCGTAATCGGGATCGAGATCATCGCCTCGATGAGCTCTACGGTGATCTCCTCCTTGGCCTCGTCGATCTGGATGACCCGTGCCTTCTCACCCTTGAATGGCCCCTGCGTGATCTCGACGATGTTCCCCTCCACGATGCCGGCAACCAGGGGCTTCGGTTCGAGGAAGTGGGTGATCTCATCGATCGGGATCGCCGAGGCGCTCGCCTCCGTCGTCCCGCGGGCTCGCACCATCCCACGCGCCCGCTTCACACCCTTCACCAGGTCGGCGAGCCTGTCAGGGTTGACGCCCTCCAGGTACACGTAGCCCCGCATGGGTGCGGGCGAGAGGATCGAAAAGACCTCCACTTTCTCGCGCTTGGCCTTGAACGCGATGCCGTCGGCCACAGTCTTCTCGTGGCCGATGGAGGTCTTGATGGCGTAGATGGCCCTCAGGAAGACCGGTTCGTCGTCGGGCGGGGCCGCCTCCGTCCTCTTTGTTTCCTTCTTGGCCGGCTTGGCCGGCTTGGCCGGTTTGGGGGGCTCTTTCGCCGGGGACTCGGCCTTGGCCGCCTTCGGGGGGTCCCCGGCCTTCCCGCGGCCCGCCGGATCGCCCTCGGATTCCTTGGGCGGCGGGGGCGTGAGGCTGATGTCGGCGGGGTCTTGGGCCTGCTCTTCCGACTCCGGCATTGCCACTTCCCCCCCCTTAGCCGCCCCACAAGGCGGCGATGACGTCCGTCAGATAGAGGACCAATAGCTGGATCGCAAACCCGGAAAACCCGAGCAGCAGGAGCCCTGCAAAGGCGAGTTTCAAGGTGTTCGAAAATTCCTCGTTGTCGGGCCGGACGGCCAGGCGCAGGACGCGCATGTACTTGCCGCGCCGCCGGTTGCGGAGCCAGGTCTCGACCCGGTCCTGGATCCGTTGTGTACTCTCGACGACGTCCACCATCGCGGGTGCCTCGCTGGCCCCCCCTACCGGGCCCCCCGTGGGAATCCACTGGGGAGATGCTGCCCGCTGGACGGGTAATTCGGCGCAAGCCCGGCCCTACATATAATCGTTCCGGGCGCTCGGGGACGGCTGGTCGGGATGATCTAGCGGATGAAGTCCATGCCCATTTCGGTGCGGCCGCGCCGCCCCTCCTCCCCTTTGCCCAGGATCTGCTTCGAGCGCACGCCGGTCACCACGAGCATGATGCGCATCCGACCCTCGAGCGCGGGGTCGACCGCAGCGCCCCAAATGATCCGTGCAGTCGGGCTGATCCGGTCGTGCACCATCTGAACGACCTCCTGGGCCTCCGTGATCGTCATGTCCGGCCCGCCGACGACGTTGATCAGCGCGCCGCTTGCCTGCGAGATGTCCAGGTCGATCAGGGGTGAGTTGATCGCTTCTTCGATCGCTTCCCGGGCCCGCTCTTCGCCCTCGCTCTCCCCGAGCCCGATCATCGCGACTCCGCCGCTCTTCATCACCGTCTTGATGTCGTTGAAGTCGAGGTTCACGAGCCCCGGTTTGGTGATGGTCTCCGTGATGCCCTTGATGGCGCGCACCAGGATCTCATCGGCCACCTTGAACGCGGCGTTGAGGGACAGCCTCGGGACGATTTCGATGAGCTTGTCGTTGGGGATGACGATGACCGTGTCGGCCGAATAGCGCAACTGTTCGAGACCGTATTCAGAGTTCTCCATCCGCACCTTGCCCTCGGAGCGGAACGGGAGTGTCACGACGGCAATGGTGAGTGCGCCGAGTTCCTTGGCAAGCCGCGCGAATACGGGGATGGCACCGGTGCCTGTCCCGCCGCCCATGCCGCAGGTCAAGAACACCATGTCGGCGCCCGAGAGGCGGCGCTTGATGTCCTCCTCCACTTCCCTTGCCGCCTCCTCACCGACTTGGGGCTGGGCGCCGGCTCCAAGGCCACGCGTGAGGCGCCGCCCTAGGAGGATCTTGTTGGGGGAGTGCACCGTCAGGAGGTGTTGGGCATCCGTGTTGGACGCGTAGAGCTCGGCTCCCATGATGCCCGCTTCGACCATGCGGTTCACGGTGTTGCAGCCGCCGCCGCCGCAGCCGACAATCTTGATGTTGGTCCGCAGCCCCTCGAGGACCTTCTCAAGTTCCGAATCATCCTCACGGACATCCATGCCCTGCGGCGTGCTGTACTGCTCGGGAACCGCCTGTTCCTGCAGCTCTTTCACGATCGATTTCATCGAGCCACCCAACCATAAATGCGCGTCCGCGCTATCGAGGGGCGCGGCTAAAATACTTGACGGTGGCGCCGTTTCGCGCGCGCGCGCGTCCTGATTCGCGCCGGCTGCGAGGTGCCGCTCACCGGATGAAGTCGATTCCGCCGCGGCCGGCGCCGTGTCCGTGCGCGGCCGGCGCCGGAGCCACGGGTGCCGGGGCCGGCGCCTTCTTCTTTGCACCCTTCTTCGCGGCCGCCGCCGGCTTGACCTCACGCGGTGTCACGCCGGTGAGCACGACCATCACTTGCATCGTGTTCTGGAGCGAAGGCACGACGGACGCGCCCCAAATGATGCGTGCCTGCGGGTGGATGTGTCGCCCGATCTCGGCGACGACCCCCTCGGCCTCTTGAATCGTCATGTCGTCGCCGCCGCGTACGTCGACGAGCGCACCGTTCGCCTGTCCGATCTCCACATCGATCAGCGGCGAGTTGAGCGCCCCCGTCACCGACTCTTGGGCCTTCTCCCGCGGGTCGGACGACTCGCCGATGCCGACCATCGCCATCCCGCCGTTTTGCATGATCGTCTTGAGGTCGTTGAAGTCGAGGTTGACCAGGCCGGGCGTGGTGATCATCTCAGTGATCCCGCGAATCGCACGCATCAGGACCTCGTCCGCGACCTTGAACGCCATGTCGAGCGGGAGCTTGGGCGCAATCTCGAGCAACTTGTCGTTTGGGATCACGATGACTGTGTCGCAGACGTGGCGCAGGGAATCGAGCCCGTACTGCGCGTTCTGCATCCTCGTGTGGCCCTCTGCCGAGAACGGGATGGTGACCACCCCGATCGTCAGGGCACCTTGGTCCTTTGCGACCTTGGCGACATAGGGGGACGCCCCCGTCCCGGTCCCGCCACCGAGTCCACACGTCACGAAGGCGATGTCGGCGCCGGAGACGTGCCGGCGGATGTCCTCCTCCGCCTCCTTGGCCGCCTCCTCGCCCACCTGGGGCAGGGCGCCGGCACCAAGGCCACGCGTGAGGCGCTTGCCAAGCAGGATCTTGTGCGGCGCGTTCACGTGGAGCAGGTGGGACGCGTCCGTGTTGAGCGCAAAGAGTTCCGCGCCGTGGATTCCAGATTCCACGAGCCGGTTGACCGTGTTGGAGCCGCCGCCGCCGCACCCGTAGATCCGCACGTCGACGCGCAGGCCCTCGAGCATCTTCTCGAGTTCCGCGTCTTCCTGGCTCCCCACCGCGGGGGCCGGGGTGGTCTGCGTCAGGCGCTGGTTCTCCTCAACTTGGCGTAGCGTGTCGGCAATGAACGACTTCAGTCGAAGCCCCCCTTCTGTATCCCGGAATACGTAAGCTTGCGGTATAAAAGGATGCGGAGCGATCGCGCACCGGCAGGCCAGCGCCCGACCTCAACGGCCCCGCGTGCGTGTGGCGAGGGGGCCCGATGCGGCGAAAGCGGCGGCCGGGGACGTCCGATTTCGTCGACTGTGGTGGGGGGGCTACTCTTAAATACGACTCGCCGAATGCCAACGCCGCGTGCGCACATGCTGGACACGCCATCATGGCGTAAGCCTGGTGGCTGCGGGCCAGCCGTCGTATCATGCCCGTCTTGCGGGGGTCGTTAGCCACGGTTGCCGCGCTGCGCGGGCGGCCGCGCCGTAACCGGCAGGCGGCGCGCTCATCCGTCCTCTCGGCCCTGCTAGGGGCCCTCGTCGTTGCCTCGGTGCTGCCCGCGCCTTCAGGGGGCGCAAGCCCCGAGCCGCTGGCAGTGGCCGGCGTCGACCTCTCGTTTGACCCCCCGGGGCTGTCTCTCTCAGAGGCGACGGTCTTCCTTGACGGCTCCGTCTGGGTAAACGGCACGGTCAAGAACCTCGGCGATACCCCGGCCAATGCGACGGCCCTCTTCTACCTCGGGGACGGACAGGCCGGATTCCCGTTTGAAACCGTGGATTTCAATGTGGCAAACGAGAGCAGCGTTTCCGTCTCCGGGTTGCTCTCGACGCAGGACCTCAAGGGCTACCAGGAGGTCACCGTCCGGCTGGCCGGGATCAGCCCCGCGGAGAACGGCACGCCCGACGACAACCAGGCTTCCATCCGGTTCAAGGTGCACATCCCGGGCGAGATTGACCTGTCCGGCTCCGCGGCCTGGTCCATCGACCAGCGCCAGAACACCACGGGCTTCGTCACCCTTAGGGACAACTCCAGCCTAGTCATCCAGGCCGGCGGCTCGCTCTCCGTCAACCAGGGGGGGGCCGGCAAGTTCGAGGTCCTGGTGGAGGACGACGCGTCCCTCCAGATCCTCGGGGGGCAACTCGATTCGGACCTCCCCATCACCGTCGCCCTGAAGGACCGTGGGACCCTCACGGTTGCGGCCAACGGCACCCTGCTCGCCTCGGTCTCGTCCACCTCGAGCGGGACGGTATCGGTTGTTGGGTCCTCGGTGGTGGGGGCCCGCTTCGATGTGCGCGGCGGAGCCGCAGTCCTGAGAGACTCGGTCCTCACGCTCCAAAGCGGCTCGGTGAACGCCTCGACGCTGTTGGCCACCGGCTCCACGTTCGTGTTGTCCGCCGGTCTGGAAGTCTCCGGTCCATCCATCGACACCTTCTTCGAGTCGAACATAACGGCAACGAAGACTTACACGAC
>CBEUCC010000090.1:0-10402 GCA_965541515.1 uncultured Thermoplasmata archaeon
GGGGCGTGGCGGGCGTGGCGGGGGTGGTCGGAGCCGCGGGCGAGGCGTACTTGATCTGGCCCGAGGGCGGGTAGTAGGGGTGCTGCTGCGGCTGGGCGGGCGCGTCGGGTACCGGGTTGTCGAGACCGGCCACCAGCGACTCGAGCGCCGGCTGGATCTTCTCGCCGTGCTGGCCCTGCCCGATCACCATGCCCACGCCCCACCCGACCGCGTACCCCACGATGAACCCGAACGCCGCCGTCGAGACCACCGCGAGGATCGCCGAGAGGAAGATCGTGCGCGTGAGGAACACCATGATGATCCACGTCGCGGCGAGCGCCGCGAGGAACAGGTAGTTGCCGAAGAGGTCCGACCAGTTTGCAAGGAGGTACGGCAGCCAGAGGTAGCTGAGGAACACACCGAGCAGGAGCGAAACGACGATCGCGACGGGGTAGTAGGGCTTGGCGCGCAGCGTGATGTGCAGGTAGTTCTTCGGGTCGTGCTCCAGCTCGAGCGAGAAGCCGGCGGCAAGCCCCTTGCGCGCCCTCCACGTGTAGTTGGAGATCCCGCCCACCGGGTGGCCCTTGTCGGTCTTGACCACCTTCTCGTCGCGGTGGACCTGGAGGCCCCGCTCCTCGGCCAGAGGGTAGAAGCGGGACTCGACGATGCTCCAGATGTAGGGCATCACCCGGCTGATGAACGAGTGGTTGTCGATGGAGTATGTGTACTCCCGGGTGAGCCGCGGGCGAGCCACAAAGAGACGAGCGCGGTGCGCGCCATAAAGGTTTGGAAAGCGGCCGGGCCAGTTGGCTGGCTGTCCGCCCGCCGCCCGCTACAGCCCGAGCAGGCCCGGGACCTCGGCCACCGACCGCACGACCGCGTCCGCCCGGCCCGGGTCCGCTTCGGCGCGGCGCGCGTCGTCGCGGATGACCCACGCGGTCGTCCACCCGAGCTTGCGCGGCACCTCGATGTCCGCGACCAAGTTGTCGCCGACGACGAGCATCTGCTCCCCCCGGACATCGGCCGCCTTGCGCAGCATCTCGAAGACCCGCGGGTCGGGCTTGCGCAGCCCGTAGTCATCGCAAACGAACACCTGTCGGAAGTAGGGGGCCACGCCCGTGGCCTCGATCTCCCGGCGCTGGTTCTTCGACGGGCCGTTGGTGATGAGGTAGAGCGGGTAGAGCGGGCGCAGCAACTCCAGCACCGCCCGCGTCTCGGGGTACTGTCGGATGGTGGCGAAGCGGACTTTCACGTAGGTCTCCGTGAGTTCCTGGGCGAACCCGTCGTGCGGTATCGAGTACTCGACGCATAGGTCGCGGAAGCGGCCCTCGGTCGGACGCCAGGAGCCGAGCCGGAGGTACTCGGTGTCCTCGTGGCGTGCGTGCACCTCGTGGCTCGCGAGGAACTGCTGGCGCGGGATGTCGTAGCCGGCCGCCTGGATGCGTGCCAGTACCGCCTCTAGGCCGGCGTCCCTTGAGCTTTGGAAGTCGATCAGTGTCTGGTCCATGTCGAAGGCGATGGCCTTCACGCGCGCAAACGGGGACACGCGGTTTCCAGCCCGCCGGCCGGATAAATGGGTTGCGCAACGGGGAGCCGGCAGGGCCCGGACGAGCGGTGTGGCACGGCCAAAGGCGCCATGAGAGATTCGGGATTTCCATCACGTGTGGATTAAATAGAAAGACCCGGGTTCTTGGGCCGTCCAGGAGCGTTCAAAGTGGCTGTCCGTCTCACCGTCCGCGACTCGGACTCGGGCAACGAGGTCATGGTCGACGTCGAGGACGAGACCGTCGTCGAAGAGGTCGTGGAGTCCGTCGCCAAGTACTGGGACAAGCCGACCGGCGCCTATGTCGTACGCCGCGGGAAGGAAATCCTCACGGGGTCGGCCCTCTTCAAGGACCTCAACCCGACGAAAGAGGACCTCCTCGAGCTCATCCCCGACCCCGAAGGCGGCTAGTCCCGCCGAAGGAACTCGCCAAGGACGGTCGCGAACTTCAGCGGCTCCTCGAGCATGGGGAAGTGCCCGCTCTTCTCGAAGTACACAACCTCCACGTTTGGCAGGCCCTTGCGCATCTCCTCGGCCGCGCTCTGGCCAACTACCGGGTCCCTTCGCCCGTGGATGATGAGCGTGGGCGCGCGAATGTGGGAGAGTTTGGGCCGCAGGTCGAGCCCCAGCGAGTCCTTGGGCATCGCGTTGAAGCGCTCGACGGAAACCTTCCACGGTTTGTCCGGCAGGGGCCCGAAGACCTTCTTGGACTGCGACGGGTCAGCCAGCGAGCCTGCCCAGACCCTGCGCCCGATCTGCAGGACCTCCTCACGCCCCTGGACCGGCCCGGTGAGGGCCCGGTCGCCAAGGACCGCACGCCACCCCCAGGGGTCGTCCGACCCGTCGCCGGCGGTGGCCGATACCAGCACGAGCTTGCGGACGAGCTCGGGGTGGTTGAGCGCGACCCGAATCGCGACGACCCCGCCCTGCGAGTGACCGAGCACCGCTTTCGGGCGGAGCTTGAGGCGCAGCATCAGCCCGGTGCAGTCATTGGCAAGGCCACGCGAGGTGAGGTCCTCCTTTGCGCGCGTGGCCGTCGACTGGCCGGTGCCGCTGGGGTCGAACGTGAGGAAGCGCGCCTCGTCAGCGTGCGGGCGCAGCGGGTTGATGGCCGTCTCGCCCGGGAGGCCCCAGGCCGGTGGGCAGACGAAGACCATGCCCCCGCGGCCGAACGCGTGCGTCTTTAGCGGCCGCTCGCGGATCTTGACGAAGGCGGGGATGTCGACGGGCCCCCTGGGAGGCGGCGGTCCACGCGGCAGTGGTTTTCCCCCCCCCGGTCCGGCCAGGCCCGCACCCGGGCGCCCCGACCTCGACGCGGGGCCCAAAGAGCCTACCGCTTTCGGCGCTCCTTGAGTTCGTACATGAGCATCTCGTCCCACTTGACCTCGTGGTCCACCTCGTGCTCGTTGAAGTAGTCGGAGATAAGGTTCGTAACGCGGACGATGTCCTCGTCGCGCGAGGAGCGGTAGATGAACATCTCGATGATCCCGTCGTCGCGCAGCGGGAATACGAGCCGCACCTTGTTGTTGCGGTTGTAGCCGGAGGGCTTGCGGCCCTTCGTGAGGTCCTCGAGGTCTTGGCGGACGAGCATCCGGTCAAACAACTCGTCGTCCGAGGACTGCCCGGTCTCCCGGAGGAACATGCGAAGCATGCCCTCGTAGGCCGAGAGCAGATCCTTCCATTTCGTCCCCTTTTTGAAAACGAAGTGTCCAGATCGCGGCCCCAGAAAAACACCCAGGGTCGCGGGCAACTCCCGTGCGTTATTTAACATTTCCACTGGGCGCACACTACCGGGTGACGCGCCTTGGCACGCGCCCGACGGCCGTCCGTCCTGTTATATACCGAACCGCAAGATGGGTTTTCGGCAGTTGCGGCTGCTGGATGGGGCTTTATGGGACTCCTTTCGCGCGACGAAGAGTCGATGCTCAAAGACGCGTCGGAACTCATCGAGAAGGCCAGCGGCGCCAAGCCGGAGAAGGCGGCGGCCGCGTGGTCTAGGGCGTTCGACCTCCTCGAGAAGGTGCGTCCGAAGGTCAAGCAGCGGCGCCGGGAACTCGCCGACCGGTTCGTCGCGGTCGGCAGTGGGCTCAACGCGGTGAGCGACAACAACCGCGCGATGCGCAGTTGGACACGCGCGCTCGAGGTCTACGGCCGCCACATCGACGCGATGCACGCGCTGGCCAAGGCGTTCGAGGCGACCGGGAACACGAAGGAGGCCGCGCGGTACTACGAGCAGGCGCTCGAGGCCGACCCCAAGAGCCTGGAGGCGCTCTCGGGGAAGGCGTCGTTCCTCCTGCGCCGCGGGGAGGGCGAGGCGGCCGCGCTGTTGTTTGGGCGCCTGCACCAGGTCGACCCCGACGACATGCAGTGGCTGATCGAACTCACACAACTGGAGCCAAAGAAGCCGCACTGGTGGCTGGCACGGGCCAAGGCCGCGCGCAAGCTCGAGGACTTGAAGGAGGCGATGAGGCTCGCGGGCAAGGCGGCGGACCTCAACCCCGGTGACCCCAAGCCGCGCGTGTACATGTCGCTGCTCCGTGAGGAGGAGGGGGACCTCGACGCCGCGCTCACGGAAGCCGAGAAGGCGGTCGTGGTGGAGCCGTCGCACGTGGAGGCAAACCTGCAGCGCGCGCGGCTCCTGTCGAAGCGCGGGGACGAGTCGGCGGCGCTCGAGGCGTGGAACAAGCTGACCAACCTGGCGCCGGACGAGCCCCGAGGGTGGAAGGAGGCCGCCGTCCTGCTCAAGAAGAAAGGCAAGCTCGAGGAGGCGTCCATCCACTTCGACCGCGCGTGCCAGCTCAACCCCAAGGACACAGACCTGTGGGTCGAAAACGCGAAGGTGAAGCACGCTCTGGGCCGCCCCGACGACGCGCTCAAGGCGCTGGAGGCGGCCGTCGAGGGGGGGGCGGGCAGCGGCCCGGTCCACAAGGCGCGCGCGCAACTGCTCTTGAAGCTCGGCCGGCCCGACGACGCCTACACCGCGGCAGACGAGGCAGTGGCCATCGACGCGCGCGACATGGAGGCGCTCGATCTCATGCTCGACGCGCTCGAGAAACTCGACCCGCCGCGCTACACCGACGCCGTGCGCGTGGCCGACCTGCTCCTGCAGGACGACCCCCGAAACGAGCGGGCGGCAGCGCAAAAGGCGCACGCGTTTGGGGGCCAACTCATGTGGCGGCAGGCGATGGCGGCGGCCGACGCGGGGCTGGTGCAAAGGCCCGAGTCGGCGATGCTCCTGGGCTGCAGGATGGAAGCGTACAAGGCGCTCGAGGACTACAAGGGGATGGAGGCGACCGGCAAGGCGCTGCTCGCGCTGGACCCCAAGGACTTCCAGGCTGGCCTCGACCGGGCGGCGGCGCTGTTTGAGCTTGCACGTTACGACGACTCGCTCGAGGCCTACAACCAGTTGCTCGTGATCGAGCCGACTCACCCGCTCGCCGGGACGCGGCGTGGCCTCTGCCTACAGAAGGCGGGGCGCCACCGCGACGCGGTCGAAGCGCTCGACAAGGTGCTCAGCCACGACAAGGACAACGTCCGCGCGCGCCGGATCAAGGCGGAGTCGCTGGCCGCGCTTGGCAACCGGCGCCAAGCGGTCTCCGAAATGGACGTGGCGATCGGGACGGACCCGAAGAACGTCCGGCTGTGGCTCTTCAAGGCGTCGCTGCTCCAGCAGGGCGGGGAGGTCGAGGGCGCAAGGCGGTGCCTGGCCAAGGCGCTCGAGGTCGACCCGAAGAACGAGGAGGCGCTGGCCGCGCGCGCGCAGCTGCTGCTCTCCCGCGGCCTGGCTAAGGAGGCCATCGCCGACCTCGAGGCACTGACCGAGTACCACCCCGAGAACACGGAGGGTTGGCTGCTACTCGCGGAGGGGATGGAGGCGGTAGGCCGCCTCGACGACGCGCGGCGCACGCTCGCCCAGGCGCTCGAGTTGCGCGGAAATGACCCGGCCGCGCTGCGCCAAGCTTCCGCGCTCGAGCGGCGCGCTGGCGACCCGAAAACAGCGGCCGCGCACCTCGAGCGCGCGATCGAGGCGGACCCGCGGGAGGTGCCGCTGATCCTCGAACTTGGCGAGACGTACCAGGAGGCGGGCGACGGGACCAAGGCGCTGGCGGCGTTCGAGACCGCGTATCGGCTGGCCCCTGACGACCGCGAAGTGGCGGGGCTCGTCAAGGGCGAGCGGATCGCGCAGGGGAAATTCACGGAGGCCGAGAGGCTCTGTCTCGAGCTGCTCGGGCGCGACCCGAAGGACGACGACGCGCTCTTCGACCTGGCTGTCGCGCGCCGGGGCCGGGGGAACCTGGAGGGAGCGCTCGAGGCCCTGGAGGGCGTGCTGGCACTGAAGCCCGGGGAGGTGCACGCGCTCAACGACAAGGGCGTCGTGCTCTCGGCGATCGGCAAGCACCAGGAGGCGGTGGACGCCTTCTCCGCGGCGCTCGAGGCCAACCCCAAATCGGAACACGCGTGGGTCAACAAGGGGCTCGCGCTGCGCCGTCTCGGTGAGGGCCGCGAGGCGCTCGCGTGCTTCCGCAAGGCGACGGAGGTCGGGCCCAAGGAGGCGGGCAACTGGAACCTGCTCGGCCTCACCTACGCGTCGCTCGACATGCACCCGAAGGCGCTCGAGGCGTACGACCGCGGGATGGAGCTTGCGCCGGACGACCCGCTGCTGCTCAACAACCGGGGCAAGAGCCTGGCCGACACCGGCGACCTCGAGGGCGCACTCGCGGCGTTCCGGAAGGCGGTCGACGGGGCACCAGACGACCTCAAGGCGCTGCTGAACCTCGGCATCTGCCTCGACCGCCTAGGCCGCATGGACGAGGCCCAGGAGGCGCTCGAGCGGGCCCGGCAGCTCGACCGCGCGTCGCTCGACGTCCTGAACTACCTCGGGCGTGTGAAGATGAGCGGGGGCGACTTCCGGGGGGCGTTCGACCTCTACGAGTCGCTCGTCGGGCAGGAGCCGAAGCACCGGCCGGCGTGGGTCAACCGCGGGATCTGCCTGGATAACCTCGACCGCTTCGAGGAGGCCGTCGTCTCCTACCGCCGCGCGCTCGACCTCGACGCGGAGGACTACCTGACGTGGTACAACCTCGGCCTCGCCTACCGGGCACTCGAGCGATACGAGGAATCGCAGCCCTGCTTCGACCGCGCGAACCGCCTGGACCCCGAGCACAAACCGTCGGCCGAGCGGCTCGCGGAGGTCCGCGACATCCTCATGGAACGCGAGGTCGAGCGCTACGCCCGCCGCATATTGGAGTTCGAGTGGACGCACGGCAAGCGCCCGACACGCGAGCAGGCGTTCAAGGTCGCGGGCGTCCCCCTCCAGCACCTTGACAACACGATGGCCTACATTGCCTTGGAGCTGAAACTCGACCTCTTCGGGATCTCCCGCGAGGAGTTGCTCGACCTGGAGAAGGCCTCGGCCGCTGTCCTGCGCTACTGCGTCACGCCCGACCAGGCGGCCCGCCAGGAGGCGCCGCGCATCACGCTCGCGCAGTTGCTGCACCACTTCCCGGACACGAGCGTGCGGCGGTCGAAACGGATCCTGCGGTACATCCATGAGGTCGACCGGATCCGGATCGACCCCCAGAAGACGGTGACGCCGGAGCTCGAGCAGTCGGTCGCCCAGGCGGTCGAGTTGCCGCCGAGCAGGCGCAACCTGCGGGAGGTGTCGGTGACACTTGGCGCCGGGATCCTCCGGTCGAAGCGCGTGCTCCAGGTGCTCGCGTCGCTTGAGCGGGAGCTCGACATCCCGGCCAACGACATCACGATCTCCTCGATCCACGACGCGGGTTGGAAGGTACGCTCGGGCCCCGACGAGTTCGGGGCACCCCCCGACGACGCGGAAGGCGCCTCGCAGCGCCGGGGGCGCACCCGCATGCGCGAGGAGGAGCCCGAGTTTCACTTCGACACGGCCTCGCCTGAGCCGGCCCACGCGTCGCCGACCTTTGCGCGCGAGCGCTCGCGGTACGCGGGCGGGACAGCCCCCGACGCGGTCGCGCCGCCGCTCCCGCAGCGGCCGCGCCTCTACTGCTCGGCGTGCAAGATCCGCGGCGCGTCGCACCGCCACGACGACTGCGGTGAGTTCCTGTGCGACACCTGCCTCGAGCGTTTCAACCAGGTCGGGCGGATCACCGCGGGGATGCGACTGCTGTGCCCCGTCTGCGAGGCGCCGATCCGGGACTTGGGCGCCCCAACCGCCAAATGGGACCGACTTTGAGCCGCCGGGCCGCGGGGCTGGAAACGGAGCATCTGGCTCCCCCCTGGCGGCCCCCCACAGGTTATATACAAGCACCCCTCTTGCCGCCTTCCCGGTGCCCGCGGATGACCACCATCTTCGATGTCCCAGCGGAGAAAATCATTGACGCTGCCGCCAAGCAGCTCGAGGGCATGAAGGAGATCCAGGCGCCCGAGTGGGCGGCGTTTGCCAAGACCGGGGTACACCGCGAAAAGCCCCCGGTCCGCAAGGACTGGTGGCATGTACGCTCGGCTGCCATCCTGCGCAAGGTCTACCTGAATGGCCCGATCGGCACGGAGCGGCTCGCAGGGAACTTCGGCGGCAACGCGGACAACGGCTCGGCCCCCAAACACGCGCGCAAGTCGAGCCGCAGCGTGGTGCGCAAGTCCCTCCAACAGCTCAAGGCTGCCGGGCTCATCGCGAGCGAACCCAAGAACCGCGGGGCCGTCATCACGCCCAAAGGCCAGTCCTTCCTCGACAACGTGGCGCACGAGGTCATGAAGGACCTCGCCGCGCGGAGCCCGGAACTCGCGAAGTACTACTAGGGGGGCGCGCCGGGGACGGTAGAAAAGTCTAGGCAGGTGCCCGATGTCATCGGATGAAGAAGAGTTGGAGGCCATACGCCGGAGGAAACTCCAGGAAATAGCACACCAACAGGAGGCGGCTCAAGCACAGTCGGACCAGGCGGCGCAGGCGGAGACGCAGCGGCAGCTCGTGCTGCGCGGCCTCCTTACGCCGGAGGCGCGCGAGCGCCTCGGGCGCCTGAAAACCGCCTACCCGGACATCGCGGCCTCTGTCGAGGACCAGCTCCTATCCCTCTACCAGTCGGGCCGTCTCAGGAACATGATCGACGACGACACGCTCAAGAAGATCCTTGGTCAGGTCGTGCCGCGCAAGAGGGACATCAAGATCGAACGGAGGTAGTGCAAGATGGCAAACAAGAAACCCGGCGCCAAGAAGAAGCGACTCCTCAAGAAGGCCCAGTCGAACCGGCGCGTGCCGGGGTGGGTCATGATCCGGACGCTGCGCCGGTTCCGGCAGCACCCGAAGCGCCACCAGTGGCGCCGGAACCGGATCAAGCGCTAGGGCGAGCGTGTACTGGGGTGGTTTCACTTGGCTCGTCGAGACGAGGACGTCAACGAGATGATTGTCACCGTGCCGCTTCGGCGGCTGCTCACGGGCGTCCCGCGCACCAAACGGGCGGCAGCCGCGGTCCCGCGGATCAAACGGTTCGTGCGGCGCCACGTGAAGTCCCAGTGGCTCGACGCGGTCACGACGGACGACGACCCGGACGGGAAGATCTGGATCGACGACTCGCTCAACATGACCATCTGGCGTCGCGGGCGGGAGCACGTTGCGGGCCCGGCCGAGTGGGAGGAGCCCAAGGGCGGTGGCCCGCCCCGGCTCACACGGCGTACGAGCGTGCGCTACGGGTCCGTCCTGAAGGTCCGCGTTCTCTTCAACGAAGACCCCGAGGACGGGGGCGACGCACGCTTGGAGTTGTCGTTGCCCGGCGTCGATCACACGACCCGCCAGGCGCGCCGGGAGGCGCGCCAGGACGTGGGCAAGAAGAAGAAGGCGGAAGACGAAGAAGAGGACGAGGAGGAAGATTCGACCGCCTCCGACGAGGATGACGAGGAAGAGGACGAGGAAGAGGAGAAGAAGGCCCCGTCCGCGCCCCTGCCCGTCAGGGGGAGCGCCACCAAGAGCGCGCCCAAGAAGACGGCGAAAAGGAAAGAGGGTGGAGACTGACGGCGCCCGCGCGGCACCCACCGCGGGTCCGGGCGGTCGCACTGCCCCTTTGGTGAGCGCGCCGGAGCCCGGCGCGCCCCCACGACGTTTCCCGGGAGGTTCCTGACATGGCGCTGAAGGCGGTCGACTTCGGGGGCGACCCGTTCCTCGGCGTCTTCGCGGAGGCCACGGAGGAACGCGTCTTTGTCCCGGTAGCCTCGCCGCCGGCCGCCGTCAAGGCGATGGAGAGAGCTCTTGGCGTCGAGGCGACGGTGGTGAGCGTCGGCGGGACGCGCGTCGTCGGTACGCTGCTCACCGCGAACCGTACAGGGATCGTCGTCGGGGACATCGCGACGCGGGACGAGGTCAAGGCGATGAAGAAGACGGGGCTCAACGTGCAGTTGCTGGAGGGGCGGCTCAACGCCGCGGGCAACCTCATCCTGGCCAACGACAGGGCGGCGCTCGTGCACCCGCGGCTCGTGAAAGCGCAGGTGCAGGCGATCGCGGACACGCTCGGCGTGGAGGTCGAGAAGGGGACCGTCGCCAGCCTGTACACCGTGGGGTCGGCGGCGGAGGTGACCGAGCGGGGCCTGCTTGCGCACCCCAAGATCGACGACGACGAGATAGAGCAGTTGCAGGACCTCTTCAAGGTCGAGGTCGGGATCGGGACTGTGAACTACGGCTCGCCGATGATCGGGGCGGGGATCGTTGCAAACTCGAAGGGCGCGGTCTTCGGGACGCCGTCGACGGGTGTGGAAAAGGGGCGTGTGGCCGAGGCGCTGGGGCAGCTCTAGTCAACCCTAGACCGAAAACACCCACAGCGCCGATTCTTCCGGCAGGTCCTCGCGCCCCTCCACGTCCATCTCGTTCCCGACGCGCACGACCTCCATCCCCGGCGGCACGCGGTCGAGGAACGGCTT
>CBEUCC010000091.1:0-10219 GCA_965541515.1 uncultured Thermoplasmata archaeon
ATGGGCACGGGCAGGAACGGCGCGAGCTCCTTGTCGACCCCCACCGGCCCGGCCCCCGGGCCGCCGCCGCCGTGTGGTGTGGAGAACGTCTTGTGGAGGTTGAAGTGCACCATGTCGAAGCCCATGCGCCCCGGGTTGGTCTTGCCGAGGATCGCGTTGAAATTCGCGCCGTCGTAGTAGAGGAGGGCCCCTGCGTCGTGGACGGTGCGGGCGATCTCCTCGATGTTGCGCTCGAAGAGCCCGAGCGTCGACGGGTTGGTGATCATGAACGCCGCTGTGCGCTCGGGGGAGACCGCGGCCGATAGCGCGTCGAGGTCCACTGCGCCGTCCTTCGACCTGATCTCGACGACGTCGTACCCGGCCATCGCGGCTGACGCCGGGTTCGTGCCGTGGGCAGAGTCGGGGACGACCACCTCGTTTCGGCGGCCCTCCCCGTGCGACGCGTGGAACGCCCGCGTGATGAGCATGGAGGTCCACTCGCCCTGCGCGCCCGCGGCCGGCTGGAGCGTCACCTCGTGCATCCCCGAGATCTGGGCGAGCCACCCCTGGAGGCGGTGCATGATCTCCAGCATCCCCTGGGACGCGGCCGCGGGGGCGCCCGGGTGGAGGCGCGCGAACTTCGCCATCGCGGCGACGTCCTCATTCATCTTCGGATTGTACTTCATCGTGCACGACCCGAGCGGGTAGGGGCCGGAGTCGATCCCGAAGGTCATCTGCGACAGTCGGGTGAAATGGCGCACCACCCGGGGCTCGGAGACGTCGGGGAGCGTGAGCGGCGTCTTGCGCGCCATCGCGGGGGGCACCCAGCTCGCCTTGAACTCCTTGAGCGCCCGGCCCGTCCACGCGTCGGACCGCGACCCCTCGAGCTCGTTGAGCAGCGGCTCGTCGTATCTCGCCTGCCGGAATGTCGGGCCGCTCATGGCGGACCGCCTCCCTTTGCCACAGCCAGTTTGGCGGCAACGGGGATGCGCCGCTTGAGCGACTGCACCAACCTCTCGATCCGCGCGGCGGTCGTGAGCTCCGTCGCCGCGAGCGCGACCGTCTCGCCAAGTTCCGGGAACGCGCCCGTAAGGGGGTGCCCGACGATGACGCCGTCCTCGACGCATGCGTCGACGAGCGCCCCCGAAGGGCACGGGAGCCCCGCGACGACCTCGTTGAAGTAGGGTCCTGAAAAGTGGGGCACCCGGACGCCCGGCACGGCGCGCAGCGCCTCGACCATCGCGCGCGCGTTTGCCATGTTCGTCTCGGCCAGGCCCTTAAGCCCCGTCCGGCCGAGCAGCGCAGCATGGGCGGCAAACGCGAGCGAGAGCAGCGACTCGTTCGTGCAGATGTTGCTCGTCGCCCTCTGCCGGCGGATGTGTTGCTCGCGCGTGATCAGCGTCATGCAAAACGCGCGGCGCCCGTCCCTGTCCTTGGTCATCCCGATGAGGCGCCCCGGCATCTTGCGCACGTGCTCCCTGCGGCACCCGAAGATCCCCGTGGTCGGGCCGCCGAATTGCAGCGGGATCCCGATGCCCTGGCCTTCCCCGATGACGATGTCTGCCCCGAACGACCCCGGCGGCTCGAGGACGGCCTGGGCCAGCGGGTCGACCCCCACGATGAGCGGCGTGCCGGCGCCGACCGCCTCGCGCGCCTCCGGGACGACCTCCTCGAGGACTCCAAAGGCGTTTGGCGACTCGATGTACACGCCGAACACCTTGTGGGCGGACGCCGCGGCCTCCAGGGCCTCGCGCGTCACCTGTCCCGTCGATGTGTCGAACGGCACCTCCTCGACCCGGCCGGACGTCCCGACGAGGTAGTTGCGCAGGATGGCCTTCTTCTCCGCCGAGATCGCGCGGGGGATGAGGAACGTGTCCCCCTCCTTCATGCGGTTGGCCATCCTCGCGGCCTCGCCAAGCGCCGTGGGGCCGTCGTACATGGACGTGTTCACCGCGTCCATGCCGGTCAACTCGCCCACGATCGACTCGTACTCGAAGAGCGCCTGCAGCATGCCCTGCGAGACCTCCGCCTGGTAGGGCGTGTAGGCCGTGTAGAACTCGGAGCGCCCGACGATCGAGCGGACCGCCGAGGGCTGGTAGCGGTTGTAGAAGCCCTGCCCGAGGAAGCACGCGGCGTCGTCGGCGGTCACGTTCCGCTCGAGGATCTCGGCCACCTCCTCGAGCACCTCGCCCTCTCCGATCCCCTCCGGGAGGCCCTCGAGCCCGGCACGGACGGACGCGGGGATGTCACTGAAGAGCTCCTCGACCGACCCGCGGCCGATGGCCTTCAGGAGCTCGGCGGTGCGGGCGGCATTGGGGGCAAAGGGCATCGTCTGGCTCCGGGGCGCCCGCGGCATCGGGGGTGGGGTGAAAAAACCTTGCTGGCCGGCCTGCCTGGTTGCGTGGCCGTCAGCCAAGTGGCGTCTCGCAGCTGGGGCACAGCTGCCAATCGGCCTCGACCGGGTCGCCGCACTTGGGGCACACGGTCGGCCGCGGCGTTTCCTCGGCCTCTTCCGCTTCGGTCGCCTCGTCCACCTTTTCCACCTCTTCCGAGTCGCCTGGAGGCGCCTCCGGCTCCTTGGACCCCGCCGACTCCTGGGCCGGGGCGCCCGCTTCGCCCTCGTCGCCGCCCGGCCCCTTGCCGGCCTCTTCGTCGTGCTCTTCCCGAAGGGTCTCCTTTTCCGGGGCAAGCTTCTCCTCGCCGCCTTCCTCCCCCGCGGGCTCCGCCCGCGACCGCCGACGCCGACGCACGATCAGCAGCAGCAGTAGCGCCACGAGCGCCAGCGCCGCCGCGGCGCCGCCCGCTGCAGCGTAGAGGGTCCACGGCGTCTCAACGACCTTTGACACGAGTACCTGCACGTCGAGCCCGTTGTCATCGAAGTCGCTCTCAGGGACCTCCCCGAGGATGTTGACCTCCACACGAAGGCGCGTCCCGGCTGTCGCCGTCCAGTTGAAGGCGAAGTCGAGGCGGTCGCCCGGCTCCAGTCGCGTGATGGGCGCGCTGAAAACCGTTGACGACCCGTCCTTCACCTCGACGACCGTGCTCTTGGTGAAGGGGACCGGCGATGTGTTGACGACCACCAGTCGAACCTCGACCTCCTCGCCCTCGTCGGTCTCGATCACCAAGACCCCGCCCCTGTACACCGACGCGGACTCAATCTGCAGGTTGGGCTGGGCCGACGCCGCGTAGGTCACGTCCTTCTGCCCGATGTTGTTTGTGCGGTCCCTCTCCACGATTGTCCCGTCGGGGTCGGCCACCACGACGATCGCATGCTGGCCACCCGAGGGGAACCCCGCGAGCCATTGGACCTCCACCTGGACGCTGTCCCCGACGAAGAACGGCGCCGGGACGGTCTCCTGGTGCAAACGCACCGAGCCGAGCTCGCCCGGCTGGCCCGCCCAGACCTCGACGGTGAACGCCTGGTCGACCATCTTGATCCCGGCGTTGGTCACCTCGCAACGGATGGTCACGTTCAGCTGCGAGTAGAGCGTGCCCACCTCGATGTTGCGCGACCGCACGGAGACGCCGCCGACCGCAAGGTCCGGCGAGTCCGGGCTCACCTCGAGCGTGCGCACCGCGAGGTTGTCGAACTCGTTGGTCTCGCTCACCGTAAACGCGTAGTCCGCGACGAAGAAGAACACGTGGGACCCTGAGACGGCCCTCCAGGAGAAGGTCACCGTCGCCTCGCCCGAGCGCGGGATCACGAGCGGCAGGCGCTGCGTCTCGAGCGGGGTCGTGCCCGGGTAGACCCACGGGTTCTCGGGGGAAAGCGACAGGAACCCGTCGACGTCCGTCTCCACGCCGTGGTTTGCGACCGTCACGGTAATCTCTACGGGCGCGCCCACCTGCGTCTCCTGCACCTCCGTCCCGAAGACGGTGAAGGCCACGTCGGTCACTACCAGGTTCACGCGGTTGTCCGCGCGCACGCTGACCGAGTCCGAGTCCTTGTTGTTCAACTCGTTCGACTCGAAGATCTCGCGCCCAACGTCGGCGTAGACGTAGAGTGTGCGCACACCGATCATGGAGACCCACGAACCCGCGACCTCGACGGACTGGTTCGCGATGAGACCCCCGGCGATGCGGCGCGAGTAGACCACCTCTCCGCCCGCGTCGGGGTCCCCGAGGTACGCCGCGACCGTGAAGGACTCCCGGAGGTCCGTCGTCCCGGCGTTCCTGACCCGCGTCGTCATCTGGAGCAACTCTCCCTCGACCGCCTCCGAGGACGGTGCCCCCCCGCGCAGGATCTCCGTGCCCTCGAGCTGCAGGTCAACCCCGGGGCTGTCCGACACGGGGAACGTCCGCTCCAGTTCGTTGTTAGCCTCGGAGAGTTCGACGACAGCGCCCTGCGTGTCGACGACGGCGACGAGCGTGAGGTCGCCTGCGACGGCGTTGAATGCAATCGGGACGGTGACCGACTCTCCGGCTGCGATTCCCACGCCCGACGACTTGTCCTGCAGCAGCACCGTCGTGTTCGGCCCCTGCCGGAGGAAGAGGCCCACCGTGTAGGGGGAGGCGACCCCGGCCGAGCCCAGGTTCGAGACCGTGATGTTCGCGATGAGGGGGTCGCCCGGCCGCGCGCCGGTCGTGCTGATGCCGCCGGCCTCGATCGTGAACTCCAGCGGGACTAGGTCGACGCCCGACGGCGGCTCGAGCGTGATCTGCGCCTCCGCTGCGTTGTTCGACCGTGAGAGCTCGTCGGTCCCCCCGGCCGGGTCCACTGTCGCCGTCAACGTGTGGTCACCGGGCCCGAGCATGGCCCAGATCGAAGCGGTTCCGGACTCGCCGGCCGAAATGGGCAGCAGGTCGGCGCGCCCGAGCAGCCGGCCGCTGCCGGGCGAGCCGTCGTAGAATACGACCGGCGCAACGCGCGGCGGCGAGGCGGTGCCCCCGTTTTGGACGTGCAGCCGCAGTTCGATGGACTGGCCGGCGGTGCCCGTGAAGATCCGCCCGCCGCCGCCGTCGAATAGCTGCAACTCCCTTGCCACGAAGTCAGGCAGCGCCGCCGTCGTCGAGTAGGATACCTGCAGGTTCTGGACCTGCCAACCGTCGCCGGTGACGCCGTTGGTCCCCGAGACGATCTCGAGCGCGAGCTTTACGCGCGACCCCACGTACGGCGAGAGGTCGAAGGTCGTCCCGGTGAAGACGGACGACGAACCCGCGAAACCGTTGAGCGTCGGGTAGCCGGCCACCGGCCCGATGATCGTCCACCCGCGCGACTCCGAGCGGGCCATCAGGAAGGCCGTGTCCTCGGACGGGTCGATGTCGTAGCGGTGGAATAGGAGCGCCTGCGCCGTTGAGGCTGCGGCCGAGAGGTCGATCCAATTGGTCTCGACCCACGTGCGGGTCTGCTCGCGGTAGCGGCCGCCCTGGTCGAAGGGCGAGTCCGACAGGTGCGGGGTGGGCGTGTCGTTGAGCGGGAGGCCTTGGAAGTCCCACGGCCGCATACGCGCCCGCTCGAGCCCCCAGGGGGTGGGCAGCACCCAGCGCTCGGGGTCGAGTGTGCCGCTCGTGAAGTCCTCGAAGAACGCGACCCGCTGACCCACCGCTAGCGGGGTAGGGGCGCCCGCCGCCGCCGGCGCGATGACAAGGAGCGTGGGCGCGACCAGTAGCAGCACACCGAGCAGCGCGCCAGCCGTGTTGCGGCCACGGCCGGCGCGCGAATACCGCACACGAATCAAGGAGACGTGCCGACGGATTGGCCCGTATTAACTGTTCGCAGAATGGCGGCGCGCTAGCCGGGACGCGCGTGCGCACCCCTGGACGCGTGTCACCCAGGCAAAAACGCTTAAATCGGGAACCCCAGTTGAAGTGCACCCGGTATCTGGCACGCAACGGTTCGAGAGCGTCATCTTAAGCCGTTCCGACTAGATACCGGCCCTGAGGTCGACCCCGCATGACCACCGATGAAGGAAAGCCCACGGCACTTACCGACGCCTCGTTCGATGAATTCGTTTCCAAGTATGACATCGTGGTCATTGACTGCTGGGCGCCGTGGTGCGGACCCTGCCGCATGCTCACCCCGATCATCGAGGAGATCGCCCGCGAGATGAACGGGAAGGTCGGTGTAGGTAAGCTGAACACGGACGACAACCGCGCGATCCCAATGCGTTACCAGATCATGAGCATCCCGACCACGCTGATTTTCAAGAAGGGCAAGCTCGAGCAGAAGGTCGTGGGTGCCGTGCCGAAGAAGGCGCTCATCGGGCAGATCAGCGCCCTCATGGACAACACCTGAGCGCCGCCGCCGGGCGCCAAGGCGCTTGGGGGGCGGGCGGCAGCCGGCAAGGGGCGTCCCGGGATGTCGGTTTCGCGTGCGTTTCTCGAAGACCTCGCGCGCCGCCTCGAGACGGGGGAGCTCCGCGGGAAAGACGCCGTCCACCGCCTGAAGGTCGCCCACGCGCGTGCGGCCGGTGGCGCGGCCGTCCCCTCGGACGCCGAGTTGCTCGCGGCGGCCGGGGCGCTGGACCCCGCGCTGCGGGCGCGGCTCGTCCCCTTCGTGCGCGCAAAGCCCATGCGCACGCTCTCGGGTGTGGCGGTGATCGCAATCATGACGAGCCCCGCTCCATGCCCCCACGGCCGGTGCACATTCTGCCCGGGCGGCGTGGAGGCCGGCTCGCCGCAGGCGTACACGGGCTTCGAACCGGCCGCGATGCGGGGCGCCCGCGCGCGCTTCGACGCCCACGACCAGGTGCACGGGCGGATCGCGCAGCTTGCGGCGCTCGGCCACCGGACGGACAAGGTCGACCTCATCGTCATGGGGGGCACGTTCCCCGCGCGCGAGGGGGACTACCAGGAGGAGTTCGTGAAGGGCGCGCTCGACGCGATGAACGGGACGCGGGCCGGGACGCTCGAGGAGGCGTGCGAACGCAACGAGGCCGCCCCGGCGCGGTGCGTGGGGCTCACGGTCGAGACGAAACCCGACTGGTGCGGGCCGGCCGAGGTGTCGCGCATGCTCTCCTACGGGACGACGCGCGTGGAGGTGGGCGTCCAAGCCCTCGACGACGCCGTCCTTGCGGACACGCGCCGCGGCCACACGGTGGCCGACGTGGTCGCCGCGACGCGACACGCGAAGGACGCGGGCCTCAAGCTCTGCTACCACCTGATGCCGGGCATGCCGGGGATGGACCCGGCGAAGGATCGCGAAGGCTTCAGGCGCCTGTTTGACCGGGAGGACTTCCGCCCCGACCAGCTCAAGGTCTACCCGACGCTCGTCATGGCGGGCACACCGCTCTACGACGCATGGCGGCGGGGCGAGTACGCGCCCTACGACGACGAGACAGCCGCGTCGGTCGTGGCAGACCTCAAGGCGCTGGTCCCCCCCTATGTGCGGATCCAGCGGGTGGAGCGGGACATTCCCACACCCATGATCGCGGCGGGGCCGGCCCACAGCAACCTGCGGCAGCTTGCGCGCGAAGTCCTCGCGTCACGCGGCGGCCGCTGCGTCTGCATCCGCTGCCGCGAGGCGGGGCACCGGGCCAACCAGAACGGCGACGTGGACCTTGGGGGGCCGTTGCACATGGAGCGGACGGACTACCGGGCCGCCGGCGGCGACGAGGTCTTCCTCCAACTCACCGACCGGGAGGGGGCGCTCCACGCCTTCGCGCGCGCGCGGCGCGCCGGGGGCGACGGCGCGGCCGGCACAGCCCAGGGCGATGGCTTCCTGCGCGAGCTGCGTGTTGTGGGTCGCCTGGCCTCGCTCGCCGGCCCCGACGCAGGCGCCGGCGAGCCCCCGGCCGCCCTGGCACCGGACCGCCTCCAACACCAGGGGCTCGGCGCGGACCTCCTTGCGGCGGTTGAGCGGGTCGTGTTCGACGAGTGGCAGAGCCCCGCGCTGTGGGTCACCGCCGGGGTGGGAGTCCGCGGCTACTACCGACGGTCCGGCTACTCGCGGCACGGGCCCTACATGCGCATGCTGGAGAGGGAGCGCGCCTCGCACCGTATGCCGGCCCCCGCATGAGGGAGCGCCGCCGCGCGAGCGGGGCCGCCTTCACGTGCGCATCACAATCTCCGACACCAGGTCGGGGACCTCCGCCCACGCGCCTGCCCAGAAGATCTTCTGGTGGTCGTACCGCTGCTCCAGTTCGCGCACCCGCTCCTTGAACACCTCGACCGCCTCCTCCGCCTGGCCAATCGCCGGGGAGGCGGGGACCCGCTGCTTCAGGTAGATCACCGGCAGGTTGCAGTTCTTGGCGAGCATCACGTCGCGCGGCGCGTTGCCGATCACGATCGCCTGCGATCGCCCGGAGCGACGGAGCACCTCGAACACAACCTCGGGGTTCGGCTTTTCCCACGGCAGGTTGTCCGACCCGACCACGAGATCTGACTCGAAGAGGTCGTCCATCCGGTTGGCGCGCAGGATCTGCTGCGCCTTCTTGGAGACGTTGAGCGTCGCGATCGAGAACTTGACGCCCGACTCCCGAAGCGCGCGGATCGCCTCCGCCGCGCCCGCCATCACGTGCAGGTCCTCCGCCTGCACGATCTCCTCCATCCGCCGCTCCATCAGGTGCCGCGTCTTTGGGTCGAGCCCGATGTCTGCCATGATCCCCACGAAGTCGCGCCCCGTCGCCAGCCCCTCGAAGACCGTCCCGATCTTGTCTTCGAGGTGGAACTCGCGGAATATCTGCAGGAAGGCCCGGTGGTTGACCTGCTCCGAGTCGACGAGTGTCCCGTCCAGGTCGACGAGCAACACGAGCGACCGCAGCGCCTCGGCGACGGCCGGCCTCCGGAAGATGGCGCGTCGCTTCCCGAGCGGTTTCTTCCCACCCTCGGCCGCGCGCTTTGCGCGGCGGCCCTTCAGTCGATCACTTCCCCCAGCACTTGGATGCCACTGTCACTCACATCCAGCAGGAACGGCCGCATTTCGTGCTTGCAGGAACGCATCTTCCGCACGTGGATGTACCGCTTGAAGTCCGAGCCGTGGCGCGTGACGCCAAGTTCCACGATCCCGTCGACCAGGAAGTACTCCGGCCGGTCATCGACGTGAATCGTCTCGATGAGCGCGAGTGTCGTCACCTTGTTCGAGCGCAGGTCGAAGAAGAAGTCCTGCAGGTGCCGGCGGAGCTTCCGCGGCTCCGTGGGCAGTGCCGCCTCCAGTGCGTTCAGCGAGTCGAGCACCAGGAAGTGGCTCGGGTCCTCTCCGTCGTCCTCACTCGTTGCGCGCTTCCGGATGAGCGAGAGGTAGTCCTGCTCGCGCAACGCGCCTCCCCCGATCTTGCCGATGTCCGCGCGGAAGGACGCGATGTCCGAGACGGTGATCCTCGGGTTGGGGGCGATCCCCAGGCTCGCGAGGTTCGCCAGGTGCCCGGCCTTCGTCTCTTCCAACGTGATGTACGTCGCGCGTTCCTCGGGGTGGTTGTTCAGCCGCGCCGACAGGATCGCGTACGAGAGCGCCGACTTGAGCGTGCCCGCCCCGCCCACGATGGTGATGATGGAGCCTGCCGGCGGGTCCGTATGGAATACATGGTCCATCCCCGGAAGCGTACCGCGGAACACCTCATGCCACCCCCCTTGCGAGCGCATGCATCTTGTGGTTGAATTCCTTTGATCGCTCCGGGTTCATCATCTCGACCGGCCGCGCGAGGGCGTCGATGAAGGTGGGTGTCAGGTCGCCGGGCCGCAGGCCCTCGGGCGTGATCGCGTTCTCTGCGCACTTCTGGGAGAGCAGCCGGACCGCGAGCTCCTCCGGAAAGATGGTGAGCAGCTCCGTGAGGATCGCGTCCGCCACGGGGTTTCGCTTGATCAGGCGCCCCGTCGCGGGGATGGCGCCCTCGCGCCGCGCCTCGCGCGCCAGCTTCTCGGCGATCGCCTCCGAGACGATGACGCGCACGGACTTGTCGGCGTCGAGCGAGAACTGCTTGAGCCGCTTGAAGAGGTCAATGTCCAGGTCGATGGTCGTCTTCTTGACTGTGCGGCCCACGGTTGGTGACACCCCGTGGGCAATGGCCACCCACGATAAATATTCCCACCTCTCAGGGGATATGGGGACTAGCCGCGGCCGCGACGCGCGGGAGCTGCCTTGACCCCCATGGCGCAACTTCGTCGCAGGGGGCAGGCAAGGCAGCGCGGCACGCGTTGGCAGTGGGCCTTGCCAACTTCGATGATGGCGGCGTGGAGCGCGGCGTACCTTTCCGCGCGGGGCCGCACCGCATGGTGCCACGCGCTCTGGACTTCACCGTAGGGCGCCTTGGTGCCGGCGTGCAGGGCGCCGTACCGGGACATCACGCGGCGCGTGTAGGCGTCC
>CBEUCC010000092.1:0-10215 GCA_965541515.1 uncultured Thermoplasmata archaeon
GTCTACCGCCTGGACCAGGTGGCGTTCGGCCTGCTGGAGTCTCCCGCGCTTGCGCGCGTCTTCCCGTCGGAGGAAGACCGCGCGCAGGTGGGTGAGTTCCACGTCGAGGTGGCGGTGGGGCCGGGGTACGCGTACGTCGACGACACGGACGGGACCCTCGTCATCAGCCAGGACTACCTGCAGACCGGCGACAAGCTGAGCCTGTACCTCGACCTCGTCCACGAGCTCATCCACGTGCGCCAGTTCCGCGAGGGGAAGGAGCTCTATGACCGCCGGTTTGCGTACGTCGACCGGCCGACAGAGATCGAGGCCTACCAGGTCGCGGTCGAGGAGGGGCGCCGGCTGGGGATGACGGACGCGGAGGTCGTGGACTACCTGCGCATCGAGTGGATCACCGACGAAGAGCTCGTGCGGCTCGCGCGCGCGTGCGGTGTGCCCTACGAGGCTTGAAGCGCCCCCGCGACTGCGCGGCTATTTCACGGCTGGCCTCCCTGCCAAGGGGGATGCGCGCCATTTCGCGGGCGGCTCTCCGGCAGTGGCGTGCGGGGCGGTGGCACCTGCTAGAGCCCGGCGAGTCCCTCACGCAATCGCTTGAGCACCTCCCGCCGCTGGCGGCCGGCCCGTCGGCCTACCTCTCGCTCTGGGCGCGTGTGAGGCCGCGGCCCGCGGCCGCCGACGTCGATCGGCTCGTGGCAGGGCGCGACCCGCTCGTCCCCCACTGGATCCACGGGCTGGGCGACGTACTGGTGCCGGCACCGCTCGTCGCGCCCTTTGTCGCCGCCCGCCTCTACCGCTTGCGCAGGGATTCGCGCCGATCGCGCCGGGTGCGAGCGCAGGAGCAGGAGTTCGAGCAGGCCTCGTCCCCCCTCCTCTCGGTGCTCTCACGCCAGCCCGCGCCCGTGGCCTCGGTCGCGCCGGTCGCGGGGAGCCCGGCGCAAGCCAGGGCGGTGCTCGACCAGCTGTGCGCCCGGGGGCGGGCCGTGAAGGCGCCGGAGGCCGGGGCCCTCGACGGCCGCTGGAGCTACGCGGAGAGCCCGGCGCTGGCGGCCCAGGTGGAGTCGATGCTCGACGGGTGGTCGTTCCTCGAGGAGCTGGCCATCTATTTCCTGAAGGTCGCCGGCCCAGCCACCAGGGACGACTTCGCCTGGTGGTCGGGCGCAAGCGGCGCGGCCGCTCGCCGGACGATTGAGGAACTGGCCGGGTACGTCGACGAGGTCGACCTTGAGGGGGGCCGGAAGGCCCACTTCATGATAGAGGAGGACGCGGCGCTGCTGCGCGCGTTCGTGGCGCCCCGGTCAGATCACCCCGCGCTCCTGCCTGCGTTTGACGCCGTGCGGTTTGCGGGCAAGGCGGGACTCGCGGCGCTTGCACCCCCCCGCATAGCGTCGCGCGTGGCGCCCCCCGCGCGCCGCCGTGCGGGCGCGCTCTCCACCGCCCCCCGGGTCGCGCTGGTCGGCGGCGCGGCGGTGGGGACTTGGGCGTGGTCATCCACTTCCGGGGTCGGCTTCGACCCCACCTTGAGCTTGGACGAGCGGCGCACTAGGGCGCTGGGCGCCGAGAGCAGAAGCCTCGAGTCGATGATCCGCGGGCAACTGCCGTGGGCCGTCGCCTCGCGGGCAATCTAGTGGCCCTGCCCTTCCCCGTACCGCCGGCGCAGCGTGCGCAACTCGTCCTCGGTGAAACGCTTGGCGATCCACTGCTGGGTGAACAGGGGGTCGAGGTCGGCCGCCCGGATCAGGCAGCGCGCGGCCTCCGCGCTCCGTCCGCCCGCGCGCTCGAGCGCGTAGAACTTGGCGACCCACACGCGCGGGTCCCTTTCGTCCACCACGAGCGCCCGCTCCAGGCTCAACAGTGCCTCCGCCCACTCGCCCCGCGCCAGGTGGAGCATCCCCTTCTGGAACCACCCTTCGCTGACGTGGGGGTCGCGCTCTACCGCCGCCTCCAGGGCATAGAGCGCGTCCTCGTCCTTCCCGGCCGCGAGCATGGCCGCTGCCTGCAGCAACTCCGGGGAGCTCCGGAGCTCCGTGGGGACTTTTCCCTCGTCGGGGCCGGGCACCACCAGGGGGACCCTGTGCCTCATCGCGATGTGGACGGGCAGGTCCTCCCCGCGCACCGGCTCGAGGCACTGCAGGCAAAGCACCGTTTCGCTCTGCGGCGGGGGGCGCGTCACGAACTCGCGAAACGCACCTGCGCGCATTTGGTCTTTCGCGCAGGTGCGCCCGCCACCGTGGGGGGGCGCAGGGACACAAACCCAACGCCTATTGCCCTGGGCAAACTGGGCCGGCACGGTGGTGCCCCATACGGTGGAATTGAGTGAAGGTGACCCGGCCCCCGACTTCACGCTACCCGACGACGAGGGCAAGCCCTTCCGGCTCTCCGACGCCGTGGGCGAGTCCAACGTCATCCTGTACTTCTACCCCAAGGACTTCACGCCGGGCTGCGTCTCGGAGGCGCAGACGTTCCGCGACGAGGCGGAGATGTTCATGGGGCTGGACGCGGTGGTTGTCGGGGTCTCGACGGGCACGGTCAGTTCGAAGGCCTCGTTCAAGAGGAAGTACGGGCTGAATTTCCGGTTGCTCGCGGACGAGGGGAAGCGGGTCAGCGGGCTCTACGGGGCGCTGGGCCTGCTCGGTGTCACCCCCAGGCGCGTGACGTTCGTCATCGCGCAGGGGGGGCGGATCCTGCGGATCCACAAGGGCGCGATGCCCCGGCCCCACATTGAGTCCGCGAAGGCTGCGCTCTTTGAGCTCCGCGATCAGACCCAGGCCACCGCGGCGCGCTAGAGCTTCATCCGCCGGAAGGCCCAGGTGCCCACCGCGATCATCCCCAGGTCGAAGGCGGCGAGCACGGCCAGGTCGAACCATAGCGGGAAGTGCTGGACCCCGACGAGGACCCCGCGCATCGCGTCCACGGCGTACGTGACGGGGTCGAGCTGGACGGCCACGGCAAATGTCGGGTCGAGCCCGTCGATCGGGAAGAGTGCGCCCGAGAGGAAGAACAACGGGAAGATCATGAACGTCACGACGACCTGGAACCCCTCAAAAGATTCGAAGAACGCGCCCAACGTGAGGCCGATGGAGACCATCCCGATCGCCAGCAGCGCGCCGATGCCGATTCCCGCGAGCACGCCCGCAGGCGAGACGCCGACGAGAAAGACGCCGAAGACCAGGAGGATCGTCGCAGTGATCATCGCGTCCGTCGCGCCGCCAAGCACCTTGCCGAAGAACACGGTCACGCGCGACACGGGCGCAACGAGGATTTCCTTGAGGACGTCGACCTTGCGGTCCCAAACGATGTAGAGGCCGTAGAAGACGGTGCCGAACATGACGGACATCGCTACGATACCGGGGAAGAGGAATTCCTGGTAACTGAGCCCGCTGATCGCCGACTCGTCGACCGCCGCGCCGAGCCCGTAGCCCAGGAGGAAGAGCCAGATGATCGGCTGGGCGATCGCCGAGATGACGCGTGACCGCTCGCGCTGGAAGACCTTGAACTCGCGCAGCCAGATGGCGTAGAGCCCCTCGAGTTCGCCCGTCCTTGCGACCCCCTCACCGGTCTTTCGACGACTGGTAATCCATCACCTGTTGCATCCACCCGCCGGAGGCGCCCTCCTCCTGGCGGATCGCGTGCCCGGTCAGGCTGATGAAGACGTCCTCGAGCGTGGGGCGGCGCAACTCGACGCCCGTGACCTCCCGCTTGCCGGCCGCCTCCATGATCTGCTGCAAGTTGGACGCCGCCCGCTCGACCGCGAGCCACACGGAGCCCTCGCGGGACTCCACGCTCGTCACGAACGGGAGGGCCTTGAACGCCTCGAGCGGTGGGTCGGCCATCGCCAGGACAACGGTGTCGCCCCCGAGCCGGTCTTTGAGTTCCTGCGGGGTGCCAAGCGCCTGGATCTTGCCGCGGTCGATGATCCCGACGCGGTCGCAGAGCCGGTCGGCTTCGTCCATGTAGTGGGTCGTGAGCACGAAGGTCGTGCCCATCTCTCGCCGGAGCCGTTCGATGTACTCCCAGATGTGCTGGCGCGTCTGCGGGTCCAACCCGAGGGTGGGCTCGTCCAGGAAGATCACGGCGGGGCTGTGCAGGAGCCCGCGGGCGATCTCTAGTCGGCGCTTCATCCCGCCGGAGAAGGTCTTCACGATCGAGTCCTGGCGTTCCGCGAGGTCGACGAGTTCGAGCATCTCCTTGATGCGGGCGGCGCGGATGTCCTTGGGGACGCCGTAAAGGCGCGCGTGGAGCTCGAGGTTTTCGCGCGCCGTTAGGATCGTGTCGATCGAGGGCTCCTGAAAAACGATGCCGCAGGAGGCGCGCACCTTCGCGGGCTCCTTGGCCACGTCGAACCCGTTGACGGAGGCGGTGCCCTCGGTGATCGGCCGGATGGTGACGAGCATGGAGATCATTGTCGTTTTGCCTGCGCCGTTGGGTCCGAGCAGCCCGAAGATCTCGCCCCTGCGCACGTCAAGGTCGACATGGTCAACGGCGACGAGCTTGTCGAAGCGCTTGGTGATGCCCCGGATGCGGATGGCAATCTCGTCCGCTAGGGGGGCGGGGGTCGCCACGTCCCCGGTCATCTGCCGGCGGTCGTATATTGGTTGGCCACGGGGCCCATGCCAGCCGCCCGCGGACGGGGCAACGGCGAGCAGGCGGAAAGGGTGAACTAGGAGTCCCCCGTTGCGCCGATTCCTATGTCTACCGTTTTTTTCGACCTCGAAACGCTGAATCTCTTTGAGGACGTCGAGCCCCAGTGGCCCGCCATGGACTGGGAGGAGCGCAACGCCAACCAAGCGCGCCTGTGCCGCAAGCTTGGGATCGCGGTTGCCGGCGTCGGGGTCGGGCAGGACGTGGAGTTCTTCGAGGAGGACGAGGCCGAATTGCTCGTGGGGACGCTCCTTGCGGCCGACAGGGTCGTCGGCCACAATGTGCTGGCGTTCGACTACCTCGTGATGGAGCCCTACACCGGCCGCGACCGGATCGACCGCTTGCGGGAAAGGACGCTCGACATGCTCCAGGTGCTGCACCAGGAGACGGGCGTGCGCATCGGGCTCAACGACCTTGCCCAGCTCAACCTCGGGAAGGGGAAGACGGACGACCCGCGGATGGTGCCCACCCTCTGGCGGCGCGGCGAGCGCGAGCGGGTCAAGTCGTACCTACGCTCCGACGTGGAGTTGACGCGCGGGGTCTTCGAGTATGGCGCGCGCAAGGGCAAGTTGCGCTACACGAAGAAGGACTGGAAGCGGGGGACGCGCGAGGTGCTCGAGGTCGCGTGCCCGTGGGCGCCGGCCGACTAGCCTTTCGGGGCCCTACGCTGCAGGCGCAGCACCTCGTAGGCAAACGAGGGGAGCCGCCCCTCGGCACGGGACGCTTCCAACGCCGCCACGAGGCGCGCGACCGCGTCCGGCCCGCCGACCAGGACGGTCGTGGCCCCGCGGGTGACCGACGCCCGCGCGGACTCGAGCGGCGCAAGTTCCAAGTTCCAGTCGACGCTTGTGTTGCGCAAGACGCCCTCGCCGGCCTCATCGAGCGCGCCCCACCGCGCGTCCCGTAGGCGCCGCACGAGCCTGGCCAGTGCGGAGGCGTCCACCGCCCGTGATCCGCCGTCCTGGCTGGGGGGCGCTTCCAGGACGACGAGCGAGGCTTTCGGGATCCGGACGATGCCGGTCAGCTCGTTGACGAGCACGTCCTGGCCGGCGGACGCGCTGCCTGCGGCGACCCCCTTGGACGGGGATTTCCGTCGGGGGTAGGCGACTAGCCGACCCCGCTCCATGAACAGCCCGACCCGCGCGCCGGCCGCGGTGCGCGCGCCGGCGATTGCGGTGCACGACTCGACGCGGACGAGTTCCCGGACCGATGCGTCGGCAAAGGCCTTCAACTCCGCCACCTGCTTCCCTAGGAAGTCCTCGCCCCGGGCGGTGAGCGACCACAGGCCGTCCCGCCGCTCCACGAGGCCCTCGTCCCCGAGTTTGTTGACGTACCCCGAGACGGCCTGGGCCGTAAGGCCCACGGCCCGCGCGAGTGGTCGCAGCGTTGCGCGTGGCTTGCGGCGCATCTCGAGGAGGATGAGGACTCGGCTAGAAAGCGACCGGTCACGCAGGAGCCGCACATGCCCGGAGGGTGCCTGCGGCCTCTTGAACGTGCCGCGCCGGCTAGAAGGCCGGGTTCCTGCGCGTCAGCTTCTCCTTGGTCTCCACACAGACCTGGAAGCACTCCCACAAGTGCTCCTGCTTCGCCTTTGCGCCGCCGTAGAGGTACAGCTTGAACCACCACGTCTCGTCGCGTGTCGGGTAGGCGCGCAGCTGCAGGTGCCAGTTCTTGAGGTAGGTGTACTCGATTGTGTTGAAGCGGGCGCTGAACTGGTTGAAGCGGTTGCGGTTTTGCAACGATATCCCCTTGCGCGTCGTGGGCCACACCATCTTGACGTGCGGCCGCTTGCGGAGAGCGAAGGGCCAATAGCCGTAGCCGAAGCGGTGCTCGACCCCCTCGTGGGTCGTCCGGATCCAGACGAAGTACGAGTAGAAGGTGAACCGCGAGCTCTTCTCGATCCGTGTCCCGGGGCCTAGCCGCTCGAGGAACGCGAGCAGGGTCTCGCGCTGGCGGACGAGCGCGACCGAGATCGGCCCCTGCACGAGGAACGGCAGGCCTACGATCGCCGCGATGAGGAACGTGAGGCCGACGTCGAGGAATGGCAGGAGGACGTACGGGACGGCGGGCAGGAGGGCCACGCCCACCGCCGTCGAGGCCCAAGCAAGCGCGAAGCGAGCCCGCAGCTTGGCAACTCCTTCGACCGCGTGGTTCCCCCCCTGCCCGCGGAGCAGGCGTGCGGGGGATCGAGGTGGGGCATATAGGGATTGCGAGTGCCGACGCGCCCTAGCCGCGCGAGGGACTTGTAGGTAGACGCCCATCCCGAGCGGCGTTGGCGGCACCAGATCCCGACTGGAGTGCACTCTTGCGTGCGGTCAAGGGGCAACTCCTGCTCGACCTTGCGGCACGCAGGCGTTATGCGCGCGACGAGTCCCAGTGCGAGGTGCTCCCGGCCGCGGTTCTGCGGCCCAGTGAATTCGAGGATGTCCGGGCAGCGCTCGTGTTCTGCGCCGAGTGGAGGGTGGGTCTCACGATGCGCGCTGGCGGCAGCTCACTGGCAGGGCAGTGCCTGGGGGCCGGCCTCATCGTGGACGTGTCCGACCGCTTCGAGCGGATCCTGGCAGTCGATCCCACGGGGGGCACGGCCACGGTCGAGCCGGGCGTCGTCCTGGCGCGCCTCAATGACGCGGCTGCGCCCCACCGCATGCGGTACGGGCCGGACCCCTCCTCGTGGGAGTCCGCGCGCGTCGGTGGTGTGGTTGGGAACAACGCGAGTGGGCTCCACCACCTCCTCTGGGGTGCGACGGTCGACAACGTGGTGTCGCTCGACCTCCTCCTCTCGAACGGGGAGACCATGGCGACCCGCGCGGTTCCGGTTGGCGGCGCCCAGCATAGGGCGCTCTCGTCCGGTGATACGCGGGCCGCGCGTATCTGGCGGGAAGCGCCAGAGATCATCGCGCGCTTTGGGGACGCCATCGAGCGGCACTTCCCGGTATCCGAGAAGTCGAGCAGCGGCTACCGTCTCGACAAGGCCCTACAGGACGGCGTATTCGACCCCGCGAAACTCATCTGCGGGTCCGAGGGGACCCTCGCGATCGTGACGCGCGCGACGCTGCGGCTCGTGGACATCCCCGCCGCGCGTGGGCTCACCCTCTTCCTCTTCCACTCGCTGGAGGCCGCGGCCCGGGGGGTTGCCCTCGCGCTCTCGACGGGTCCCTCTGCCATCGAGATGATCGACGACCGCGTGGTGCGGCTCGTCCATGAGCACCACCCGGACCGAGCGCCGTTGCTGCCGCGCCAGGCCGCAGCGGCCATTTTCGTGGAGCACGTGGGGCCAAGCGTCGGCCAGGTGGAGCAGGGGATGCTCTCCGCCTGGACGAAGTTGCGCAAGGAGACGCGCCTGGCGTTTGGAGACCAGGCGACCACGGACCCGGGAACCATGGACGAGCTCTGGGCCATTCGCCGCGGCGTGGAGCCGATGCTATCGGGACTGCAGGGCACGCGGGTGCCCGTGGGGTTTGTCGAGGACACGGCAGTCCCGGTGGACCGGCTAGCGGACCACCTGGCAAACCTGTACCGCATCTTCGACGACCACGGGCTGGAGGCGGCGGCCTACGGCCACGCGAGTGCGGGTCACCTGCACGTGCGCCCCTACCTGAACCTCGACGACCCGGCGGACCGGAAGCGGCTGGCAAGAGTCGCAAGCGAGGTGTTCGAGGAGACACGGAAACTCGCAGGCACCCTGAGCGGCGAGCACGGGGACGGCCTCCTCCGGTCGGAGTTCCTGCCCGAGTTTTTCGGCCCGGCGTTCGCGCCGATGCAGGCGATAAAGGAGCTTTTCGACCCGGAGGGTATCCTCAACCCCGGAAAGAAGACGGGTGCCGCCCCCGGCCAGCTCCTGGCATCGTTGCGGGGGCGCACGTCCAATCAGGCGGTTGGACGCCCGTAGACGTCGACCTTTACGAAGGCCTTGCGCGCCATGTAGTGGAGCACGAGGGCGGCGACACCCAGGCCGATCCCGAAGGGCCCGATGAGGATGATCCCCGGGAACGAGCTCGCGCCGACCGCGATCACGGCAGCCATCGTTCCCGACTCGAAGTGCTTCCGTGTGATGTCGGTGTAGACGACGTAGCCGGCGGCAATCGCGCCGATCACGGGGACGACCGCCAGCCACATGACGTCGCCAAGTGCTACAAGCGGCCCGAGGAGGAACCCTTGGGAGGCCACAAGGAAGAGCGCAAACCCTCCGTCCCGGACGATGAGCAGGATCCACATCACGGCCGCGGCTGCGGCCGCACCGGTCCCGGGCTGGCTGGTTCCTTGCGCGTACGGGTAGGGCGAAGGCGGGTAGTAGCCGCCGGGTGCGGGGTAGCCGCCGGGTGCGGGGTAGCTAGCGGGGGGGTAGTTGGCTTGTGCCGCTCCGTAGGCGGCAGGCGGTTGTGGGCCGGCCGAACCCGGGTACCCCCCGGGCAAGTATTGCGGTGGATAGGGCTCCGGCGGCGCGGGTGCAGGCGCAGGTGCCGGCGCGGGTGCAGGCGCAGGTGCCGGCGTGGGTGCGGGCGCAGGTGCCGGTTTCGAAGGCGTTCGCTTCGCCCGCGCGTCGGAAGGGGGGGGCTCGGGGGTCACGACGGCGCGCTCCTCACGCGAGCCGGGGGGGCCGGAGATATACTTGTCCGGCAGGCGCGCCTTCACGCAAGCGGCGACCCGCCAAGTGGGTTCGGGCGGGGCACGTCGAGTTCGCCTGCCAGCTCCTCGATCCGGGCTTCGATGGCCTCCGGACCGGGTACTCCGTCCGGCTCGCCGGCCGCCGTCTGGCGGGCGCGCTCCAAAACGTTGGCGCAGTCCACGAGCATCTTCAGTTCAAGCAGCCGCCAGCCGACCGTGCGCCACGTGTCGGCGGCACGCCAGTAATAGGTCGCCGCCAGCGACGGGTCCTCGATCTGCCGCAGGTGGGCAAACGCCATCGCCTGGAGCGCGCCGCCGATGGGGCTGTCGACCTCCGACAGGCGCGCCTTGGCCGCGTCGAACCACCGCCGCGCGCTGTCCATGTTGCCGCGGATGACCTCCATGCGGATCAGGCGGTCGAGGATCGCGATGTGGTTGGGCGCGTCACACGAGAGGGCCATCCGCCCGTAGGTCTCGTGGCAAAGCGCCAGGAGCCGCACCGCGTCCTCATACCGGCCCTGCGCATCGAGCGCCCGGGCGAGCGACCGGCGCGCAGCGAGCATCTCCATCGGCGAGCCGTACTTCTCGGCCGCCTCGAGGAGCTCCCGGGCCATCTGCTCGCCGGCCTCGGCATCGCCCACTTCGGAGAGCAGCGTGGAAACCAGCGCCATCGGCACGATCCGTTCCGTGAAATTCTTCTCGGCCGTCTCCATCCCGCGGCGTGCGTGGTCTTGCGCGGACTGCAGGTTACCGGAGCGCCAGTGCGCCTTGGCGAGCGCCGCGTGCGCGCCGCCGATGAGTACCCGGTTGCCTAGGGTCGTGGCGATCTCCAGCCCCTTGTTCGCGTGGACAATCGCCCGGTCCGTCTCACCGAAGAGGTCGACCAGGTGCCACGAGAGCGTCGTGTGCGCGAGGGACAGCAACGGCGAGAACTCGTTGGCGGCAGCGACCTCGACGGCGCGCTCAAGGTGC